>CACYTW010000022.1 GCA_902777435.1 uncultured Ruminococcus sp. | reverse complement strand
ACGCCTATCAAAGACGACAAGCCGAAAGATGCCTAAATTAATTGTTTTTGGCAGGTTCGGATTTGTACCATCACCCTAACGTGAAAGTTCCTTTCACGTTATGCCTCCGGCGGAATTAATTGCCCGTGCGAAATTTTCCTCCCTTTGGTCGGAAACGCACATGGGCGAAATAATCTCTTATCGTTCCTTGCCCTGCGGATAAGAGAAATTTAATTACTATTTATGCCGATGCAGGGCGGCGGAACGGAACATGCGTGAAAGTTACTTTCACGCTATGCCTCCGGCGGATTTAATTGCCCGTGCGAAATTTTCCTCCCTTTGGTCGGAAACGCACATGGGCGAAATAATCTCTTATCGTTCCTTGCCCTGCGGATAAGAGAAATTTAATCAACATTTATGCCGATGCAGGGCGGCGGAACGGAGATTATTATGAGTCAATTTTACAGCGGTCCAATAAAGAAAACAGAGAGAATTACACATCTTGTTGAAAATCTTTTTAAGAAAATGCCCGAGATAGAGGCGGAACGTGCGGTGCTTTTAACCGAAAGCTATAAAAGCACCGAGGGCGAGCCGATAATAATGAGAAGGGCAAAGGCTTTTAAACATATCTGCGATAATATTCCTATTTATATCAGAGAAGAAGAATTGATAGTGGGAAGTACAAACAAAAACCCACGGGGTTGTCAGACCTTTCCTGAATTTTCTTATCAATGGCTCCAGGACGAGTTCGATACAATAGAAAAGAGAGCGGCCGACCCCTTCTATATCTCAGAGGAAACAAAACAAAAACTCACAGAGGTACATAAATATTGGAAGGGCAAGACAAGCTCTGAACTTGCAACATCATATATGGACGAGAGAGCGAAAGCCGCTATCGACCATAACATATTTACTCCCGGTAACTACTTCTATAACGGAATAGGACACGTTACCGTTAAATATGAAGAAGTTCTTAAAACAGGCTACAAGGGAATAATGAATAAAGCCGCAGAAGAACTTGCACTTTTAAGTGTTGCAGACAGCGATTACGCTGAAAGACACGCATTTTTAGAGGCGGTTATTATAAGCTGTAATGCCGCAATAAATTATGCAAAAAGATATTCAGCACTTGCATATCAGATGGCTGAAAAGACAAGTGATATAACACGCAAAAGAGAGCTTATAAAGATTGCTGAAAACTGCGACAGGGTTCCCGAATATGGTGCAAGGAACTTTTATGAGGCTTGTCAGTCTTTCTGGTTTGTTCAGATGCTTATTCAGGTTGAATCAAGCGGACATTCTATCTCACCGGGAAGATTTGACCAATATATGTATCCATATTACAAAAAGGATATGGATGAAGGAAAAATCACAAGAGAATTTGCCCAGGAGCTTATGGATTGTATATGGGTAAAACTCAATGACTTAAATAAGGCGAGAGATGCCGCCTCTGCAGAGGGATTTGCAGGTTACAGCTTGTTCCAGAACTTAATTGCGGGAGGACAGACCTCTGAGGGGTTAGACGCTACGAATGATTTGTCATTTATGTGTGTTGAGGCTTGCTTACACGTTATGCTTCCTCAGCCGTCTTTCTCAATAAGAGTATGGAACGGTACTCCCCACGAATTTATGTTAAAGGCGGCTACCCTTACAAAAACGGGAATAGGCTTGCCTGCGTATTACAATGATGAGGTTATTATACCTGCACTTATCAGCAGAGGTTTAACTATTGAAGATGCACGTGACTATAACATCATAGGCTGTGTTGAACCTCAAAAGAGCGGTAAGACAGACGGCTGGCACGATGCGGCATTCTTTAATATGTGCAGACCTCTTGAGCTTGTGTTCTCAAATGGTGTTGACAAGGGATATCAGCTTGGCAAAAGAACGGGCGAGATTGCTGATTTTAAAACCTTTGATGATTTCTATGATGCATATAAAGCTCAATCTAAAGATATGATTGAACTTTTGGTAAATGCAGATAATGCCATAGATGTGGCTCACGCCGAGAGATGTCCGTTGCCTTTCCTTTCCTCAATGGTTGATGATTGTATAAAGAGAGGAAAGAGCGTTCAAAACGGCGGCGCTGTTTATAACTTTACGGGACCTCAGGGCTTTGGTGTTGCAAATATGGCTGACTCCCTCTATGCCATAAAGAAGTTGGTTTATGATGAGAAGAAGGTTACTCTTAATGAATATAAAGAGGCACTTGAAAATAACTACGGCAGACCTGTTTCAAACAATCAGGCAGAGAAAACAGCAATAGAGGCCTTAAAGAGATTGAATGACTCGGGTGTAGAGATAACCGAAAAAATAGTTGCAGAGGTTGTAAAAGAGGTCACTGCAAACGGATTATCGCCGCAGAAAAAAGCAGAGTACGATAAACTCCTTGAAATGATTGATGATATACCCAAGTTCGGAAACGACAATCCTGAGGTTGATGCATTTGCGAGGGACGTTGCTTATACATATACAAAGCCCCTTGAAACATACAAAAACCCACGAGGAGGTCATTTCCAGGCAGGATTATATCCTGTGTCGGCAAATGTTCCTTTGGGGGCGCAGACAGGTGCAACCCCTGACGGAAGACTTGCCTATACTCCTGTTGCCGACGGTGTTTCTCCGTCAGCAGGCAGGGATGTAAACGGACCTACTGCCTCAGCAAACTCTGTTTCAAGACTTGACCATTATATTGCGTCAAACGGAACGCTGTTCAATATGAAGTTCCATCCGTCTGCCCTTGAGGGAGATTCAGGACTTGAAGGATTTATCACCCTTATCAGAGGATACTTTGACCAAAAGGGAAGTCATATGCAGTTTAATGTTGTAAGCAGAGAAACCTTGAGGGAGGCTCAGAAAAACCCTGATAAGTACAGAAGCTTGGTTGTAAGAGTTGCAGGATACAGTGCATTGTTTACAACGCTTTCTAAATCTCTTCAGGACGATATTATTAACAGGACAGAGCAATCCACAATGTATTAATGGTATTAATGGAGAATAGTATGGATTACAGAAACGTAAAAGGAAGAATATTTAATATACAGAAATATTCAGTACACGACGGACCGGGAGTCAGAACAATAGTATTTTTAAAGGGTTGCCGCTTGCGGTGCCGTTGGTGCTGTAACCCAGAGTCTCAGGAATATAAAATTCAGGAAATGACGGTCGGCGGAAAAGTAAAAACCGTGGGCGAGGATATAACAGCGGGCGAAGTAATGGATAACGTTCTAAAGGATATGCCTTACTTCAGAAGAAGCGGCGGCGGACTTACTCTTTCGGGTGGTGAATGTCTTTGTCAGCCTGAGTTTTCGGAGGCGTTACTCAGAATTGCAAAGGATTACGGAATTTCAACAGCTATTGAATCTACGGCTTTTGCATCATTTGATGTTATAAGCAAGATATTGCCCCATCTTGACTATTACCTGATGGATATTAAGCATATTAATTCCGAAAAGCACAAAGAATTTACCACTCAGCCCAATGAGTTAATTCTTGAAAACGCAAAGAAAATATCTGAGTACAAGGGTACAAAGTTGATTGTCCGTGTTCCTGTTATACCAACATTTAACGATACCGAAGCAGAGATTGAGGAAATTGCAAAATTTGCCGTATCTCTCGGCACAGTTGATGAAATGCATCTCCTCCCATATCATAGAATGGGACAGGATAAGTATAAGGGCTTAGGCAGAGAATATAAGATGGGTGATATTTATACACCGTCTAAAGAAAAAATGGAAAAGCTAAAACGAGTTGCGTCAAGAGTTGGCTTAAAGGCTCAAATCGGCGGATAATATATAATGGATGTGAAAAGTATGACACAAAATGAATTGCAAGACAAAATGCGAATAATTCAAGAGCTTGTACCCGGTAAGCAGATTACACTTGCACATATAATCGCAAATCCCGACAAGGTTTTGTACTATAAGCTGGGGCTTGACCCTGCGGTTGATTATTCCAAGGCTGCTATCGGTATTGTTACAATGTCACCGTCGGAAACCGCAATAATTGCAGGGGATATCGCAATCAAATCTTCAGGTGTGGAACTTGGCTTTGTAGACAGATTTAGCGGAACGCTTATAGTTACGGGAACAGTATCTGAGGTCGATGCCGCTTTGAAGGCTTTGACCGAATACTGCCAAAACACATTAGGGTTTAATGTTTGTCCAATAACAAAGACTTGATGCTATGAAAAATGAAAAAATAAAGAAAATAATTTTTTTAGGCAGAACAGGCTGTGGTAAAACCTCCCTTACTCAAGCGATGAGAGGTAAAAAGATAAATTACCACAAAACACAGTATATCAATTACTATGACGTTGTGATTGATACCCCCGGTGAATATGCCGAAAATAACAGTTTAGGCAGGGCACTCGCCTTGTATTCATACGAGGCAGATGTTGTGGGACTTTTGATGTCGGCAACCGAACCCTATTCTCTGTATCCTCCTTGCTGTACGGCGTCGGCAAACAGAGAGGTTATAGGAATTGTAACTAAAATCGATAAGGAAAACGCCAACACCGAAAGAGCAGAGAGATGGCTCAGGCTTGCAGGCTGTAAAAATATCTTTTTTGTCAGTTCAAAAACGGGTGAGGGTATTGAAAATCTTTTAAATTATTTGAAAAAATAAAATTTCAAAGAAAAAACAACAAAAACACAGAAAAATCTATTGACATATGTGGTTTTGCGTGATACAATATAAAACGTAAAATAAAACAGTAAAATAATTAATATCAGTCGAAAGTAAAATTCGTCTGAAATACTCAACATATAAAGGAGAAAACAAAATGGTATCAGAATTTGAAATCAAAAAGCAAATTTGTGACATTGGTAAAAGAATTTATAACAGAAATATGGTTGCCGCAAACGACGGTAATATTTCTGTAAAGCTCAATGACAATGAATTTTTATGCACACCGACAGGTGTTAGTAAAGGTTTTATGACACCTGAATACATCTGTAAGGTTGATGCACAGGGAAATGTTATTCAGGCAAACGCAGGCTTTAAGCCTTCATCAGAAATCAAGATGCATATGAGAGTATATGCTAAGCGTCCTGATGTAAATGCTGTTGTTCACGCACATCCTACATATGCAACAAGCTTTGCTATCGCAGGGATTCCGCTTACACAGCCGATTATGCCTGAGGCAGTTATCGCTCTCGGTTGCGTTCCGATTGCTGAATATGGTACACCTTCAACCAATGAAATTCCTGACGCAGTAGAAAAGTATTTACCATACTATGATGCAGTTCTTCTTGAAAGCCACGGCGCTCTCACATTCTCAGACTCACTTTTGGCTGCATATCACAAGATGGAATCTGTTGAATTTTATGCAGAGCTTCTCTTTAAGTCAAGACTTCTCGGCGGTCCTAAGGAATTTACACCTGAACAGGTTGAAAGACTTTACGAAATTCGCCGTCAGTTCGGTATGACAGGCAAGCACCCTGCAAATGTTTGTCCCAACGCAAAAGAGGGAAAGGCAAGCTGTCACACTTGCGGTGGCGGCAGCTGTGGCGGTTCTTGCTCATCTGCATCTGTTTCAGATAACGAAGCACTTGTAGCTGCTATCACTAAGAAGGTTATGGAAGAGCTTAACAAATAAGTTGGAGTGATTTGTTGTGGATATTAATCAAATTACTGAGCTTGTTCGAAGTGCTATGGCAGGTGAAAATATTTCAGCCGATACAACTGTACACAAAAGTGATGCAAAGGAAAACCCGCTGGGTGTGACCTTGGCAACTGCAAAAAAGCTTTCTGAGGCGGTTATGGAAAGAGCGGCAGAAATCGGCGTAAAAGCAGTATGTGCCGTTGTCAACAGCGGTGCAAGACCTGTTTTGGTTGAATGTGCTGATGACTCTTTTATCGCAAGCTATGATATTGCACTTAACAAAGCATATACTTCGGTATCACTGAAAATGAAGACCTCACAACTGTGTGAATTGGCACAGCCTAACGCACCGCTCTATGGTATACAGCATACCAATGATGGCAAAATCGTCATTTTCGGCGGCGGTATTCCTCTTGTAAAAGACGGAAGAATAACAGGCGGCTTTGGGGTAAGCGGCGGTACAGCCGAACAGGACACTTACCTCGGAGATTATGCTGAAGAGGTTTTCAGCAAATTATGATAAAATGTCCGACAAAAATGACATTTATGTCGGAAAGGATGGTACTTACAGACTATGAATGAAAAAAATATTGAACAAATAGTAAAGCAAGTCTTGGCACAAATGGGAAGCGGTACTCCTGCACCTTCGCAGAGCGGTTCTGTTCCCGAAAAGGCAAGAGTTGCTATGCTGACAGAACTTGAACATTACGAGATTAAGGAATATCCAATTCCGCCTCTCGGTGATGACGATATTCTTGTAAAGGTTGAAGGCTGTGGTGTATGCGGTACAGACGCACACGAATTTAAGCGTGACCCGTTTGGACTTATTCCTGTTGCACTCGGCCACGAGGGTACAGGCGAGATAGTTAAGATGGGTAAGAATGTCAAGGTGGACAGTGCTGGCAAGCCTTTAAAGGTTGGCGACAAGGTTGTAACCTGTATGATTTTCAAGGATAATCCTGATATCACAATGTACGACTTAAACAAACAGAACGTAGGCGGTGCTGATGTATACGGACTGCTTCCTGATGACGACATTCACTTAAACGGCTGGTTCTCAGATTACATATTTGTAAGAGGCGGTTCAACGATATTTAATGTATCCGATCTTGACCTGGACTCAAGAATATTAATCGAACCATGTGCTGTTTTGGTTCACGCTGTTGAGAGAGCAAAGTCAACAGGAATACTCAGATTTAACAGCCGTGTTGCCGTTCAGGGTTGCGGACCTATCGGTCTTATCTGTATTGCAGTTTTGCGTACAATGGGTATTGAGAACATTGTTGCAATTGACGGCGAAGAACAGCGTCTTGAATTTGCAAAGAAGATGGGCGCTACCAATACTGTAAACTTTATGAACCACAAGGGCATAGACGCACTTACAGATGCGGTTAAAGACGCATTTGGCGGATATCTTGCAGATTTTGCTTTCCAATGCACAGGTTCACCTGTGGCTCACAGCAATATCTACAAGTTTATCAGAAACGCAGGCGGTCTTTGCGAGTTGGGATTTTTCATTAACGGCGGCGACGCTACAATTAATCCTCACTTTGATATCTGTTCAAAGGAAATCACAACTGTCGGTTCTTGGGTTTACACCCTGCGTGATTACGCAACAACATTTGATTTTCTCAAGAGGGCGAAAGCAATAGGTTTGCCAATGAGTGAGCTTATTACTCACAAGTTCCCGCTTGATAAAATAAACGAAGCACATCAGACTAACCTCAACAAAGAGGGTATCAAGATTGCTATCGTAAACCAATAATTTATGTAAATAATTAAACTAATTTTATATAGGAGGTACATACAAATGGCACAAGAAGCTTTAGGTATGATTGAAACAAGAGGTTTGGTAGCTGCAATCGAAGCAGCTGATGCAATGGTAAAGGCAGCAGAGGTTGTTCTTATCGGAACTGAGAAAATCGGTTCAGGCTTGGTAAGCGTTATGGTTCGCGGTGATGTTGGTGCTGTTAAAGCCGCTGTTGAAGTAGGCGGTGCTAACGCTTCAAGACTTGGTGAACTTGTTGCTACACACGTTATTCCAAGACCTCACAGTGATGTTGAGAAAATTTTACCAACTCTTAAATAGTCAGGGTGATTTAGATGGCTGTAAGAAAAACAAATGGGGGTTCAAGGTCTGTGACAAAGACTAAGAGTGCTCCCGTAGAAAAACCCGCTGTAAAAGCGGAAGCACAGGCAGAAAAGCCTGTTATAAAAAAGGAGGAAAGAAGAATGGCACAGGAAGCTTTAGGAATGGTTGAAACAAGAGGTTTGGTAGCTGCAATCGAAGCGGCTGACTCAATGCTCAAGGCTGCAAACGTAGTTCTTGTCGGAACTGAGAAAATCGGTTCAGGTTTGGTAAGCGTTATGGTTCGCGGTGATGTTGGCGCTGTTAAATCTGCTGTTGAAGTAGGTAGTGCAAACGCTGCTAAGCTTGGTGAGCTCGTTGCTACACACGTAATTCCGAGACCTCACAATGATGTTGAAAAGATTTTGCCTACTCTTAAATAATAAGGCAAAGCGTGTTCATACCGTGCGAACTTAGGTTCGCACGGCAATGAACGTGAACGGAGGATAGAGATGATTATAGCTAAGGTTACGGGAAGCGTAGTATCTACCCGCAAAAACGAAAAGCTTGTGGGAAGCAAGTTTATGATTGTTGAGCCTTTGGGCGAAAAAAATTCATCACTTGTTGCAATTGATGATGTGGGAGCAGGTATAGGCGAATATGTCCTTGTTGCCACAGGCAGTGCGGCAAGAATTGGCTGTGGGGTGGAAAATTCACCTGTGGATGCGGCTATTGTCGGTATTATAGATGACGGAAAAGATATATTTGAAAAATAGATTTAACAGATAACAGAAGGGGGCGCAGTTAAATTGAATATAGAAGAATTGGCGAACCTCTTAAGAGAAAATGGTGTAGTAGGTGCAGGCGGAGCAGGGTTTCCTTCCTATGCTAAGCTGAACAGTGATGCAGACACCATCATTCTTAACTGTGCAGAATGCGAGCCTATACTAAAGCTACACAGACAAGTGCTTGAAAAGTATGCCTATGAGATTGTATCAACCTTTGCAGAAATTGCAAAAGCTGTTGAGGCGAAAAAAGCGATTGTTGCGGTTAAGAAGTCATACAAAGGTGCTGTTGAGGCGGTCAAAGCCGTCTTGAAGGACTATAATAAAATTGAAATCAAATACTTGCCTGAGGTATATCCTTCGGGTGATGAAGTATTTACTATATATGAGGTGACAGGCAGAGTTGTACCACCGGGGAAAATTCCTATCTCTGTCGGCGTTACGGTGTTTAACGTAGAAACGGTGTACAATATTTATAAAGCGATACATAATGGCGAACCTGTAACGCAAAAATTTATTACTGTTGCAGGTGAGGTCAAGGAACCAAAGACAGTATATGTTCCCTTGGGAATGACTTTTAAAGAGGTTATTGAGTTGGCGGGGGGAATTACCACCGCTGACTATGCGTTGATAAACGGCGGTCCTATGATGGGGCGTGAAGCGGGGATATACGATACGGTTACTAAGACAACAAATGCTATTTTGGTATTGCCCAAAAATCATTATATCATAGAGAGAAAAAATGCAAACACCAATATAGATATGAAACGTGCAATGAGCGCGTGCTGTCAGTGCAGAATGTGTACTGATTTGTGTCCGAGAAATCTCCTTGGACATCCCATAGTGCCCAGCGAATTTATGCACGCCGCATCAAGCGGAACAATAAGGGATATCAAACCAATGATAAATACTGCTTTTTGTTCAAGCTGTGGCCTGTGTGAGTTATATTCCTGCGGTCAGGGATTATCGCCCAGAACTCTTATTACCGAGTACAAGGGTGAATTGAAAAAGCAGGGCATACTGCCTGAAAGGGATATCAAGATGGCTCCTGTTTCAAAAATGAGGAAGTACAGAGGAGTTTCAAAAGAGAGATTGACAGCAAGAATTGGTCTTGCTAAGTATGAAACACCTGCACCGCTTGATACGGCTGAGGTAAAAGTAAATGAGTACAAAATTGCACTCAGCCAGCACATAGGTGCACCTGCAGTTGCAAGTGTTAAGGTTGGCGACACAGTGAAAAAATATCAGGTAATCGGAAAAGCAAGAGAAGCTGCACTTTCAGTCAATATACATTCACCGTCAGATGGTGAAGTAATTGCGGTTAGCGAAAGGCAGATTACTATACGACAGGAGGGCGGAAGATGAGTAAGGCAATAGGTATGGCTGAATACCAGACAGTATCTACCGGTATAGAGGCGGCAGATTTGATGGTAAAAACAGCGGAAGTAGATGTTATCGAGGCTCAGGTAGTATGCCCCGGAAAATATATAATAATTATTACAGGTGAATTAAGTGCTGTCAAGGCATCTGTCGATGCCGCATCTTTGAGGTTCGGCACAAAACAGATTGACAGCTTTGTTCTCGGAAATCCCGACGAATCTATTTTCCCGGCGATTTACGGTGTGAATGAGATTGAAAATAAAAAAGCACTTGGTGTATTAGAAACCTACTCTTGTGCGGCAATGATTGTAGCTGCTGATACGGCTGCAAAGACCGCAGATGTTCAGTTGATAGAAATGCGATTGGCAAGAGGTATGTGCGGTAAGTCATATATGCTGATTACAGGTGAGGTTGCGGCAATTAAGGCGGCAATCGAAAGAGCGGAGGTTGCGGCAGGCGATAAGGGTATGTTCCTTGACAGCTCTGTCATTGCAAACCCTGACGATAAGCTGTGGGAAACAGTTATGTAAAACCAATTATATTTTGATATTTGAAAACATATAAACCCGGGAGGATTAACAATGATAGTTGATGAAAAATACATAAGTGAAATAGTTGCAAATGTAGTAGGCTCAATGAAGGAGGCTGAGAGAGCGCCAAAGCAAAAGGGTGTTTTTGATACAATGACAGAGGCTCTTGAGGCTGTAAGCAAGGCATACAAGCAGTTCCGTGGTTATTCTGTGGCTCAGAGAGAAAAAATGATTTCTCGTATCAGAGAGCTGACACTTGAAGAAGCCGAAAATTTAGCCGTTCTCGGTGTTGAAGAAACAGGAATGGGCAGAGTTGCAGATAAGATTATCAAGCATCAGCTTGTTGCAAACAAGACCCCCGGAACAGAAGATTTAAAGCCATCTGTTATGACGGGGGACGACGGTCTGACATTGATTGAACCTGCTCCCTTTGGTGTTATAGGAAGCATCACCCCGTCTACCAATCCAAGCGAAACAGTTATTTGTAACTCTATGGGTATGATAGCAGGCGGAAATGCGGTTGTCTTTAACCCTCACCCTAATGCTTGCAAAACTGCAAATTATGCGGTAGACCTTGTAAACAGAGCAATTTTAGAGGCAGGCGGCCCTGAAAACCTTGTTGTATCTGTTAAAAAGCCGACCCGTGAAAGCTCAAACGAAATGATGGCATCTCCCATTGTTCGTATGTTGGTTGCAACAGGCGGTCCCGGTGTTGTTAAGGCACTTTTGTCATCAGGCAAAAAGGCTATAGGTGCAGGTGCAGGTAACCCCCCTGTAATCGTTGATGATACTGCTGATATTGAAAAGGCAGGTGCAGATATTGTAGCAGGTGCAAGCTTTGACAATAACTTGCCTTGTATTGCTGAAAAAGAATGTTTTGTTTTCCGTAATGTTGCAGACGAGTTGATTGCAAGTATGCAAAAGAACGGTGCATATTTAATTAAGGGTGCAGAGATTGATAAGTTGGTTAAGCTCTGTTTGATTGAAAAGAACGGAAAATACTCTATAAATAAAGATTGGGTAGGCAAAGATGCATCTTTATTCTTAAAGGCTATCGGCATTGATGCGGACCCGAGATTGATTATCTGTGAAGTTCCAAACGAGCATCCGTTTGTTCAGGTTGAAATGATGATGCCTGTATTGGGTATTGTAAGAGTAAAGGATATTGACGAGGCGATTGAGCTTGCAGTTGCCGCAGAGCACGGAAACAGACATTCGGCTCATATCCACTCGAAGAATATTGATAACTTAACAAACTTTGCAAAGGCTGTTGAAACAACAATATTTGTAAAGAACGCACCGTCTTATGCAGGAATTGGAGCAGGCGGTGAGGGATACACAACCTTTACCATTGCAGGACCCACAGGAGAAGGCCTTACAGCAGCACATTCATTCTGCCGTCAAAGACGTTGTGTAATGGTTGACAATCTGCATATTGTTTAATACAAAAGATTTTAGAATATAAAACGGAGCAAAAATATGAAAGCACTCGGAATGATAGAAGTTTATAGTTTTACCGCGGCGGTATGCGTTGCGGATATTGCGGCAAAGGCGGCGGATGTAAAAATTATTGCATTTGACAGAAACAGACCGCTCAGCCCTGATGTTCCTGCACCGCTTGTAATGGTGGTGAAGATGGAGGGCGAGGTTGCCGCTGTCAGAGCCGCTGTTGAGGCAGGTGTGGAGTATGCCAAGAGTGAGAACAAATATATTGTTTCACACGTTATTGCAAGACCTGACGATCAGGCATCTCCAATGGCATACCTTATGGATATAAATAAAGATAAGTTTAACAAAAAGCTGCCAAAATCATTTTTTGGCGTAGATTACGAGGTAAAAAATCCAAATGTTGCATTCGGCCTTTTGGAGATACAGGGGCTTGTTGCATCTATCGAGGGGCTTGACTCTATGTTAAAGACGGCAGAAGTTTCTCTTATTCACACAGAAAAACGCCTTGGCGGAAGACTTTGCACATTGATTATCAAGGGTGCTGTTTCTGCTGTTAAAGAGGCGGTAGCTGTGGGCGAGAAGAAGGCAGGTGTGCTTGGGAAGGTATACGGCAGAGCCGTTATTGCCAACCCTCACGGAGAAATTGCGAAGTTTTTTGACTACAATGGAGATATAACCGAGGGAAAGGATTGATTTCGTTATGAATAAAAGTGTTGTTGAACAAGCTGTCAGAGCCGCTCTTGCTCAGGTACAGGAAGATAATGAGCAGATTAAGGTCGGAGTTTCTCAACGTCATATTCATTTGTCAAGAGAGGATTTGGATACCCTTTTCGGTAAGGGATATGAGCTCACCAAGAAGAAGACCTTGATGGGCAGAGAGTATGCATCTGCAGAGACGGTCACTCTGGTTGGACCATCACTTAAGTCTATTGAAAAGGTCAGAGTTTTGGGACCTGTGAGAGCCAAAACTCAGGTTGAAATTTCAAAAACAGATACATTTGTATTAAAGGTCAGTCCTCCCGTACGTCCGTCAGGCAAGGTTGAAGGCTCTGAAAAAATAGTTGTTGTCGGCCCTAAAGGAAGTGTGTACTTAAAAGAGGGTGTTATAATTGCCAACAGACATATACACTTATCCCCTGAGTACGCTGAAAAACACGGAATTAATGACGGCGACTATGTTGATGTTATGATTGACAGCATTAAGCCGACTAAATTCTATGATGTTCAGGTAAGGGTGAGAGATGATTTTAATACCGAAATGCATATAGATACTGATGATGCAAATTCCGCAGGATTGAAAAACGGTGATATTGTAAGGATTATCAACAAATAAGTGCGGAGAGTTTCCGTACTTAAGTTTTATAAGCCTTAAAGGGGGCGATTAAGATATGTTCGCTTTAGAGCGTCAAAAGATGATTATTGATCTTTTAAATCAAACGGGAGCGGTTTCGGTCAGCCGACTCAGCGAAGAGATGGGTGTAACCGAAGAAACAGTGAGGCGTGACCTTGAAAAGCTTGAGAAACAGGAGCTTTTACGCCGTACTCACGGCGGTGCATTGCCCATTGACGAGAGCAGTAACGAATTGTCATTAAATAAAAGAAAGTCAACCAACGTTGAGGAAAAAATGGCACTTGCAAAAATTGCTGCTAATATGGTTGCGACGGGAGATACGATTTTTCTTGACGCCTCTACGACCACGTTCTATATGGCTCAGGAAATAAAAAGAATGAAGCAAGCGGTTACCGTAATTACAAATTCTTTGAGGGTTATATCTGAATTGGCTGATTGTGAAAATGTCAAGTTAATCGGAATAGGCGGTCTTGTCGGCAGTAATCAATCCTTTGTGGGCAGATTTGCGGAAAACTGTATCGAAAAAAACTATTTTGCCAATAAAATGTTTTTTAGCGGAAAGGGTATTGTCCGAAACAGTGGTGTCCTTGAAAGCAACGAGCAAGAGTGTGCAATCAAGCAACAGATGATGAAAAATTCCACAAAGCACTATTTTATATGTGATAAATCAAAAATCGGAAGAATTGGTTTTATTAAACTTGCGGACATAGAAAATCTTAATGGAATAATAACAGATGCAAAGATTGACAAAGAGTGGAAAGCCGAACTTGACGAAGCAGGAGTCGAATTAATAACAAAATAATAGATTTAACAAAGCCAGCCGTAAATTATGGCTGGCTTTACTGTTGTCAATTTTGATTTAACACAATTGTGTAAATTTTAGAACATCACAGCTAATCCCTCAGTCAGCTACGCTGACAGCTCCCTTTACTACATAGGAGCCTTGTTGTTGCATACTTGACAATAACGTAACCCATTACCATATGGGACAGCGTACTCGACATTCCCATAGGAACAGATTGCTGAAAGGTTCTCGCATTTAAAGATTATTGCACCAATCAGAGAACTTTTTAAGTGCGTTAAAGCGATGGCTGATTGAATTTTTAACTTCCGCAGGTAATTCTGCTAAGGTGCATTTGCGATCATCAATGTAAAAAATCGGGTCATAGCCAAAGCCGCTTTCGCCTGATGGCGAAAATGCAATTCTGCCGACACATTCACCTCGGAAGGTTACTGTTTTTTCGTTGGGACGTGCAAAAGCGATAACACATACAAATTTTGCGGTTCTCTTTTCGGCAGGCTGTCTGTCAAGTGCAGTCAACAATTTGTTGATGTTCTCGGCATCAGTAGCGTTTTCCCCTGCATATCGTGCTGTGTATACCCCCGGACTTCCGTCAAGAATGTCCACGCACAAACCGCTGTCGTCAGCTATGACAGGCTTTCCCACAGCTTTCAATATTGTTTCGGCTTTTTTTATTGCGTTTTCTTCAAAGGTTGTGCCGTCCTCAATTACGTCTATTTCACCTGCACCTGCGTCCGTTTGCGTGATTACCTCGTAATCCGCACCTAATATATTTTTAATTTCCTCTGCTTTGTGTTGGTTTTTACTTGCCAAAATAAATGTTTTCATTTTTATTTTCTCCTTGTTTTATATATTTACGCCCTTTGTAAAACGTAAATTTTCGCGTAAAATAATTGGGTTTTGCAATTCTCTTTTGCATATTTTCTCCGTTGATAGGCTCCTATGTAGTAAAGGGAGCTGTCGCGAAGTGAATGCCCGACAAAAAGTATAAAATATTTTGAATTAATTGCCCAAAGCCCATACAGTTGCCAAGCCCAACTGCAACGTAAAAATTATTTTGAATTTATAATAGGCTCATATGCGTAATCGTCCCGTTCGGCAGTTGCGTTATGTAATTACCAAATTTTCAGTTGTGACAATGTTCGCTGAATATGCAATATTGACAGGCATCATAGTTTTTATCACAATATGGTTTTGCCTCTATATTTCCGTTGTAAATTCCCATTGCCGAGTCCTGAATTTTCTTATTTGACTCGTTTATGCGTTCTCTGAGCTCTGAGTCGGGAATGGGCGTCAAAGTATATTTTTCTCCGTTTTCGCCGCCAGAACTGTAATCGGATATTACTGCGGCATCATCTGTCATCCATCCGTTTATTGCAACCTTTTTGTTGACCTCTTTTTCTAACTCAGACGGGGATATTCCTCCGCTGTTTGCAGAGAGCTTAACTATCGGGTCGGTCATTTGCATATATAGCATTGCGGCAGGGCTTGCGTTCATTCTTTTGCATATTATATCGGAGTATAAAAGCGGTTGTATGTTTACACCTGCCTGAACAAGATTGTAGTTAAGGGGTTTGCTTGATGATTTATAGTCTGTGATTGCAATATAGTTTTTGCCGTTGATTTCAGCCATATCCGCCTTATCTATTATTCCTTTTAAGTTTGCAATGTGGTTACCATCCTCGTTTGATATTTCAAGCTGTGGGATTTCTCCGTCAGTATCAATTCGTATTTCAAAGCCGATAGGACGGAATTTGCTTGAGCGATAGAATTTTATAACCTCCCAGGCTGTGCGGGAGGCAATCCCTTGCATCTTTGTGGTGATATATTTATAGTACGAAGAGCTTTCGTATAAAAGCTCACTGCTCTTTATTGCTTCATCTTTTACAAGGGAGTACATACGCTTGTAGCAATCCTCTTTTGTTATGCTTGAAAAGTCCGTATTTGCAGACTTCAATTCTGAAAAAAATCTATACAGTGCCTCGTGCTGAATAGTACCTGTGCTGCGTGCCTCTATGCCTGCAATGTCCCGCTCTGATGCCATAAGACCATAGCTTAAAAAGAATGAATATGCACACGCGTTATACTTTTCGAGCTTTGATGCACTTAACCTAATCGGTGTGCCGTAGATGGCATCTACGGAGGCTCTTGACAGCTTTTCGGGTTTATGATTATCCATTGCGTATACTATATCAGCCAATTTTTCTGCATAGTCTTTGTCGTCGGCAAACAGCTTATATAGCTTTGCTTCCGAAGGCTTTAGCTGAGTATGGTCGCCGCCTGCCTTTGCAAGAATAGTGCATAAAATCTCGAATGCCGCCTCCTTGCCCTCCGAGCCGTGAAGTATATCGCCACTCAGGTCGGGATTGTAAACCTCAATATTGGGGAAAACTTTGTTTTTTATCCTCTTTAATATTGACGAGGGTGCAAGAGGTGTTCCGTTTGCATTTGTCATAGGGCAAAACAGATATAGTTTCTCTGATGGGGCAGAGAGAACGGAGTATATAAGGAGTTGCTCCTCGTGTTGCTTAAAGTCCGCTCCCGGGGCTAACTGTATTCCGTGATTATAAAGCTCGTGACGTTCTGCATCGGAGATAATACCCTCAGATGTGTGAGGCATAGGAAAAACACCATCGGTCATACCTAAGACAATGACAACAGGCGTTCCGCTGTTTCGAAAGGTGTCAATACTGCTCAACACAACACTGCCTTGGGTTTGGGGTGTAAGACCTACGTTTATGCCGTTGCAAGCATTGTTAAAAAGCTCATAAAAGTCTTGCCTGGATATATATTCGTCGTCCATAAGGACAGAAATTTGCGATATTACCGATATAACGCTGTTCCATACCTGTCTGTATTCCTCTGCAAGATACGACATATTTTGAGCGGAAAAAGACTCACACAGGGCGGATATACAATTTGACAGTTCAGCCGTGTCCATTGCCTTTAATATGGCATTGCAGAATTCCTCTGCGTTTCGTCTGCCCGAAAGTTCAGCTTTCATACATTCGGTAAAGCGTGTTATCTTGCCTCTGGTTGTGTTGATTTCATCTATGTCATAACCTTTGGGGCAATACGTCCATACGGAGTCATTCCACATAGCATATGATGGATTGACAGCAAGCAGATAGTTTTCAAAGCTGTCAACCTCATTATCGGTTGCGGTTGTTATACCTGTTCTTGCAAGGGTCATAATCCTCTCATAGGAATAGCCGTTTGCTATAATGTCCAGAGAAGTTGTTATCAGCCGTACAAGAGGATTAGAAATAATACTTCTCCTTTTATCAAGAAAGATGTCAATTCCTCTTGACTCGAATATAGCAGGTGCTATCCGATTATATGTATCGGTGTTTCTTGCTAAAATCAAAAAGTCAGAGAATTTACGTCCCTCCGTTCTGCATAGCCTCAGAATTAAATCTGCGGCGGCTTCTGCCTCTCTGTAATTGTTGGATACCTCAAATATTTTCACGTTGTCGGGTGTGCTTTTTTGGGGTTTGGGATATGGTGCAAAGTAGTTGCCTACAAGGATATCAATTTCGCTTTCGATAGGGTTATCCGCTATTTTTACGGGAGCGGAATATGGTATGTTGTGCATTTCGGCTGTTTCAATAAGCCTTCTGCCTGTTTCTGCTGATGAGGAAAACAAATCAGAGCTTTTATATATATCGTCACAGCAGAGGTCAACATATACGTCAAGCATTTGCATAAGCTCACCTATTGCGTTGAGCTCAACGGGTGTGAAAGAGCGAAAATGACGTATGAATAAACTGCCATTTAAAAAGATACATTCCTTAAGTTTAGGGATAACAAGGTTTAAGTTATCCTCTGCGTCGGCGGAACTACTGTTTAACAGGTTGTCATACACTTCATATATTTTTGATATATCGTTGAGCTTTAAGGATAGGTCGTCGCTTTCAACTTCGTTTG
>CACYTW010000021.1 GCA_902777435.1 uncultured Ruminococcus sp. | reverse complement strand
TTGCACGTTCTGCGTATAGCGCGATAAGCTTTTTTGCCATTTCGGCGGCGGCTTCTTTGACCTTGCGTCTTGTTTTCTCCCAATCGGTTCCGCCAAGGCTGTTGAGTTTTACTCTTGTGCCGTCCTTTTTGTCATAGCGGTATACCATATCAAGTTGGTCGGTGGGAACATATAATGTGTCACTGCCTTTATATGTTAATGTCAGGTAATCCTTTCTGACACCATCTACGTTAAGCTGTGTTATACCGCTATACATACCTATGCCGTGATTGCGGTGGACAACATAATCCCCCGGGGTCAGAGTGGTGAAGTCTGAAATTTTGTCACCCATTTTGCCTCTGTATAAAGGTCGTTTCTTCTTTTTGCGGACATTGCCGAAAATCTCTCTGTCGCCGATTACTGCGGTTTGTATCAATGGGTATTCAAAGCCTTTGCCTATTGAACCGCCGCAAACTACAATTCCGCCGTTGTTTGGCAGAGTGGTAAGGGAACCTTGATGTGAGCATTTAACGCCGTCCTCTTCCAGACGCTTGGCAAGATTTGCCGCACGCTCAGGCGTGCCTGCCAATATGATGGTGCGATATAGGTTTTGCAGATAATGCTCCAAGGTTTCAAGCATCAATTCGGGATTGCCGTTAAATCCTGTTATACTCCTTGAGTTGATAGAGTATGTCCGCTTTGGTTTTATATCCTTTTGATTGTGTGAAAGTCCGCTAACTGACACCAAATTATATGCTTGCATACGCTTGATGGCGGTGTGATACGAAAGGGAGAAGCTTGTGTTCACCGATGGCATTGTTCCAAACTCGTATAATTCGGTTATTGTGTTTGCTCTCTCTTGTTCGATTATATCAAGACGCTCCGAAATTCTCGACGGCTCCTCCATAAATATAATGTAGTCACTTGGCATATAGTCAAGCAAGGTAGGCTTATCCTTTGGATAGATGTACGGAATGTATTTGTCAATAGACGGAAAATATACTCGGTTTTGCAGTCTTTCTATATCACGTGTTATTACCGAGTGTAAGCGAGAGCCTTGCTCTGTGGCTGTTTCGATATTTTTTATGATGTCGGTCAGACTTGAAATCAGATTTTCAATATCTTTATCATTCAAAAGAATTTCTGTTGCAGGGGAAGCCTCAAATACCTCTGCACGTTCGATAGTTCGTTGGGTGTCAGGTGCGAATATCCTGATTGAGTCTACTTCTGTATCAAAGAACTCAATTCTGTACGGATATTCAGATGTGCAAGGGAATATATCAACAATTCCGCCTCTTACGCTGAACTGCCCTGCTCCCTCAACCATATCCTCTCGCTTATAGCCAAGAGATATAAGGTTGTTTATAAGTGTGTCAAGTTCGATATCGTCACCGACTTCAAGGCGGATTGCAGAACTATCCCATATATTTTTGGGAACGGTTACGCTGAGAAGTGCCTCAGGGGAGGTGATTATAAACAGTTTGTCTTTGCTTGAAATCAAATTATTTAAAACATTGAGCCTGGACGCCAAGACCTCGTGACTCTCTGCCTCAGCGTCGTGAAACATCAGCTCTGAAGAGTTGAACAGCAGTACATTTGTATCCTCTGCAAAGAATGACATATCCTTGTATAATTCCCTTGCGGAGCTTTCCGTGCTTGCCACAAAAAGACAGCCTTTATTCAGTTTTTCGCATACGCAAAAAGCGAGGTGTGCCCTGACTGAGTCAGACACACCCAAAACGCTTAGAGGTGTTATTTTAGATTTTAAAGCGTCACAGAGTTCTGAAAACTCAGCAAGCGAATTTAAAATTTCCAAATAAGCATTCATATTTTCACCTATCCGTTATATTTATTCATTGCGGATTTAGCATCATTTGCTATAATTTCTTCGGTGGCAAGAACGGCCCTTACTGCTGTTTTTATCAATATCTCCGTCTCTTCTTTAGAGAATTTGCCGAGAACGTAGTCTTTTATATCATAGTCAGGATTATCGGGCATTCCCGTGCCGACTTTTATTCGGGGAAAGACGTCTGTCTGAAGCTGATATATTATATTTTTAATTCCGTTGTGACCGCCTGCGCTGCCCTTTTCGCGAATACGCAGCTTGCCTGTGGGAAGAGATATGTCATCATATATAACTATTATATGCTCGCTGTCAATTTTATACCAATCGGCTATCTCGCGGACACTTTCGCCGCTTAAATTCATATATGTCTGCGGTTTGGCAACGATTACCTTTTCGCCTGCGATAATTCCGTCGCCGAATACGGCACGGAATTTTTCTTTGCTGAGTTTAATATCGTATTTTGAACATAGTGCATCTACAACTTCAAAACCGATATTATGGCGTGTTCCAACATATTCTCTGCCCGGATTACCAAGCCCTACAATTAAATACATAAAAATGTCCCTCGTTGTTATAGATTTTATTTTTTCTTACCCTTTGCCCAGCCGTCTTTTACTACCTGACGGCTTCTTGCAATTGCAAGAGCATTTTCGGGAACCTCGTCGGTTATGGTCGAACCTGCTGCTGTATAGGCACCCTTGCGGACTGTTACGGGGGATACAAGGTTTGTGTTACAGCCGATAAAGCAATCGTCTTCTATGATTGTTCTGTGCTTATGTATTCCGTCGTAATTTACGACTACAGTACCGCAACCGAAGTTTACTCTTTCGCCCACATCAGCATCACCTACGTATGTCAGATGTGCGATTTTTGTATTGTTGCCGATTGTTGCGTTTTTAACTTCAACAAAGTCGCCAACCTTGATGTTGTCGCCTATTTTTGAATTTGGTCTTATGTATGCAAACGGACCTACGCTTGTGTTACTTCCAACTGTGCTGTCAAGAGCAACAGAGGATTGAAGTTCTGTTTCGTTACCTATGTGACAGTTTACTATTCTTGTGTTGGGGCCTATTATACAATCCTCACCTATTTCGGTATTGCCCTCTAAAATTGTGTTAGGATAAATTGTGGTATCGCATCCGACCTTTACGTTGTCGTATACACGGACAGTATCAGGGTTTAGTATACATACACCATCTGCCATAAGGCGGTTTACGTTACGTTTATTCAAAAGATAGTCGGCATAGGAAAGCTGTGCCCTGTCGTTTACACCTATTGTTTCTTCAAAATCGGCAATGTATGCACCGACCTTTTCACCATCATTTAACAAAATCTCGATTACGTCTGTCAAGTAATATTCGCCCTGAGCATTGTTGTTTGTGATACGTGAAAGTGCAGAATTCAGTTTTTGAATATCAAATATATACATACCTGAATTGATTTCGTTTATCAGCTTTTCTTGCTCTGTGGCATCCTTTTGTTCAACGATTTTTGCTATACTTCCGTTGTTGCGGACAATTCTGCCGTAGCCGAAAGGGTTGTCACAAAGGGCAGTAATGACGGTTGCAGAGCGTTGTTCGGCACTGTGCTCCTTATATGCGGATACAAGAGTCTCGGACGTTATCAAAGGTGTGTCGCCGCACATAACAATAACACTTCCGTTGCAATCAGCGATAGGAGCAATACCCTGCATAACAGCGTGACCAGTGCCAAGCTGTTCAAACTGATTTGCGTATTCTGCGGTATCGCCTAAGTGTTCACGAATTTTATCTGCCATATGGCCCACAACAACTATGTTTTTTTCTGAACCGGCAGAGGAAACGGCCTCTATAACGCGGTCAATTAAGGTTTTGCCGCCTGCGGTTTGCAAAGGCTTAGGCAGTTTTGACTTCATTCTCTTTCCCTCGCCTGCGGCGAGAATAATGCTGTAAAGTGACATTGAAAAAACCTCCGATTTATATGAATTATATTATAATAGAATTTTGTGAAACGTGAAACCATAAAGCCCAACTGCAATGAAAAAATTATTTCGGATTGGGCGTATTGTACAATGGCTTATAATTTTATCAGTTACCTATAATAGCAATTGCGGCTGTTGCCGAATATATTTTGTAAGCACCTGAGTCTTTAAGTGACTTGGCACATTCTTCAAGGGTAGCACCGCTTGTGCGTACATCATCAATAAGTAAAATTGTTTTACCGCTGACAGCTGATTGTTTCTTAACTGAAAAGGCATCTTTTACGTTTTCAAGCCTTGCGTTAAAGCTCAGCGAGCTTTGCTTCTTTATATGCCGTACCTGATATAAGGCGTTGGATATGTATGGAATACCGAGTCGTAGTGATACCTCTTTTGCAAGGAATGCCGCCTGGTCAAACTTATCTTTTGTAATCGGCTTCTTGCGTGGCGGAACAGAGACCACCGCGTCAAATTCTACTCCTTTAAAATCTGATTTAACCATACCTGCTATATAAAATGAAAGAACCCTTCCGTAGCTTGAATTTGCAGACCTTTTAAATTTGATTATGGCAGAGCGAGCATTATCTGCATATACGAATGTTGATGTAGAGCGTGTGATGTTCCTGTGTGAGATATAGCATCTTTTACACTTGTCACCTGTCCCTTGTGCAATGGGTGCACCGCAGCTTTTGCATCTTTTGTACGCTTTGCAATATGGCAGATTGTTAGAACATTTGTCGCATACTGCAATACGCACCTTGGGAGATAGTCTTTTGCCGCAGAAGATACACCGAGGAGGATATATCAGATTAAGTATTAAATTCCCTATTCCAATATTCATAAGTATCACCGAAATCTACATAATAAGATTAAATATTAGTATATCATATTGACATATTAATTGCAAACAATTTTTATTCTTTAATAATTATTACAACGTTTTAAACGGTGCGGGAATAAAAGAAACAAGTCCTTCATACCATATTATATAATATATAATATATAATGTCCGTTCTGTCGCAATCGGCAAGACTTATCCAAATAAATGCAGATAAAGTATAACTTTAGCGATGTATGGCAAAAAACAACAAAATACAACGATTTTAAAGGCTTAATTTTAACATTATAGACAAAAAGTAAAAGGATATTTTGGTAAAAATTTTACGTATAATTTACGTAAAAACAATAGACAGTGTTGAAATAATGTGCTAAAATAATATTGTACAATATATCTAATTTTAATATATTAACAACAAATTTTTTTGAATAATTTAACTTATATTGTCAACGGAGGGCGAACAAATGAAAAAGGCTAAAAAAGATACTGCGAAAATTAAAAAAAATTTTTATATAGATGATGCCCCAATCTACCTTTTTAATAACGGAGTTAACTATGAAAGCTATAAAATGCTCGGTGCACACAAGATGGTAGGTCACAGCGGAAAAAGCGGTTATTTATTTGCTGTTTGGGCACCTAATGCCAAATCTGTATCCGTTGTTTGTGATGGTAACGGATGGGACCGAAATTTGGGAATAATGACAAAACACGTATCATCAGGTATTTGGGAGGTATTTTTAGAGGGAATTACCGAAAATCAGAATTATAAGTTCAGTATTGAAACAAATAAAGGCGATATAATGCTTAAGTCAGATCCATATGCGTTTTATTCTGAGATAAGACCTGCAAATGCGTCTGTCACAACAGATTTGACATATGAGTGGTCTGACGGAGAATGGCTGAAAAAGCGTACTGAAACAATGCCATATGATAAGCCTGTGAATATTTATGAGATGCACTTTGGCTCTTGGAAAACCCACGAGGACGGAAGCTACCTCTCATATACTGAAATGATTGACGAGCTTATACCATATATAAAGAAAATGGGGTACACACATATTGAGCTGATGCCTATATGCGAATATCCCTTTGACGGCAGTTGGGGCTATCAGGTAACGGGATACTATTCAGCAAACAGCAGATACGGACGCCCAACTGAATTAAAGGCATTTATAGACGTTTGTCACCAAAACGGAATAGGTGTTATAATGGATTGGGTGCCTGCGCACTTCCCGAGAGATGCTCACGGGTTGGCACAGTTTGACGGCACACCGTTGTTTGAACATCCTGACTCAAGACGCGGTGAGCATAAGGAGTGGGGAACTTTGGTTTTTGACTGGACAAAAACGGAGGTTTTCTCGTTTTTGATTTCAAATGCCCTGTTCTGGATAGGCGAATATCATATGGACGGCTTACGTGTTGATGCTGTTTCAAGTATGCTGTATCTTGATTATAACAGACGTGATGGGGAGTGGATACCCAACAAATACGGCGGAAAAGAGAATATTGAAGCAATAGATTTTTTGCAAAAGCTCAATATGGCTGTATTTGAGAGGTTCCCGAATACATTGATGATTGCTGAGGAATCTACTGCTTGGGGCGGTGTTACAATGCCTGTTGAAAGCGGCGGACTTGGGTTTAACTTTAAGTGGAATATGGGTTGGATGCACGACGTACTTGATTATATGCAATGTGACCCATTGTTCAGAAAGGGTAATCACAATAAGCTGACCTTTGCAATGATGTATGCCTATGCTGAGAATTACATTCTTGCACTGTCGCACGATGAGGTTGTACACGGCAAGCGTTCGCTGCTCGATAAGATGTGGGGAACATATGAGGAGAAATTTGCGGAATTGCGTATTCTTTATGCGTATATGTATGCACACCCTGGCAAAAAGTCACTTTTTATGGGCGGTGAGTTCGGACAGTTTGTGGAATGGCGTTTCGCTGAACAGCTTGATTGGGGACTTGATAAGTACGAACTTCACAGAAAGATGTCAAAGTTCTGCGAGGCTGTCAATCACTTCTATGCAGAGCATAAAGCCTTTTATGAAATAGAGCGTGAACAAGGCGAGTGGAAAGGCTTTAAGTGGCTGAACGCAAGTGATTGTGAGAACAGCGTGCTGTCGTTTATGAGAATTGACTCTTCGGGAAAAGAGAAGATTGCAGTTATTATCAACTTTACGCCTGTTGAAAGAAAGAATTACAAAGTGGGAGTACCCTATTACGGCGAATATGAAACAATACTGTCATCAAACAGCAAGATCTTTGGCGGTGACGGAAATGGAACTAAAAAGTGTAAGACTAAAACAGTTCCTCGCGACGGATATGAGTATTCCATAAATCTTGACTTAAAACCGCTTACCGCAATCTATATGAGATGTGATGAAAAACCGATAGAAAAACCGATAGGAAAGCCAAAACGTAAGAAATAGTATATATCAGAAATGTTTATAAAATACCGAAAGGGATGAAATATAGTATGAAATCAAAAGAATGTGTAGCAATGATACTTGCGGGAGGACAGGGAAGCCGACTTGGAATTCTTACACGTAATGTTGCAAAACCTGCTGTGCCGTTTGGAGGAAAGTACAGAATTATAGATTTTCCTCTGAGTAACTGTGCTCATTCAGGAATAGATACGGTTGGTGTTTTAACACAGTATCAGCCTCTTGAATTAAACACGTATATCGGCAACGGTCAGCCTTGGGACCTTGACCGTTCTAACGGCGGTGTTTATGTATTGCCGCCTTATACATCTGCTGAAAAGGGCGAGTGGTATAAGGGAACAGCCAATGCTATCTATCAAAACATCGGCTTTATCAAGCAGTTTAATCCTAAGTATGTTGTTATACTCTCAGGTGACCATATTTATAAAATGGATTACAGCAAGATGATTCGTCAGCATAAAAAGGCAAATGCAGACGCTACTATTGCTGTTATCGAGGTTCCCTGGGACGAGGCATCAAGATTTGGTATAATGAATACTGATGAGGATTTGAACATTGTCGAATTTGAGGAAAAGCCCGCAGAACCCAAGAGTAATCTTGCGTCTATGGGTGTGTATTGTTTCAGTTGGGATGTGTTGGAAAAATATCTGACAGACGACGAAAATGACCCTGAGTCTGAAAATGATTTCGGAAAGAATATTATTCCGAAAATGCTTGAGTCGGGATTAAAACTTATCGCTCACAGATTTGACGGATATTGGAAAGATGTCGGAACTGTCAAGAGCCTTTGGGAGGCAAATATGGAGCTGCTTGATGACGACCCGGGAATTAAGTTGGATGATGACGATTGGAGAATTTACAGCCGAAATCCTATTGCACCGCCGCATTATGTTGCACCTGAGGCTAAGCTCCGCAACTGTTATATAACAGAAGGCTGTGACGTATACGGAGAGGTGGACCACTCGGTTATATTTGATAATGTTACAATAGAGGAAGGGGCAAAAATCGAAGACTCGATTATCTTTCCGGGCGCTGTTATTAAAAAGGATGCGGTTGTCTATAAGTCGTTGATAGGCTCAAATGTTGTAGTAGGTGAGGACAGCCGTATAGGGTCAAATGATTCAAGTGCAAACGACTTCTATATCAATAGCAAAATATGCACCGATGATATAACTCTTATTGCACCTGATATTGAAATTGGTGATGGTGTGAAGGTTGCAAGTAACTCAATGGTAACAGACAATATTGCAGAGTAATGGTTGAAAGGATTGATAAATATGAAGAATGATTTAATGGGATTAATTTTTGCCGAAAACCCGGAGGCAGCAATGGGGGAACTTACCTCTATACGTTCGTTGGCGGCGGTTCCCTTCGGCGGAAGATACAGAATTATAGACTTTGTCCTCTCTAATATGGTAAACTCTGCGATTATTAATGTCGGAATAAATACGCAGTATAATCACCAATCGCTCAGTGACCATTTGGGAACGGGTAAGGCGTGGGATATAGACAGAAAGGGTAATGGCTTGTTTATCTTACCGCCTAAGGAGGCCTTTGAACCGGGTGAAATAAGAGGTGGAGTTGATATTTTAAACGGCATTACTCACTATATTTCAAAAAGCCGTCAGAACTACGTTTTGGTTTCGGATTGTAATATAATATGTAATATAGATTATTCGGAAGTATTAAAGTTCCACGTGGAAAATAATGCTGATATTACATTAGTTTATACTGAAATACCTATGATAAGCACAAAGGAGTTATCTACAAAAATTATGCTTGATGTAGACGGTGATAACAAAATAAAGGATATTCAGGTATACCCCATACAACAGCGTACCAATGCTTCGTATATGCATATGTTTATAATTGAAAAAAGTCTGCTTTTGGAGCTTTTGGGAGATGCAGTGGCACATAATAAGCATTATATTGCTAAAGATATTTTATTGCCAAATCTTGACAGATTAAAAATTATGGGATATAAATATGACGGGTATTGCAGAAAGATTGATAATGTCAAGAACTTCTTTGACGTAAATCTTGAACTTTTGAACAAAGAAGTCAGAAATGAGCTTTTTGGCAAAAATAACGATATGCCTATATACACAAAGGTTAAGGACACTATTCCGACAAAATACGGCAAGGGTGCAGAGGTCAGCAACTCTTTCATTGCTAACGGATGTGTTATAGAGGGTACGGTTAAAAACAGTATTCTGTTCCGTGGTGTCCATATCGGCAAGGGTGCAGTTGTTGAAAATTGTATTATAATGCAAAACTCACAGGTTATGGATAATTGCTTGCTCGAAAACGTGGTATTTGATAAAGAAGTTGTTTTAAGGAGCGGCAGAAAGCTGGTGGGTCAGGATACCTATCCTATGGTAATAGGCAAAAAGACAGTTATATAAAAATTTACACAAATTGAACAGATAAATATAAGGGGTGTGTGATATGAGTAAAATATTAATGTGTTCTTCAGAGACGGCTCCGTTTGCTAAAACAGGCGGACTTGGCGATGTCCTTGGTGCTCTTCCGCAGGCTCTTGCGAAACTCGGAAATGACGTTAGAGTGGTTTTACCTAAGTATGGATGTATTCCTGAGGAATACAAGTCAGAGATGGAATTTTTATTCTTTATATATGTTCCGCTTGGATGGAGAAGAAAGTATTGCGGCGTTTTTCAGTTGAAAAAAGACGGCGTAACATATTACTTTTTAGATAACGAATATTATTTCGGCGATGTGTATTTATATAAGTGGAATGACCTTGAAAGATTTGCATTTTACGACAAAGCCTGTCTTGAAATTCTGCCAAAGCTTGATTTTAAGCCTGATGTAATACACGCGCACGATTGGCAGGCAGGAATGATTCCTGTATTGCTGAACGCGTATTATGTAAGAGATGTGTTCTATCAAGGTATAAAAACAATGTTTACGATACACAACTTAAGATATCAGGGAATTTATTCCATAGACATTGTTTCTGATTTCTTCTCACTTGAACCGCAATTCTTTACAGAGGATAAACTTGAGTTCCACGGCTGTGCCAATTTGTTAAAGGGCGGAATTGTGTATTCTGATTATGTGACAACAGTAAGCCCCACATATGCAGAGGAAATTAAGACTCCCCTCGGAGGAGAGAAGCTGGAAGGTCTGCTGTCAGCACGTTCAAATTCTTTGTTTGGAATAATAAACGGATTGGATTATTCGGTATATAATCCCAAGACCGATAAGTTGATATACGAGAATTATGATGTTAAGACAGTCAAGACAAAGAAGAAGATAAACAAGATAAAGCTGCAGGAGAAGTTGGGGTTACCTATAGATGGCGAAAAGGCTATGATAGGTATTGTTTCGAGGTTGGTTGATCAAAAAGGCTTTGATATCATCGCCGCCGCAATGGGCGAACTTATGAGTATGGACATACAGATTGTTGTAGTCGGAACAGGTGATGCAAAGTATGAAGAAATGTTCCGTCAGACAGCTTGGTACAATCCCACAAAGATGTCCGCTAACATAATGTTCAGTAACGATTTGGCACATAAGGTTTATGCCGCATCAGATTTGTTCCTGATGCCGTCAATGTTTGAACCCTGCGGATTGAGTCAGCTAATAGCTTTTGCTTACGGCACTATTCCTATTGTGCGTGAAACAGGCGGCCTTAAAGATACTGTTAAGCCTTATAACAAGTTTACAGGTGAAGGAAACGGCTTTAGCTTTTACCCATATAACGCAAGTGATATGGCGTATACAATTCGTATGGCGTTGGGATATTTTGCGGATAAAAAGGTTTGGGATAAGCTTGTGACAAACGCTATGAAGTTAGACTTTTCTTGGAAAAACTCGGCAGCGGAATACAACAAGCTGTATAAAAACTTAATAGGATAAGTTTAAGACATATAAAAATGGCTGTTGCAAATGAGTATATTTAAAATGCTCATTTGTAAACAGCCATTTTTAATATTATTTCTTTTTTATCATATTATATTCTGTTACGTTTAACAGAAAATCTTTATCTGTGCTTATGTCATTATCAAACGCTGATTTTATTTCATCATATGATGCTGTACGCAGGTTTATTTTATTGTATTGCTTATTGAATAACCCCCAATTATCATATGGGACATTAAAGGTCTTGTATGTCCATTTAATACGGCTTATGTCATTGCTTAAATATTTCTCGGTTGCGTATCGTTCAAGGGCTTTACTGTTGTACTCACCAACAAGAGCCGCAACACCATACTTTTCTTTGGCGTAGATAAGCTCGTTTACCCTTTTGTCAATCATATCAACAGTTGTGTCATAGATGTGCAGTTGATAAAGCATATTTGTCCAACCGTATTCATTGGGGTCAGGCAATACATCAATTGTCCATATGCCCTCAACGGTTATAGGGTGATTTGCGTCAACCTTGCGTATTGCCTTAATCATTCTGTCGTACACAGAGTTTGTATGGGCAACCGCTTCCGGACTTTCTGCTTTCCAAGCATATTCACCAAGATAATTGCCGTTGTTTTGAGGTTCATTCATAATGTCGTATGCCGCAATACAGTTGTAGTCAGCATATCTTTTGGCTATGGCAGTCCAGACATTTTCCATTATTTTCAGGTTTTCTTCACTTGTATATAATTCGTTCTTTGCGGTTATGCCTGTACTGTGGTTCATACTTTGTCCGCCCGGACAGCCGTGCATATCAAGAATTGCATAGATGCCGTGTTTTTGACATTGTTCAAGCGTCCAATCAAGACGTTTAAAACCATTTGAGTCCGTATTAACCTTACCACTTTTGCCTGTAAAACTTCTGTACCAAAAAGGAATACGAACGCAGTTAAAGCCGAGTGCCTCTATAATTGCAAAATCGTCAGCAGTTATAAAATTATTTTCGTACGACTCAATAAGCTTGTCAGTGCGATATTCGCCAAAACGTGAGGTCAAGGTATCAAGGATATCTGAGTACGCCGCATCCTTGAATGATGCAACAGGACTCATCCATTCCTCCATAATCAGCCAGCCGCCTAAGTTTACACCATTCAGCACCACATTGCCTTTATCATTGGTTAACTGACCATCCTCAACGTAAAGCATAGATGTGATTTCAGGATTTTTGTTAAGCATATCAGGCGGCAGAAATGAACTTTTTACTGCATAATCGTATAAACGTATAAATGTGACAATGCCTTGCTCAATCGTATATGTTGAATTGGGAGCAAAGGTATTGTCGCTCATACCATTCATAATAGACCAAGCGGATACATTATCTACATAGGGCTTTGCCCAATCAGATACCTCGTCGTAGTCGATATATGTGTTGGTATAGTTTAAAGCAGGACTATGGTCACCTGTGATTACGGCGTATGTGTTAGATAGAATTTTAGCAGCCTCCTGGCGGCTTATACTGTTGTCAGGCAAGAATTTGCCGTCGTCTGTACCTGAGATTATGTCCAATGAGCTTGCAATTGTAACGTATATATCGTCCGTATCGGAAAAATGAATATCATTTGCGTTCTCTGCAAAATATTCCATATCCAACCCATATGCTGCCGAAAGAAATGTAATCGCAAGGTGAGTAAATTCAAGACGAGTGATATCCTCTGTATATCTGCCCTTGACTTCATTCGGGATAATCCCTGCAGAGTCGGCAAAATCAATATAATCTGACGCCCAATCCGAACAATTATCTGCCGCATAGGCAGGCGTAAGGTTTATAATAAATATTACAGAAAGAACTAACAGCAGAATTTTTTTCATTAAATTATCCTTCCTTATGTTTATTCTTGGATGCTGAACAGTAAGTCGCCGTATGATGGGAAAGGCCAATACTCTTTTGCTGTATGAACCTCCATAGTATCAGCAATTCTTCTGACTTCATTCATACTTTCAAGAACTTTATCGTGATAGAAATCGGCCTTATCTTTTGCGGATTTGATATCGTGAGCAGTTTTTACAAGTTCGTCAAGTTTGTTTATATTGCAATAAATTTCATCTAAGCAGGACGAGAGCAACTTAATTGTATTTTCTTCATAAGTTCTTGATGCTGACGCACATACGCTTGATTTAACCGACAGTTCATCACAGAGAAGTTTGATATACTTGGTCACAGCAGGAATAATATCCTGACGTGCCATTTCAAGCATTGTCATGGCTTCAATATTTATCACCTTGCTGTAATTTTCATAGCTGATTTCTGAACGTGATAATACTTCGTCACGGGTGAGTATTCCGTGCTTTTCAAATAATTTTATGTTTTTATCGTCTGCAAAGTGAGAAATAGCCTCAGGCGTACTCTTCAAATTTAAAAGTCCGCGTTTTTCAGCCTCAGCAACCCATTCGTCAGAATAATTATTTCCGTTAAATATAATTCTGCCGTGAGTCTTTAAGGTGCTTCGCATAAGATTATCCAATGCGATATCAAAGTCAGACTCATTTTCAAGATAGTCAGCAAATTGGCTCAATGCCTCTGCAACTGCTGTGTTTAAGATAAAGTTAGGACCTGATATTGACAGACTTGAACCCGGCATTCTGAATTCAAACTTGTTACCTGTGAAGGCAAAAGGCGAAGTCCTGTTTCGGTCGGTGGTGTCTTTGGTGAAATCGGGCAATGCATCAATACCTGAGGTCATTTTTTCTCTTGCCCTTTCGGTGTAATCACTACCATCTGAAATAGATTTTAAAACTTCAGCCAAGTCGTCACCCACAAACATTGAAATAATGGCAGGAGGAGCCTCGTCACCGCCTAAGCGGTGGTCGTTGCCGGCACTTGCAACTGACATTCTGAGCAAGTCTTGATACTCATCAACAGCCTTTATAACCGCACATAAGAAGGTGAGGAAAAGAGTGTTATTTCTCGGGCTTTTGCCTGGGTTTAACAAGTTGATGCCTGTATCTGTTATAACAGACCAATTATCGTGCTTTCCGCTGCCGTTTACACCACTGAATGGTTTTTCGTGGAGGAGGCACTTCATACCGTGTTTGTCTGCTACTTTCTTCATTATTTCCATTGTTAATTGGTTATGGTCTGCCGCAATGTTACCCGAGGCGTAAATAGGAGCAAGCTCGTGCTGTGCAGGGGCAACTTCGTTATGCTTGGTCTTTGCCCTTATGCCAAGCTTCCATAACTCATTGTCAAGGTCTTTCATATATTCTGAAATCCTTGTCTTTATTACACCAAAATAATGGTCATCCAATTCCTGACCCTTTGGCGGCATATTGCCGAATAAGGTTCTGCCTGTGTATGTAATATCACGTCTTTTTAATGCGACCTTTCTGTCAATCAAGAAGTATTCCTGCTCAGGACCGACAGTTGTGCTGACACGCTTAACGTCGTTTAAACCAAAGAGCTTTAAAACTCTGAGTGCCTGAGTGTTTAATACCTCTAAAGAGCGAAGCAGAGGAGTCTTTTTATCCAATGCCTCACCTGTATAAGAACAGAATACTGTGGGTATACATAAAATTCCGTCCTTAATAAAAGCGTTTGAGGTTGGGTCCCAAGCAGTATAGCCCCTTGCCTCAAAGGTTGAACGCAAGCCGCCTGACGGGAAACTTGATGCGTCTGACTCACCTTTTATAAGCTCCTTGCCTGAAAACTCCATAATAACCTGATCGTCGTTTATGGGATTGATAAAGCTATCGTGCTTTTCGGCAGTTATACCCGTCATAGGCTGGAACCAATGGGTAAAGTGAGTAACACCCTTTTCGATTGCCCAATCCTTCATTGCGTTGGCAACAATATCCGCCACGTTACGTGTGAGGGGTACGCCTTCTTCCTTAGTCTTTTTTACCTGTTTAAAAATATCCTTGGGGAGTCTTTCCTGCATAACTGTGTTGTCAAACACCATACAGCCAAATATTTCGTTGATAGACGACATAAAAAACGCTCCTTTTATTAGTTTTATTATTCCTATTAGAAAAAAGACGCTGTGAGATATATTCTCTCAGCGTCAAGCTGTTTATACTGAAATTATACTATATATTCTATGCCTTTGTCAAGGCTTTTAAACCTACAAATAATCTATATTATGATTTGCCGTAACATACGACATTGTCTTGAGTTATATCATTTCCGTCGGTAGATACTGACACTGTGCCGTCTGTGTCGGTTCTGTAAACGGAGGCACCTATATTTAAAAGTTTTGAAAGTGTAAGCTGATGGGGATGACCATATGAATTATTGACGCCACAGGAAATAACTGCAACATTGGGTGTAATTGCCGAAAGATAGGCATCAGATGTGGAAGTATCAGAGCCGTGATGACCGACCTTTAAAACGTCGGCATCAAGATTTCTGCCAAATGATAAAATTTCGTACTCAGCCAATTGTTCAGCATCGCCGCTGAACAGATATGAGCCCTCAAGATAGTCGAGCCTTAAAACGGCAGAGGTGTCATTAAGATTAGAAAAATTAAGTCTGCAGGGAGCGATAAATTCGGCGGTCACGTTTGGTATGGTGTTGATAAATGTGCCCGCCTGGATATAATTTACTGAACAACCCTCGTTTTCTATGCTTGCAAGCATATTTTTATATGTTTTGCTGTCTGATGATTTCTGAGTCATATACATATTTTTTATCTCGAAGGCATCAAATACTTTTGACATACCGCCTATATGGTCTGCGTGTGGGTGGCTTGCAACAGCATAGTCAATACCGTTATGACCTCTTTCTTTGATGAAACTTATTATATAGTCAGAAGAGGAGGCTGTTCCCGCGTCAATCAGCATTGTTTCGCCGTTTGGAAGTTCAATAAAGCAGCAATCACCTTGCCCGACGTCTAAAAAGAAAGCTGTCAACTTTTCGTTGACAGCCGAACTGTTGTCTGATTTGCTGACAGCAGGGGTTACATTATGTTCGTCAGGGAATGCACGATATAATACTGCAACAATCTCGGCACGGATTATCGGACTATCGGGACGGAAGGTTCCGTTCTGGTCGCCTGTGATAATACCGTTATCTACCGCCGCCGCAATATATTGTCGATTGTGAGAGGAAATATTACTCCAATCACTAAACTTTCCTGCAAGAAAGTCGTTTGAGTCCTTGTATGCAGACACATCTATTCTGAGTGCCTTTACGATAGCAACAGTAACGGCCTCACGGGTTGCCGGTGCCTCAGGATTAAAGTACAGAGTGCCGTTGCTTGACTGAAATCCTGTCATATAAGCGGCAGATGATGTTATATATGGGAAATACCATTCTGTTGTAGGAACGTCAGAATAAGGTGATACAGAGCTTTGTTGAATATAAATATCTGCAATGTTTACAAGCATTTTTGCATATTCACAGCGAAGAACGTCATTGTTTCTGCCAAAGCTTCCGTCACCATAGCCGTTGATTACGCCTCGGTCAACTAAATTATAGATATAGGGAGCCGCCCAATCTGTTTCGGGTACGTCGTCAAACAATTCTCTGGCAGAGGCACTTATTGTACCAAATACCATTAGTATGGTTAATGTTAAAGTCAATAATTTTTTCAATAACAAAACCTCCTTGTTTTATTTTGATGCGTATAGTATAGCCGAAAAATAAATATTTGTCAAATTCTCTATGTTGTTTGTTAAATTTGATGCTGATTTCATATTGAATTTGTGCAAAATGTTTTAAAAAATATATAAAGTTTGTATAATATTATCATTTTATGAAAGATAAAAGTATGATATTATAATATCATCATAGATAGAGGTGCATAAGTCAAGAGTAACCATATTGATTTCGGGAGTTAGGATATGGTAAAAGGGGCTTGTGCCGAGGTGAAGATTACGCTGCCCGAGGTGTGTTTTTGCCGGTTCGCTGCAGAATATGCATCGAACTGTCACTTTCGATGTGGAGCGCTATCAATCTTTGCTAATTTAATTATAAATTTACTGAGATCGTTTTGCGTTTTGCATCACGATTTTTATTTTTTTAAGGGAGGGTGAACAATGATTCACTTAAAGAAAAAGCGTGCGTTTGCACTTGCTGTACTGACATTTGTGATTATTTGCACAATGCTTCCGTTTACTGCTGTTGCGGAAGAAGATGATGAAAACATTGCGGCAGTAGAGCTGTTGTCAGAAAGCGAAAAGTATGATGCGGAGGCTCTGACGGAAGAAGAAGCCGCCGAGTATATGGAGGCTGCTGATATCTTTATCAGTAACTATTCCTCCAACGTAAGTGAGGAGCAGGAGTTTACAGAAAATCTTGATAAGGCTTTAGGGGCAAAAAGAAGTGAAATACCTACATATGCTACTTGGATTTCCTTGTTGCCGCCGCTTATTGCCATTGCACTTGCACTTATTACAAAAGAGGTTTATTCTTCTTTGTTCATAGGAATTTTATCAGGTGCTGTATTGTATTCCAACTTCAGTTTATCAGGTACAATTGACCATATGTTTGCAGATGGTTTCTTGACGGCTATTGCTGATTCGTATAATATAGGAATACTTATATTCCTGGTTATCTTAGGTGCCATAGTTGCACTTATGAATAAGTCAGGCGGTTCGGCGGCATTCGGCCGTTGGGCATCTAAACACATTAAATCAAGAGTGGGAGCACAGCTTGCAACTGTTTGTTTGGGCGTTTTGATTTTTGTTGATGATTACTTTAACTGTCTGACAGTTGGTTCGGTAATGCGTCCTGTAACTGATAAGTTTAATGTTTCACGTTCTAAACTTGCATATTTAATAGATGCAACTGCCGCACCTATCTGCATAATAGCACCTATATCTTCTTGGGCGGCTGCTGTTGCAGGCTTTGTTTCGGAAGACCAGATTGGCGGATTGGAACTGTTTATAAGAGCGATTCCATATAACTATTATGCAATATTGACCATTATTATGATGGTTTGCATCTCTCTTATGAAGTTTGACTACGGCCCAATGAAGAAGCACGAATACAATGCGACAAACAACGGCGATATTTTCTCTGAAAAGGGAAGAGAGATGCTCGAAAAAGTTGAGGAAATAAAAGTCAACGATAAGGGTATCGTTTGGGATTTGGTTGCACCTGTTGTTGTTTTGATTGTTTCCTGTATGGTAGGCCTTATTTATTCAGGCGGATTTTTCACTGCCGATTCAGAGGCATATCACAGCTTTGTTGATGCTTTTTCAGGTGCTGATGCATCGGTCGGTCTTGTAATCGGTTCATTTGTAGGCTTTATATTTGCAGTAATCTACTTTATGTGCAGAAAAGTTCTTTCCTTTACCGATTGTATGAATGCAATTCCTGAAGGATTTAAGGCTATGGTGCCTGCAATTTTGATTTTGTGCTGTGCTTGGACTCTTAAGACTATGACTGACAGTCTTGGTGCA
>CACYTW010000020.1 GCA_902777435.1 uncultured Ruminococcus sp. | reverse complement strand
TGTTTTTGTATGGCGGAAGCGGATTGGGAAAGACACATTTGCTCCAGGCAATCGGTAACAAGTATTCCGAGCTTTATCCCAACAGAAAGGTTTTATATACCACAAGCGAAAAGTTTACATATGAGCTTGTTACAGCCATAAGAGAAAAGACAAATCAGGATTTCAGAAACAAGTACAGAAATGTCGATTTGCTTTTGGTTGACGATATACAGTTTTTAGCCACAAAAGAGCTTGCACAAGAGGAGTTTTTCCATACCTTCAACGCCATATATGAGGCAGGAAATCAGATTGTGTTGACATCGGACAGGCTTCCGTCTGAAACACCGCATCTGACGGACAGATTAAAGGGCAGATTTCAGATGGGATTGATTGCGGACGTTCAGCCGCCCGACTACGAGACAAGACTTGCCATTCTCCGTGCAAAGATTGAGGATGAATATTTTACATTTGACGAAGAAATAATTGAATATGTTGCAGACAATATCCGTTCAAATGTCCGCGACTTGGAGGGCGCTGTTAAGAGAATACTTGCGTACGCAGGCATAGAGCGTACGAACACAATTTCCATAGAGCTTGCACAAAAGGCGCTTAAGGAGATTATTTCGACTCTGCCTCAGCGAAATATTACAACAGAGGTAATAATAGACGAGGTTGAGAAATATTATCATTTACCGCAAGGCTCATTAAAGACCAAAAAGCGTTCAAATGATGTGGCGTATCCAAGACATATTGCAATGTATCTTGCAAGAGAGGTGCTGGGTGAGTCATACCCGCAGATAGGTGAGGTCTTTGGACGTGACCATTCAACTGTTATGAGTGCGGTAAGAAAGGTTAAAAGTAATTTGAGCGGTGATACGGAGCTTGCTGAAAAACTGCAGGAGCTTGTAGATAATATTCGCAAGAATTAGTCGTTGGGAGAATTTAATTACAATGAAGTTAAATGATACAATTGCGGCAATAGCAACACCGAGAGGTGCAGGCGGAATAGCCATTATACGTTTAAGCGGAACAGATGCCGAGAAAATTGCAGATGTTATGATTAAGCCCTACGGCAGCAAAAAGCTGGCTGAGCTTGAAAGCCATAAACTGACATTATCGCGTGTTTTTGCATATGATAAGTCGGACTATATGATAGACGAAGCACTTGTTGCTGTAATGCGTGCACCAAAATCATATACGGGCGAAGATGTGGTGGAGATAAACTGTCACGGCGGTTATTTGGTTGCGGATAAAATATTAAACGGACTTTTGCAATGCGGTGCAAGACTTGCTGAGGCAGGCGAGTTCACAAGGCGAGCTTTTATAAACGGCAAGACTGACTTGAGCGGTGCCGAGGCTGTAATTGACTTGATGGAGTCCGCTACGGAAGAGGGGTTGCACAATGCGGCAGTGTCGCTTACGGGTGTGCTTGCGGATAAAATCAGAGCATTAAGAGAGAAAACGCTGAGTATTGCGGCAAATATATCTGCGGCGGCTGACTACCCTGATGAAGTCGATATGCCCGAAAGCGATGAACTTCTTGCCGTGATTGACGGAATACAGGCACAGATTGATGAATTGCTGAACGGCTTTAACAAAGGCCGTATTATGCGTGACGGTGTGAGAACGGTTATAGTCGGACGACCTAATGTGGGTAAGTCCTCGCTGTTAAATGCTTTGCTGAGGGCGGAGCGTGCAATTGTAACCGATATTCCGGGCACCACAAGAGATACTATTGAGGAGCTTGTGAGCATTGGCGGTATAGCATTGAGGCTTACTGATACCGCAGGAATAAGAGAGGGCAAAGACGAGGCAGAAAAAATAGGTATTGAAAAGTCCAAAGAAAATATCGGGATATCGGATTTGTGTTTGTTTGTTTTGGACTCATCAGAGGAAATGACAAATGATGATTATGATATAGCCAAGGCGTTAAAAGGTAAGAAAACTATTGTTGTATTGAATAAGTGCGACAAACAGCCTGTTATATCAGCAGAGAATGTGAAAGAGATATTCACAACAGATGTGACTGTTGTTGAAACTGCTACGCCAAAAACAGGCGAAACAGCAGGAATAGAAAACCTTGAAGAAATAATTTCGGATATGTTTATCGGCGGTGAGATTAAGCCTGATGAAGTATATATCTCCAACGAGAGGCAGAGAGATGCTTTGATAAAGGCAAGAGATGCGATTACACATTCCAGGGAGTGTATACAATCGGGATTGCCCTATGACTTATTGTTTATTGATTTAGAGGACGCTGTTTCTGCATTAGGCGAAGTAACGGGAGAGACCGTTCAAGAGGAAATAGTGAACAATGTATTTGAAAGATTTTGTGTGGGAAAATAAAGAATAAAGGAAATGATTATAGTGAATGAGATTTCTCTCTCATTTGGTTTTATTGATAAGTATGTCAGGTTTGCTAAGCCTGAATACGTGCAGATATACATATATATCAAGTATTGTGTCGAGAAAAACGGAGCTTTCCCGAAGGCTGCCGAGATAGCGGCGGCACTTGATATTTTGCCGACAAAGGCAGAGTTTGTCTTAGAGTATTGGACAAGCTGCGGAGAGTTTGTATATGAGAATGGAGTATATTCAATAAAATCAGATGATAACAAGATTGAAACAGATAAAAAAGCAAAAATAAAGGCTGTTGATGCGGCGAAAAAAAATCTTATTCAGAGAGTGAGAAGTATGAAGCCGTCATATTCCCAGGAGGAAATAGATGCTGTTGCCACGGCAAACAAGCAGATATCGGGATTATTTTATCAGGCGGAAAAGATACTCAACAAGGTTCTGACCGCATCTGATATGGAACTTATATTTTCGTTTAATGATTGGTTGGGACTTCCCGTAGAGGTCATATTGATGCTGCTTACCTATGCCGCAAAAAAGGGTAAGACCACAAAGAGGTACTTAGAAACTGTGGCAATTGATTGGGCGGAAAAGGGCATTGATACATTTGAGTCGGCAGAGGCATATGTATCAGAGCTTGAAGCAATAGACAGTGCTGAGCATCAGGTGAGGAGTATTTTGGGCATTTATGACAGAGGCCTTACAACTACGGAAAAGAAGTATATCAAGCTGTGGACAGAGAATATGAAGATACCGACAGAGCTTATATCTCTTGCGTATGACAAGACAGTTGATTATACGGGCAAATTAAGTTGGAGCTATATGAATAAGATGCTTCAGAATTGGGTTGAAAGCGGATTTGAAACCGTTGCGGATGTCAAGGCGGCTGATGAGGAGTTCTACAAAAACAATAAAGCTGCTGAGCCAAAGGTGAATAAAACAAAGCCGAGCAAGTTTGATAATTATGAAGATGCCAACAAGGGCGATTATGCCGAGCTTGAGGAGCAAATTCTTGATATGATGCTTGATGATAATTATTGATAAGGCGGTGTAGTGTATGGAGTCGGCGTATACGACAGCAAATGCTGAGATAGAAAAAATCAGAAGAGATAATGCGGAACTTTTGCGTAAACGTGAGGCGGAAGTCCGTGAAAAAGCACCTGAGTTTGCCGAGGTTGAGGCAGAACTTTCCAGATGCGGTATTGCACTTTCAAGGTGCTTTATCGATGGCGGAATTGATTTGGAAACTATAAAAAATAATATTCGTACAGCACGTGCAAAAAAAGCAAAAATCTTAAAAGGTCTTGGTTTGCCCGAGAATTATCTGGATGAAATTTTTTCCTGCAAAAAATGCCGTGACACAGGCTTTGACGAAAACGGCCACCGCTGTGAGTGTCTAAAAAAGCTGATTTCAAAGAATATATGCACCAATTCAAATCTGACAGGTATTATGCGTCAGCAAACCTTTAATAATTTTGATTTAAAGCTGTTTGAAAATCAGCCTGACATAAACGGACATTCGATAGCTGAGATTATACAAAGAGCTATGAAAAAGGCTATAAGCTTTTCTGAGAATTTTGAGGATACAAAGCAGAATATTTATATGTATGGCGATGCCGGTACAGGTAAAACCTATATGTCCTCCTGTATAGCAAATCGTGCTTTGGAGCGGGGCTTTACAGTATACTATCAATCTGCATTTAAAATGCTTGACATATTGGAAAAGCTAAAGTTTGGAAGATATGACGATGACCAGCAGGCTCAGGCTGAGTATACGATGAAATATATATATGATGTTGACTTGCTGATTATTGATGATGTGGGAACAGAATTTGTAACGGCGTACTCGACTGCGGCGTTATTCGACATAATAAATTCCAGACTTACAGAGGAAAAAAGCACAATAATTTCTTCTAATTTAAGCCCGACAAAGATTACGGATTTATACGGCACAAGATTGGCGTCAAGGATAATGGGGGCATATGAGCCTATGCGTTTTGTGGGCAGAGATTTAAGAAGAATGAAAAAAGATTAAAAAATTTGTTTTAGGATAAAGTTATGAAGAAAACCGAATTAATAAAAAGATATATTTTGTTTATAATAAGTCTGTTTTTTGTAGCGTTAGGTGTTGCGGTTACAAAGAAGGGTGAGATGGGCGTATCGCCCATCTCGTCTGTTGCGAATGTTATGAGTTACAGATTTACCGATATATCCCTTGGTACATGGCTTATAATATGGAGTTGTATTTTGATTGTGGGACAGATTGTTTTGCTGAGAAGAGATTTTAAACCTATACAGCTTTTGCAAATTCCCGTATCTTTTATATTCGGCTATTTTACCGATTCTGGTATGTGGTGTGTGTCCTTTTATACTCCCGACACTTACATATTGAGAATTGTAAATGTTATTATAGGAACAATTATAGTCGGCTTTGGTGTGTCCCTTGCGGTGATTGCAGATGTCATTATGAATTCGGGTGAGGCGTTTGTTAAGGCACTTTCGGATAAATTCAACAAGGAATTCGGAACTATGAAAACAGCCTTTGATATAAGCTGTGTGGTTTTGGCAGTTGTTTTGTCACTTATATTCTTCGGTTTTAAAATTGTCGGTACAAGAGAGGGAACTCTAATCGCCGCTTTGTTTACGGGAAGTGTTGTGAGATTCTTTTGTTCTAAAATTTCCAAGCCTATACTAAAATTTATTAGATAGGATTATAATGGAATTTTTTATTGCATAAAACCAAAAGATGTGATAATATAATAGTATTATTGTACAGGCGATTGTATAAAGTGGGAACACAAGACGGTGGAAAACTCTTAGTATAGTCCAAAATACGCAAAGGAGCCATAAATTCAAAATAATTTTTTCATTGCGGTTGGGCTTGGCAACTGTATGGGCGAAGGGCAATTACTAAATAAAATTATTTTGAATTTATAATTTATGTGATGTATTCACACTTTACAAACGGCAAATATTATTGTTACAGCAGGAGGAAATGATTATGGCTTTGTTAAAACTCAGACCGAGCTTTAAAGACTATTTGTGGGGCGGTCATAAACTTGTAGACGAATTTAATAAAGAATATGACGGCGACATTCTGGCGGAAAGTTGGGAGATGTCCTGTCATAAAGATGGTCCGTCATATATTGTCGGAGGTGCATTTGACGGAATGACACTTTCGGAATACATAGATAAGAATGGTAAAGAAGTTTTAGGTTCAAACTGTGATAAGTTTGAGGACTTTCCGATTTTGATAAAGCTTATTGATGCTAAAAAAGACTTATCTGTTCAGGTGCATCCCGATAATGAGTATGCCTTAAAAAATGAGGGACAGTACGGCAAAACTGAAATGTGGTACATTGTTGACTGCGAACCGGGTGCACAACTGTTCTATGGTTTTAAAAGTGAAATTTCAAAAGAGGAGTTTGAAAAACGTATAAAAGAGAACACTCTCACTGATATATTAAACGCTGTTAAAGTTAAAAAGGGTGACGTTTTCTTTATTGATGCGGGAACAATTCACGCAATAGGTAAGGATATACTGATTGCTGAGATACAGCAAAATTCCAACGTGACATATCGTGTATATGACTACGGCAGAAAAGGTGCTGACGGCAAGGAGAGAGAGCTCCACGTAGACAAGGCGGTAGAGGTTACAAAGCGTATGCCTCCTACGGAAAAAAGTTTTTCGCCTGACATAGCAAGCTGTGAATACTTTACAGTGGATAAGCTGTACTTAGACGGAGAATATTTTTCAAAGGTATCGGGAACGGTTACCGATAAGTCGTTTATGAATGTACTGTTCTTAAGCGGCAGCGGCGAAATAGTATGCGGAGAAGAAAAAATGAGCTTCAAAAAGGGCGACAGCTTCTTTTTGACAGCAAACAGCGGTGAGTATGAAGTAAGCGGTAAGTGTGAGGCTTTAGTAACCGTTGTAAAATAAGGCAAAAATAAATATTTTTATAGGAGATAAACATATGTATTATTTGGGTATTGATTTAGGCGGAACGAATATTGCGGTAGGTATAGTTGACGAAAAGGGTAAGATTTTAAATACAAAGAGTGTACCCACCAAGGCGCAGAGAGAGGACAAAGAAATAATCAAGGATATGGCTGATGCTTGCCTGAGCTTGCTTGAAGAAGAAAACCTCAGCCTTGACGATATAGAGGCAGTAGGTGTCGGAAGCCCCGGAAGTATTGACAGCAAGAATGGTGTTGTTGTATACACCAACAATCTTAATATGGAAAATTCTAAGGTTGGGCCTATGCTTTCAGAATTGCTTGGCGGCAAAAAGGTATATTTGGATAATGATGCAAATGTTGCGGCATATGGTGAGTATTATATAAACGGCGACAACAGCGAAAGTTTTGTGTTCATTACATTGGGTACAGGTGTTGGCGGCGGTGTAATCATCAATGGAAACATATATCGTGGTTTTAATGGTGCAGGCGGAGAGCTTGGACATATCATAATCAATATGGACGGCGAGCAATGTACTTGCGGAAATAAAGGCTGTTGGGAGGCTTATGCATCTGTAACGGCACTTGTTGCTCAGACAAAACGTGCAATGGAAAACAATCCTGACAGTATGATGATTAAGTTTGCTGAGGAAAAGGGAGTTGTAAACGGCCGTACTGCATTTGAATGTGCAAAGAAGGGCGATAAGGCAGCAGAAGAGGTTGTAAAGGCTTATCAGAACTACATTGCGGCAGGTATGATAAATATTTTGAATATTTTTCAGCCGCAAAAGATTTTAGTTGGCGGCGGAATAAGCAAAGAGGGCGAATATTTGTTGGGTCCTGTAAGAGATATTGTTTATAAGGGTGACTACAACAAATATATGCAGAAAGCAGTTATTGAAACCGCAACCCTATTTAATGATGCAGGTATTATCGGTGCGGCAATGCTTGCAAAAGAGAATTTATAATATACATAATTATCAATATCTAAAACCGTCGGGCAGAGTGTTCCGACGGTTTTAAAATGTATTTATACTTTGTAAATGAAAATTTACATAATATAGGTTGTTTTTTTTCTGAAAATATAATATAATTTATATTATTTATTGGTTGTGATAATGGGAGTGATGTAAGTGACGAGTAAGGAACAAAAAAATTCTCAGACTTTTATAAAAGGTGCCTTAATATTGGGCATAGCTAATTTTATTACAAAAATAATAGGTGCATTCTTTAAGGTGCCGTTGATTAGCTTAATCGGCAACGAAGGGAGCGGTTACTTTAACGTTGCATATCAGATATATACCTTTATGTTCATAGTGGCAACGGCGGGGTTCCCTGTTGCTATATCCAAAATGGTATCTGAAAGCGAAGCAAAAAATTCTTATAATGATGCAAAAAAGGTATTCCGAGTTGCGTTTATGTTCCTGTTTGTTGTAGGTATTGTGGGAACCCTCATATTGCTTTTGCTGTCCGATAAGCTGGCGGTATTGGTTGGTATCCCCGATGCATCAATGGGAATAGCTGTCATTGCACCTGCAATATTCTTTGTGGCAATGTCCTCTGCTTATCGTGGCTATTTTCAGGGCAAGCAGGATATGTACCCCACCGCATTCAGCGAGGTTGTCGAGTCTGCCGGTAAAATGATAATAGGTCTTGTTATGGCGGCATTTTTTATGAAAATGAGTATTGACGGCTCTATCGGCAAGGCGATTGATTTTGCCGCAGGCAAAATTTCTGATGCACATACTCAGACTATTTTTTCGTCAACGGGCGCTATATTCGGTGTTACAGCAGGTACGTTCCTTGCAAGCTGTTTGCTGACGGTTATATATATTGTTAAAAAGAGAAAGAGAGAAAAGGCAGGCGATATCCCTCGCGGAAACAGGGATATACTGCTGTCACTTATAAAGATTGCAATTCCTATTACAATAGGTGCGTCGGTGTCGAGCCTTACAACTCTTATAGATATGGGTACAATATGCAGAAGATTGGTTGTAAGACCCGAAGTCTTTGAAAAGTATGCCTTTATGTTCAGCGAGGGCAGTGAGTTTTTTGCGCAGGCATTGGAAGGCGGTTGGGATGCTGCAACAACACTTACCCACAAGGCGACAACTCTTTACGGAATGTATACGGGCAAGGCGTTGACAATGTTCAATCTGCCGCTTACGTTGATTGTTGCTCTCGGAACAAGTGTTGTGCCTGCTATATCCTCTGCGGTTGCAAGAAAAAACAGTATTGAGGCACGGGGTATCACCGAAAGCACGCTCAGAATAGCTATGTTGTTTGCCGCACCCTGTGCCTTCGGCATGGCGGTTTTGTCTAAGGAAATACTGAATTTACTGTTCGGCACATATGATGCGGCTTCGGTGCTGTCAATTCTATCCTTTGCAATTATTCCTGTTGCAATCGTTCAGGTGACAAACTCTATTTTGCAGGCGTACGGACGTGTGTATGTGCCTGTTGTAAATATGATTATCGGCGGTGCAGTAAAGGTTTTGGTAAACTTCTTCTGTATTCCGTATCTCGGTATAGATGGTGCTCCTGTGGGAACGGGGGTGTGCTACCTGATTATTGCAATACTCAATATAAGAGCAATAATCAAAACATCGGGCGTTAAGATTAATTGGATAGACTTTATAGTAAGACCATTGGTTGCGGCTTTGATAATGGGTGCGGTCGGATATATTTTGTCAACATTTATTCCTGTGGGAAGATTTATGTGCATTGTGGAAATCGGAATTTGTGTTGTTGCATACGCAGTTGCTGTTTTGTTTATAGTTAAGGCACTCAGACGTGAGGACGTTTTAACTTTGCCAAAGGGTGATAAAATTGCTAATATTTTAGACAAATTCAATGTGTTGAGATAGGAGAAAAGAAAGCTATGGAACTAAAGAATGGAAAATATACATTTGACGAGCTGGTGGAAATTATTGAGAAGCTGAGAAGCCCCAACGGATGTCCATGGGATAGAGAGCAAACCCACGAGAGCATTCGCAACAGTATGATAGAGGAGGCCTATGAGCTTGTGGAAGCAATAGACGGAGGAAAAGGCGAAAAAATTGCGGACGAAAGCGGAGATGTTCTCTTGCAGGTTGTTCTTCACGCTCAAATCGGTAAGGATAACGGTGAATATGATATAAATGATGTTACCGATATGATAAGCAGAAAGATGATTCACAGACATCCTCACGTTTTTGGTGAGGTGTCGGTGAAAAACAGTGATGAGGTTCTGACAAATTGGGACGCAATTAAGCGTGCGGATAGGGAGCAGACGAGTATCGCAGACGACCTTAGAGGCGTATCAACGTATATTCCCACATTGATGCGCGCTAAAAAAATATGCAAAAAATCCAAAAAGGCGGGATATGATTACAGTGCACAGCCTGTCGGTGCAAGCTCTGAGGAGGAGTTTGGAAAGCTGCTGTTTGATATTGCGGTTCAGGCTGGGGAAAAGGGAATTGACCCTGAGGTTGCACTCAACGGATATATTAACAAGTTTATAAATGATTTTGCGGAATTTGAGAAAAATAAGGATTGAGAGAGGTAAATTAAAATGCGACTTGATAAATATTTAAAAATTTCAAGATTGATAAAACGCCGTACTGTTGCCAACGAGGCGTGCGACGCGGGCAGAGTGAGCGTAAACGGCAAGGTTGTAAGAGCGTCATATGATGTTAAGGTGGGCGACGAGATTACTATTAACTTCGGTGCAAAGCCCTTATCGGTGAGGGTTTTAGAGGTTAAAGAAACCGCCTTTAAGGATGATGCAAAAAATATGTACGAGGCAATATAAAGTATAAATTGTAAAACCGAAATAATTTTACCCAATAATTTGCCCGTTGCTCATACGGTTGTGGGGCCCAACCGCAATGAAAAAATTATTTCGGATTTATGCGGTTGCACAAATCACATTTGTAGGGGACGATGCCCACATCGTCCCGTTTTTAATCATTAAAATAGCAATCCATACTCCATCTTATCACATTTGTGTCTATATATTCCCATATTTTTTGATAATCCTTTTCGCCACGGATAATGTGGTCGTAGAATGATGACTGAAATAAATGTTTTTCATTTAACCCTTGTTTTTTGCATAATCTTGTTGTTATGGACTTAAATGTACATATTATATCGGATATTGTAGGGCAGGGGCTTGCTCCTGCCGGCATTTTGCAGGAAATCAAAATGTGTATATGATTAGGCATTATCACATATTTATCAATTTTAATTCCGTTATATCGTTTTTCCAATAATTCTATTTGTTCTTTTGCAACATTGCCATATTGGGTTAATTGATTTTCGGCAGGAGCAAGCCCCTGCCCTACGGTTATTTTTGATAATAATTGTTTTTTGTCTTTTACGCAAATTGTGAGAAAATATGCCCCCGATGTTGAATAATCATATCCTCTTAATCTTGTTGGTTTTCGTTTTGGTAAATCCATTATCTCACCTTGCTGTTATCAATAGCATAATCTAATAATATGTTAATTAATTCATTTCTTGAACGATTGGTTTCTTCTGACAGCTTATTTGCCTGCACCGATTATGTTGAACAGCATTTTAACGCCTTCGGCACGGGTTACGCTTTGTGTCGGTCGTAGCGTTCCGTCGGGGTAGCCTGTCATAATACCCTGTGCGAAGATAACACGCATACTGTCCTCTGCCCAGAATGGAATATCGTCTTTATCGGCTGAATATATAGGCTCTGACTTAAGACCTTTTGGTAACAGACGGTTCAGGGCAATGGCAAATTCCATTCTGTTTATATTGGCGTTTGGGTTAAAGGAAACACCATATTGACCAAGCTGACCCTGCATTATATTTAAGCTGTATATTGCCTTTACGCTGTTTTCTGCCCACCAGGGAATTTCATCCTTATCTATAAACGGAAGTTCAACATCGGAATAAGAGTCTTTATCTAAATTCAAATAATTGCACAGCATTATGGCAAATTCTGTTCTTGTCATATGTCTTTCGGGACGGAAGAATATTTCCTCGCCCTCCAAACTTCCGTTCACTATTCCGCAATCCGAGAGATATGAAATATATCCCTTTGCCCAATGGCTATCGGTGTCGCGGAATTTGTTTTGTACTGAGGATATATTTGATGTTTCAAAAAACTTCATAGAGGAAGCACCGCTGTCGGCGGTTACAAATACGCCGATTTTATGATAGTCGCTTTCGTCGTCGTTTATATCAAAAGCGATATTGCCCGAAACATCTTCATAATCAAAATCGGTTCTCTCGCCGTCTATGGTTATGGATATATTGTCCTTCTTTATATTATCGCCGCTTACATTTCCCTTAAATGTATTATTATAAACTTCACCGCTTATTTGAGGGTATGAAATGTTATTATCCCCTGAGTTTCCGCCTGAAATTCGTATTGGAATTTCAGTGACACAAAGACCTGCGTTGACAACCAGCTTTCCCGTTGCACCATCATTGTCTGAGGCTGAGAAGAACCCGTCTGAATTTACATTGCCTACTGACGCATTGTCGCTGACAACTGTCCATTTATAGCAGGAACTGTCGGAAATAAGAGTTGTGCCGTACCAGGTGCTTACCGCATCTAATTGTATGGTCTCTTTAGGACCGAGTACGATTTCGTTTAATTGATAGCCCGCATCTGAATTATATATGGTTATGCTTTCGGGGGTTTGAACGCTTGTGACCATTGTTGAGCCATAGGTATCACCGCTGTACGCACCTATATAAATATCGCCGTTTCCGTATGCGGTGATATATCCGTCATCGGTGATTACAGATTTTCTTCCGTTTATATCGGGAGTGTCAGCGTCGTCTTCTATATAGAAGGTAACACCATTGCTTAAGTTTGCGTAGCCAAAAGAGCGGTCAAGTGCGGTTGCGTTTATTTTTGTTGTTGCACCTGACAGAAGTGCTGTTCCGTAGTTGTCAAGAGAAAGTGAGTACGGAATGCCGTCAGCTTGACAAAGGTTTAGGACAAACAAAAAGTTTGCACAGCTTCTTTGCGCTCCGTCTGATGGGGAGTTGGCAACCTTAAATTCTTTGCTTCCCGGCTCTGCATAGCCAATGGTGGTTGAGCCGCCGCCGTCTAAGTTTATGGCATCGGTACAACCCAATTCAAGCAGACGTCTTGCAACAGTTTCTTTTCTGGCTCCGTAGCTGTAATTTGTTTGTCTGCCGTCAATGGTATAAAAAATTATACTTCCGTCTGCTCGCACGCCCACTGCACTGCGTGGAGCGGCACTTTCGTCAACATAATCAAGCTGTCCGTCTGTAAGCAGTTTTCCTCCCGTTGCACCTACGGCATAGCGAATACCATTCCAAATATCGCTGTCCTGCTCTGCCGTTGTAGATATTGTAATATTGGTGCCGGGGGTAAGACAGTTTAATCTGTCCTTTAGCTCCTGTGCGGCATCTGCCGATACGCTGAGTATCAGCTTGCCGTCGGGGATTGGAACAGAGCCGTCGTTGTCAGAAATGCTTTCAACGGTTGCTGTTACTGTTCCGCCAAGTTTAAAATCTCCTGATACATTGCCCAGCACTACATCTCTGCCCCAATCGGGTGAATGGGTGTTGTCGGCAAAGTCTTTGTTGAACAGGTATAAGGCATAAGGCTGGCGGTATTTATTGATACATTCCACTTTAAATGACGAGCCGTTATCGGTTGTAACGGTGGTGCTGATAGGCAGAGTTCCAATAAAGGCTGTGCCGTCATCTTTAAAGCCAATGGCAGGAAGCCACGAAGAGTCAGCAGTAAAAATCTTGCCGTCTATTATAGTGTTGCTCATAGGAACACCCGTTTGGAAGGAGAAGAAGTCGGCGTTCATACCTGCGACGGGATTGTAGCCCTGTTGGATAAGTATGTTGTTGGCCTGTGTCAAAGTGCGTTTGCCGTAAGCCGTCCAACCATTTGTAAGTGCAGGGATTGTCATATTGTTTGGTATGTATTCAAAGTAATGCTCCGTCTGTTTGCCTACGCTTGAATTGTCAAAGATGTTTGTATAAAAGGTTGTACCGATAGCAATCTCTTTACGTGATGATGAGATGTGTGTGCCTAAGACATCTGCATATGCATTTGTTCCTAATAATAGTGTTACAAGAAAAATAGATAGTATTTTTTTCAATTAAATCATTCCTTTTTTAGCATACCTATTTTAATTTTCAAATTGCAAAAAATGCAAAATAATCTCTTGACAAGAAGAAAATTAAATGGTATAATTGATATCTGTTTATAGTGCGAAAGTTTGCGTATTTTCTTTTTTAGGCAGAAAAAAACGATTGTTTTTAACAACCCATTGCCTATTTTAACACATTGTTTAAATTTAATCAAGTGTTAATGATTACCGCGTCTGAAATACTTGTAAAAACGCTATTTTTCGGGTGTTGACGGACAAGGCTTAAGGTTCTGTCGATAAAAAATACGGCGCAATAATTTTTCACATTTTTTTCAGAAAAATATTTTAATGAGGTGAGCGGTTTTATGGTACATCCTGTGAAACTGGGTAAGAATACTCGTATGAGCTACGGCAAAATTAATGAGGTTCTGGAGATGCCCAATCTGATTGAAATTCAGGTAAACTCTTATAATTGGTTCCTGGAAGAGGGCCTTAAGGAAGTTTTTCACGACGTATCGCCCATTACGGACTATGCGGGAAATCTTATTCTTGAGTTTGTTGATTACCATCTGGATGATAATCCAAAGTATGACATAGAGGAATGTAAGGAGAGAGACGCGACATATGCGGCACCGCTTCGCGTTAAAGTTCGCCTTATAAATAAGGAATCCGGAGAAATCAAGGAACAGGAAATTTTTATGGGTGATTTCCCTATTATGACTCCTTCGGGTACATTTATCATAAACGGAGCTGAGCGTGTTATCGTGTCTCAGCTTGTTCGTGCGCCAAGCGTTTATTATTCAGAGGAATATGATAAGGTCGGCAAAAAGCTGTTCTCTTCTCAGGTTATTCCTAACAGAGGTGCTTGGCTTGAATACGAAACAGACAGCAATGATGTATTTTATGTAAGAATTGACCGTAACAGAAAAATGCCTGTCACAGTTCTTATCCGTGCCCTTGGCTTTGGTACAGATGCACAGATTGCCGAGCTTTTCGGCGAAGACGAAAGACTTATGGTGACAATGGAAAAGGATACGACAAAGAGCACAGACGACGGTCTTCTTGAGATATACAGAAAGCTTCGTCCGGGTGAACCGCCTACGGTTGAAAGCGCTCAATCTCTTATCACAAACCTTTTCTTTGACCCTAAGCGTTATGATATGGCAAGAGTCGGAAGATTTAAGTACAATAAGAAACTGAGATTGTCAAATCGTATTTGCGGTTTTGTTTCGGCTCAGACTATTGCTGACCCTGAAACAGGTGAGCTTATTGTTGCCGAGGGTGACGTTATTACAAAGGAAACAGCCCTCGCTCTCGAAAAGGCGTGGGTTAATGATATCGTTCTTGATGTTGACGGAAAAAAGACAAAGGTTATATCAAACGGTATGGTTGACCTCCGTGATTATGTTGATTACAACCCTCGTGAATACGGAATTTACGAGAGAGTTCGCGGAATAGTTCTCAAAGAAATTATGGAAGAATATCCTGATATGAATTCTGACGAATTTAAGCAGGCTCTCTATGATAAGCGTGATGAACTTATTCCGAGACATATATTGATTGACGATATTATTGCATCTATCTCATATGTAGGTAACTTAGCATTGGGAGTAGGCAACGTAGACGATATCGACCATTTGGGCAACCGTCGTATCAGAAGCGTTGGTGAGCTTTTGCAAAATCAGTTCCGTATCGGTCTTTCCCGTATGGAACGTGCCGTACGTGAGCGTATGACAACACAGGATATGGACGTTGTAACACCTCAGAACTTAATTAATATCAGACCTGTTACATCTGCCATAAAAGAGTTCTTCGGCTCATCACAGTTGTCACAGTTTATGGATCAGATTAACCCATTGGGTGAGTTGACACATAAGAGAAGATTATCTGCCTTGGGACCCGGCGGTCTCTCCCGTGAGCGTGCAGGCTTTGAGGTCCGTGACGTTCACCATTCTCACTACGGACGTATGTGTCCTATTGAGACTCCTGAAGGACCTAACATCGGTCTTATCAACTCTCTCAGCGGATTTGCAAAGGTGAACGAATACGGATTTATCGAAACACCATACCGCAGAGTTGACAAAGAAAACGGTATTGTAACAAAGGACGTTACCTATATGACGGCTGATGTGGAGGACGGCTTCTTTGTTGCACAGGCTAATGAGCCCCTTGATGAAAACGACAGATTTATTAATAAAAAGATAGTAACAAGATTTAAGGATGAATTTATCGAGGTAACACCTAACCGCGTAGACTATATGGACGTATCTCCGAGACAGGTTATGTCAATAGCTACCGCTATGATACCATTCCTTGAAAACGACGATGCTAACCGTGCCTTGATGGGTTCTAATATGCAGCGTCAGGCGGTTCCGCTTCTTATGCCTGAGTCTCCGATTGTCGGAACAGGTATGGAATACAAAGCGGCAAAGGATTCGGGTGTATGTATCCTTGCTAAAGAAGACGGTGTTGTTGATAAGGTATCGGCTACCGAAATCGTTATCAAGGACGAAAATCATCAGTTAAACAGATATAAGCTTACTAAGTTTGCCCGTTCCAACCAGGGAACCTGTATTAACCAAAGACCTATCGTTCAAGAGGGTGAAAAGGTTTGCAAGGGCGATATAATTGCTGACGGACCATCAACAAACAATGGTGAAATCGGTCTCGGACGCAATATCCTTATCGGATTTATGACCTGGGAAGGTTATAACTACGAGGATGCTGTTTTAATCAGCGAACAGCTTGTTAAAGATGATGTATTTACATCTATCCATATAGAAGAATACGAAAGCGAAGCAAGAGAAACAAAGCTCGGCCCTGAGGAAATCACAAGAGATATACCGAATGTGGGCGAAGATACACTCCGTGATTTGGACGAGAGAGGTATTATCCGTATCGGTGCTGAAGTTAAGGCAGGTGATATCCTTGTAGGTAAGGTTACACCTAAGGGTGAAACTGAACTTACGGCTGAGGAGAGATTACTCAGAGCTATCTTCGGTGAAAAAGCACGTGAGGTTCGTGACACTTCACTTCGTGTTCCTCACGGTGAATACGGAATTATCGTTGATGTTAAAGTGTTTACCCGTGCTAACGGCGACGAATTGCCGCCTGGGGTTACACAGGTTGTAAGATGTTATATTGCACAGAAGAGAAAGATATCTGTCGGCGATAAGATGGCAGGACGTCACGGTAATAAGGGTGTCGTTTCAAGAATTCTTCCTGAGGAAGATATGCCATTCTTGCCTGACGGCACACCGCTTCAGATTGTATTGAACCCGTTGGGCGTACCTTCGCGTATGAATATCGGTCAGGTACTTGAGGTGCATCTCGGAAGAGCGGCAAAGGCTCTTAATTGGAAGATTGCCACACCTGTTTTCGACGGCGCAAACGAGGATGATATCGTTGAGGCTCTTGAGCAGGCAGGCTTTGATAAGACAGGTAAGACTACTCTGTATGACGGACGTACGGGTGAGCCGTTTGATAATCCTGTAACCGTAGGATATATGCATTACCTGAAACTTGCCCACCTTGTAGATGATAAAATCCACGCAAGGTCAACAGGTCCTTACTCTCTCGTTACGCAGCAGCCTCTCGGCGGTAAGGCTCAGTTCGGCGGTCAGCGTTTCGGTGAGATGGAGGTTTGGGCACTTGAGGCTTATGGTGCTTCTTATACCTTGCAGGAAATTCTTACTGTGAAGTCAGATGACGTTGTAGGACGTGTTAAGACATACGAAGCAATCGTTAAGGGTGACAATGTTCCCGAACCGGGCGTTCCTGAGTCGTTTAAGGTTCTTATTAAAGAGCTTCAGAGCTTGTTGCTTGATATCAAGGTTCTTGATAAAGAGGGCAATGAAATTGAACTCCGTGAATCTGTTGATGATGAAGATTCAGATTTGCAGGTAAATATTGCAGGCGTAGAGGACGATGAATTAATTAATAAGCACGACTTCTCTGAAGACGACGACAGTATTCTTGTCGAGGATGATGAAGTTGATGAACTCGACGATATACTCGGTGATGATGACAGTGTTATAAGTTCAATTCTCGGCAGTGATGAAGAAGATATTGATTATCTTGATGCTGAAGGAATTGAATCACTTGATACCATTGCTGAAGAAGAGGACATTGACGATATTGATGATGAGGATATGTTCTAATCGGCTGAATTAAGGTTTTTGATTATAACTGTCTGTCAAGCTCACGGCAGACGGATATGTGAATTTGTGAGCCGGAAAGGTAGTTCAATATGAGTGAATATCAGAATTTTGATGCTATTCAAATCGGACTTGCTTCTCCCGAAAAAATACGGGAGTGGTCAAGAGGCGAAGTTAAGAAACCTGAAACTATAAATTACAGAACTTTAAAACCTGAGAGAGACGGTTTGTTCTGTGAGCGTATATTCGGACCGCAGAAGGATTGGGAATGTCACTGCGGTAAGTACAAGAGAGTACGTTATAAGGGCGTAGTATGTGACCGTTGCGGCGTTGAGGTTACACGCTCAAAGGTTCGTCGTGAGCGTATGGGACACATAGAACTTGCTGTTCCCGTATCGCATATATGGTATTTCAAGGGTATACCCAGCAGACTTGGCCTTATCCTTGATATGTCGCCCCGCGCTCTTGAGAAGGTTCTTTATTTTGCTGCATATGTTGTAATTGATCCGGGAAAGACAACACTTGAGAAAAATCAGATTTTGTCTGAAAAGGAATATAGAGAATACTATGAAAAGTATGGCGATATGTTCAAAGCAGGTATGGGTGCGGAAGCGGTCCTTGAAATGCTCCAGAACATAGACCTTGAATCTCTTTACGAAGAACTCAAGGCAGACTTGGAGGGGGCAAAGGGACAGAAGAAAATCCGTACTGTCCGCAGACTTGAAGTAGTTGAGGCATTTTTGCACTCAGGTAACAAGCCTGAATGGATGATTTTAACTGTTTTGCCGGTTATTCCTCCCGAAATCAGACCTATGGTACAGCTCGACGGCGGACGTTTTGCTACATCTGACTTAAATGACTTGTACCGCAGAGTTATAAACAGAAACAACAGATTAAAGCGTCTTTTGGATTTAGACGCTCCTGAAATTATTGTAAGAAACGAGAAGCGTATGTTGCAGGAGGCTGTTGATGCACTTATTGATAACGGCCGCCGCGGCAGACCTGTTACAGGACCTGGAAATCGTCCGCTTAAATCTCTTTCCGATATGCTTAAGGGTAAGCAGGGACGTTTCCGTCAGAACTTGTTGGGTAAGCGTGTTGACTATTCAGGACGTTCGGTTATCGTTGTAGGTCCTGAACTTAAGATTTATCAGTGCGGATTGCCTAAGAAGATGGCACTTGAATTGTTCAAGCCGTTTGTTATGAAGAAGCTTGTATCAGATGGCTTGGCACACAATATCAAATCTGCTAAGCGTATGGTAGAGCGTGTACGTCCTGAGGTGTGGGACGTTCTTGAGGAGGTAATCGTTGACCATCCTGTTCTGCTAAACCGTGCACCAACCCTTCACAGACTT
>CACYTW010000019.1 GCA_902777435.1 uncultured Ruminococcus sp. | reverse complement strand
AAGAAGAAGCCAGCCTTGGCCTCGGCACCGATATTGAAGAAACCGGTCTGAAATGCAACCGCACAGCCAAGGCTGGTCAGGATCAGCGGACAGGCTTTCACAAAAACTTCCGCGAAGCTCGCCGATGTTCCGAAGACTCCCCGGATGAAGAGCGCAAAAGCATCCAGAGGGCTTGCGCCGCAGACCATTACCAGCACAGATGTGATCACAATCATCAGGATCACGATGCCCGCAATTTCCAGAATGTTCTGCTTCAGGTTCTTTGTCATCTGCCTGCCTCCTCCTCACGGATTCCTCCCATCAGAAGGCCGATTTTCTGTTCATCAAAAGATTCCCTGTCCAGAATGCCGGCGATTTGTCCTGAATAAAGAACCGCAATCCGGTCACAAAGAGAAAAAAGTTCTTCCAGATAAGGAAGGCAGAATTTGGTATGAAGCTGATATAAATTATACGAGCGGGTACAGGAATAGACAAAGAGTGGTATTTTCTAATGACGGATTTATTTTTGTGACCTACGATCATTACGATACATTTATAGAGGTAATAGGGGAGGATAGGTTGTGTGAGAAAAATAGTTTTAGATTTTACAGGAGCAAAAACATGGGTAGATATTTATGACGTGATGAAGAATGCATTTGCTTTTCCTTATGAATGGGGGAATAATTTAGATGCATTGTACGATGCCATGAGTTATACATGGTGTGAAAATGTTTGCGTAATTGTTAAAGGGATTGATAATGTTTCTTCTGAGTGGAAACCATATATGAAAGAAATTCTTGAAGTGTTTCAGGATGTCCATGAAGAAACCCCAAACGTAACCTTTGAAATCATTTCATAAGTGGCATCTAAACCGTTCGGATCTTCCAAAACAAAAATCCTATCGTAAGATGGGATTTTTATTTTGTATTATTCAATATTCATCATTCATTAAGAAAGGATTTTTGTAATTAATAATGAAGTAGCTCCGCTGATGAATAATGAATAATTGAGGTTGTTTTCCTTACGGAAAACTTGAATTTATAATAATTTAAAATCGAAATCTAACTAATAAGTCGGATATCTAAATTGTCCCATTTTTATGCGATTTTTGAGCATTTTTGCAAAAATCCGAGTGAGAAGTAAACAGTAGATGCCACCCCCGTTTGCACAGGACTTGAACGGGAGACAACATAAAGTATTAAAAATTTGAGGCAATTTCTTTAATGAGAAATTGCCTTTTTTCTATTAGGAAATTGAGAAATTTCCTAATAGAAAAAATTTACCTATTGGGTGTAGTTAAGTGAAACGACGGTCATAATAGTAACTTTTTTATAAGCGAAGTAATACTCTTGCTTTGTTGGCAAGGAGCAATGATTTCGACAGATTGCAACCATACGGGTAACGTTTTCTTCTAATGGTTTCAGTAAGATATTAAAACTCAAACTGAGTTTCTGAAATAAAACTCACTGTTTTAGAGGAGGACAGTTGTGTTTAGGTTATAAAAAAGAGAGAAATATACTTGACAGAGTTGGAAAGATGTGATATTATGTGTATATTGTTGGAGGTGATTGTATTTGTTTGCAAAAGAAAGGCAACATAAAATATATTCTATGCTGAAAGAAACATCTGCTGTGTACACTTCAGCTCTTGTTGAGCATTTTGGCGTATCTTTCGAAACGATTAGGAGAGATTTGCTTGAAATGGAACAAAACGGCTTACTCATCAGGGTGCATGGCGGTGCTGTTTTAAACTCGGATATGAAACCCTATATGAATTTGCCGGATCGAAATAAGATGCAGGTTGAACAAAAGAATGACCTTGCTTTGAATGCACTGAAGTTCATCTCAGAAGGTGACATTATAGGTGTTGATACCGGAAGCACTGCAATTTCTTTTGCAAAGGCATTGAAAGAAAGATTTAAAAGGCTTACGGTGATTACGCATTCTCTTGATGTTTTCAATATTATTTGCAATACTTTCTCTGTGATTTTGTGCAGTGGATATTATTTGCCCGAGGAAAATTCATTTTACGGACCTCTGGCGCTTGATATGCTCAAGAATTTGCATATGCAAAAAGCATTTATATTTCCGTCAGCAGTATCGATTGAGTTTGGAATATGTGATTATCAAAAAGATCTATATCAAATCCAGAAACAGTTAATATATTCATCAGATGAAATTTATATATTAGCTGACAGCAGTAAATTTGAAAAGAAGGCTCTGCTTAAGCTTTCTGATATGAAAAAAGAATATACATACGTTACTGACAGTGATATTAGTGAAGAATTAAAGATTTTATATCAAAAACACAATATAAATTTGTGTATAGGGAGGAATTAGAAATGAGAGTATTATTGATTTTAATTGACAATTAGACGATAGTATTGTATAACAAAAACAAATAACTCAGTTATAAACTACATATTATAGAAGGAGAAGTGTTATTATGAAAAAGTATCTTTTACCTGAAGGTGGAAATTTTTACAAAGCGAATTTACACTGCCATACAACTGTTTCTGATGGCTCGGTTACGCCGGAGGAAGTTAAAGCTGCTTACAAGTCCCGCGGATATTCCATTATTGCGTATACCGATCACGATATTATGATAGATCATGACAATCTTCGTGAAGCGGATTTTTTGCCTCTTTTGGGTTATGAGATGGAAATTAATGTAGATACTAATACACCCCATAACCGTATACTCACTTGTCATCTTTGCCTTATTGCGCGTGATAGGGAAAATGCTAAGCAGGTTTGTTGGCATCGTTCAAAATATTTGTTTGGAAATGCTGATAAATATAAGCATCTTGTAAAGTTTGATGAGTCGCTTCCTGATTATGAACGGGTTTATAGCCATCAAGGCATTAATGACATAATCGCAAAGGCTAAAGCGGGAAACTTTTTCGTTACCTATAACCACCCCAACTGGTCTTTAGAAAGCTATCCTGAATATTCTGGTTACGAGGGGATGAATGCGATTGAGATGTTTAATTTCGGTTGTTTGAACGAAGGTTACGATGATTATAATCCTTCAGTATATGATGATCTGCTTCGTCAGGGGAAACGAATCTATTGCATAGGTGCAGATGACAATCATGGCTCAAAAAATCCTGAAAACAGATACTTTGATTTTTTTGGTGCTTTTACAATGATAAAAGCTGAGGCTCTCGAATATAGTGCAGTTATTGAAGCATTGGATAATGGCAATTTTTATGCTTCTCAAGGTCCGGAAATAACCGAATTATATGTTAAAGACGGCAAAGTTTATATAAAATGTTCGGAGGCGGCACAGATAACATATACGACGGGAATAAGACATAGGGGTACAGTAAAAGCTAAAAATGATGTGCCTGTAACCGAAGCTGTGTTTGCTATACATCCGGAAGATATATATTTTCGTCTTACAGTTACAGATGAAAAAGGCTTGCACGCCACAACAAATGCTTATTTTGTAGATAAGATATTGTAGTATGTATGAGAATAAAACCTTTATATCAAATCAGCATATCACTAAGATATCTAAATTGTTTGCCTTTTCCATACAAAAATTATGAGAACTTTTACTGTTACAAGAATTTGATTATAGTGACTGAGGACTTATAATAGCAAATGTGAAAAGAGCTGTTTACATATATGGTAAGCTATATAACCGGAATAAATTTTGTGATATTATCCGCCTTTCTCACAGGCTGTATGCAACGTATATAAGTGATTATATTTGCGGTTTGACTTAATAAAGATATACTTTTACTAAAAAATCAGGAGGTTGAATAGCGTTGGTGAATATTAAAGGCAGTAATAAAGCCAAAGCAAGTGATGGAGCATACTTATTGATTTTTCTTGCATGGCTTTTGTATACTGTATCTTATTTAGGAAAGGTAAATTATTCTGCAAACATCACACAGATGGTGGATTATTATCAAATATCAAAAGCAGATGCCGGGATGGTTCCTTCATTTTTCTTTTTTGCATACGGTATCGGACAGGTAGTAAATGGGCTGCTTTGCAAAAAATACAACATAAAGTGGATGATTTTTTTAAGCTTATTTGTATCGGCAGTTATAAATCTTATTGTTGCTCTTACGACTGATTTTGAGATTATTAAATGGTTGTGGATGTTAAATGGATTTATGTTGTCGATACTTTGGCCTACACTTGTTCGCCTGTTATCGGAAGCATTACCGCAAAAAGACTTGGGGAAATCCAGCGTTATCATGGGTACAACCGTTGCAACAGGAACATTGATTATTTATGGATTAAGCTCTGTTTTTGCTATGTTCGATATGTTCAAATTATCATTTTATACAGCGTCGTTTTTAGAACTGATTGTTGCTGTTTTATGGATTTTCCTATATAGAAAAGCTTTCAGATGCGCCTATGAGGAAAAGACAAAAGAGGATATATCGCATAATAATGAGGCTAAAAGAGAAAAATCCATTGAGAATGACAAGGCAGAAAAAAGTATAATTTACATAACTATATTTGTTTTGTGTTTATATGCCGTTATTGTCAATTTAACAAAAGACGGATTAACAACATGGGTTCCTTCGATTTTGAAAGAGAATTTTGCAATGAGTGATTCTGTGTCAATTCTTCTGACTCTTACATTGCCGATAGTAGCTATATTTGGAAATTTTGCTGCCTTAAAAACACATAAATTGATCCCCGATTATATAGCACATTGTTTTGTTGTGTTTGTTGTTATAGGCGGAATTGTCGGTGTAATTATTGCCGGTATTTCACGAACACAAATTATATTTACGCTTGTCGGATTGATGTTTGTTAATTTTATGGCATCCAGTTTAAATAGTTTAATAACAAGTATATTTCCTATTTTTATGCGTGAGAAAGTTAATTCCGGTCTGTTTGCGGGAGTTTTAAACGGGTTTTGTTATGTGGGAAGTACGATTAGTTCGTATGGACTTGGATTTATTGCTGATAACTTTGGCTGGATATCGGTATTTTGGCTTTTAATTGGATGTTGTTTTTTTGCAGGCATGGTTTGGTGCATATATATTTGTGTAAGACATATTCTATGTGCTCGAGAAAGACGAACATTAACGAAAGAACACTCAAATTGCAATATTTATGTGTGCGATGAGTCAAACTCACCACGTCTCCGAAACGGAACTGCTGATGATTGATATGATTATGCGCATCATGGCTCAGCATATGATGAAGTCATTATTTGAAGCGGAGTTGTTGCGGTTAGCGATGTGTTTTGATAAAAAGATAGGAAATAAAATCCTGCTTGCGAGATTGAACTGCACAATATAGAGCAATTCAAATGCAGGTGGGATTTTAAAGAAAGATGTGATTATATTATGAAAATATTATTTATAGGAACAGGAGCGGCGGACTGGGTTTTAAAGGACCGAAAGGGAAATGAATTTTTTAGAAGGCTTACAGCCGTAAAAATCAACAATAATTTAATGATTGATTGCTCGGCGGATACCGTAGATTATGTAAACAGTAATGGTGAATTAAAGGATGTGAAAAATGTACTTATTACACATACTCATTCTGACCATTATTCACCCGAAACTATTATTGATCTATTGGGAAATGATGTACGCGTATGGGCAGAAAAAGAATCAGAAAAAATGATTTTAAGTGATATGCCTCAGCTCAAAGACAGTGTTCTTGAAATTTTTGCAGAAAATACTGTCGGAGAATATACAGTAATCCCTGTTCCAGCGGGTCATTCTGTTGCGAACAGAGATCAGACCCCTGTTAATTATATTATATCTGATGGAGATAAAACAATTTTTTGGGGATGTGATAGTGCATGGATTCCGAATTACAGCTGGCATGAAATGAAAAAATATAAATATGATTTGATTGTGTTAGACGGAACATTAGGTGATGCAGATGGAGACTATAGAATATTTGAGCATAATAATATTTCGATGATAAAGGAAATGTCAAATACAATTAAGTCCCAAAATCTTTTAAAGGAAAATGGGAAAATAATGATTTCTCATATGTCGAGATATGCGCATAAAGAACACAATGAGTTGCAAAAGCAGCTTGATGATGTGGGTATAATGGTTGCTTATGATGGTTTAGAAATAGAATTTTAAAGGAGTATTTTTATGAAAATTTATTCATTTCCTCAGGAATATGAAAAAAATTCAAACACAGAATTATGCAAATCTACGTAGAAATAGACGACTTTTCCGCAATGAGAGATATTACTGCAAAAGTAATAGCAGATGGATATACTGATTTAATATATTTTTCACCTGCATTAAGATGCTAATGCTCAAAAATTGAGGTATGATGGTTTTTTAGCGCAGTTTTGGGCAAGAAGTATGGATACACTGACCTGTATTGATGAAATTGCTGAATATTATAATGACAAAACAGCCATTATATGCTCTACGGATTATTACGCATTTCAGGTTTATGTCAAAAAAATGCAAAAATTGTGGGATTTGATAATCTGGATTCAATTGAAAAATATAAAATCAAAATTGATTCGGTGGGCTATTCCGTTTCGGAAATAGCAAGATTTGCAGTTGATATTATAGTCGGCAAGAGAGATAGTGGTGTTATTATAAAACATAGTATCATAGAGCATACAGAAAAGTAACGGCATCTATTTCGTACACGAAAGCCAAAAAAGCAGAACAATTTAGATATCATAGCGAATTGCTCAGTGAAATCAAGGGTTTGTGAGATTTTCACAACCCTTTTTTTCAACTAATTTTTTGTAGATATCCGCCCGTTTTATAATAGACTCGAACTTGGGACTATCTAAAATCGGGCAATTTTTAGGACTTGAACCTACAAATAAATACGATAAAGAGGACAGCAGTTTCTATAACAGAGATTGCTGTTTTTTATACCCAGAATTATGAGATATTACATTTTTTAATTTATATTGAAAATTAATGCAGAATATGATATAATTACTTTAAAATCACAAACAAAAATTGTAGTAATAATACGGAGAGATAAAAATGGAACTTGTATTGATAACTGCACTTGGTGTAGGTTGCGCTACGGTCATTGGCGCTATTATTGGATTTGGATTTAAAAATATATCACATAAATTTTCTGATATTGTGTTATCCTTCGCCGCAGGTGTTATGCTTGCTGCAGCTGTCCTGGGACTGATTATTCCATCACTTGAATATGGTGGAAAGTATGGAATTGTTATGACAGTAGCCGGTATTTTTGCAGGTGCGATTTGCCTTAACCTAATTGATAAATTAGTTCCGCATCTGCATAAATTTGCAGGGACAGAGAGCGAAAAGCATAATAATACAAATCTTAACAAGGTGTTATTGTTTGTTATGGCGATTGCTATACATAATTTACCTGAAGGAATTGCCGCAGGTGTAGGTTTCGGTTCGGGAGATACAACACAGGCATTGATAATTGCTGGCGGTATTGCTCTGCAAAATATTCCTGAAGGTATGGTGATTATTGCACCTATGCTTGCCGCAGGTATTCATCCTCGCAAGACATTTCTTATTGCTGTGATAACAGGGTTTATTGAGGTTATTGGAACATTTATCGGGTATTTCGCTGTTAGCATATCTACGACTATCTTGCCGTTCGCTCTTGCTTTCGCCGGTGGTACAATGCTCTATGTGATTAGTGACGAGATGATCCCCGAAACACACGCACACGGGAGCGAGAGAGGTGCGACATATGCTCTGCTTGTAGGTTTTTGCATTATGTTGATTACAGATGTACTGTTAGGTTAGGGTGAGAGTTTTGTGATAACATACATTCGAGGTGACAGATATATGAATTTAGAAGGTAAAATAATAAATTTTTTAGGCGATAGTATTACGGAAGGAGTTGGTGTTTCAGAGGATCTAAGCAACCGATATGATAATATTGTAAAAAGAAAATGCAAACTTAAAGAAGTTTACAATTATGGTATAAGCGGTACACGTATGGCACATCAGAGTGTTCCGAGCGATAATCCTGCTAATGATTTGTGTTTTTGCTGCAGAGTCTACAAATTAAATCCAAATGCAGATATTACAATTGTGTTTGGCGGTACAAATGATTACGGACACGGTGAAGCTCCTTTTGGAAATATTGACGATAAAACGCCGAAAACTTTTTGTGGTGCAGTTGACTATATGATGAATACTTTACCTAAACTATATCCAAATATGAAATTTGTATTTATGACACCTGCCCGCAGAAACGATGATGAGAGGCCAAGTCAAGACCCTATCAAAAAGAGTGACGCGTTGCCATTAAAGAATTATTCGGAAATCATTAAAGAGAAGGGACAAGAGTATGGTATTCCCGTTCTCGATTTATACGAAAATCTTGGAATAAACCCAAATGATGAGCAAGAGAGGGAGTCATATGCTCCTGACGGACTTCATTTTAATAGTGAAGGTCATAAAAAAATTGCCGACTGTCTGATAAAATTTTTGAATGACTTGGATTAAATAACATAATAAAGTAAAAGATATGATTTACGATAGTTAAAGAGGCTATGAGTCAATATTTTAATATGGATTAATGGTGTATATTTGCATATAAAGGCTATTAGGTGATTGTAAAATTAAAAATCTGAACATTGTGAATAACATCGTAAAATCCGAAATAATTTTAGTGAATAATTGTTCAAAGCCCATTTGTAGGGGACGATGCCCACATCGTCCCCTACAATATTAATGTTTTTGAACAAGATGTACTCCAAAACCACCATATTCATTTGCAAGATAAATAAACTTTCTTGTGCCGTCGGGATTATACATAGCAGTAGAGTCATCAAACTTAATTCCCCGTGCAGATAGGTGATATACGGCACGGTCTACACTGTTGGTAACTATGGCTATATGTCCGCACTTTCCGCGGCCCATTGACTTCATAAGCTCAAACTGCGATGACACAAACATACCTTTGTCGCTTTCACGTTCGATTTCTTTGCCCATTACAGGCGAGAGCATATCGGCGGTGGCTTTTGCCGCCCGGGCGTTTTCGTGATTAATGCCGATATGACCGATATCCAACCCAAGCATAGTATCAACTGCCTGCTTGGTAAGCTTTGTAATTTCTGCCCAATTTTCGTTGTCGATAAAACTTTCCTTAACCATAAAGCTGCCGCCGCAAGCGATTATTGATTTATCGCAGAGATAGCTGTTCATATTGTCAAGACTTATTCCGCCTGTTGGCATAAACTTAATTCCGCTGTAAGGTGCTGACATTGCCTTAATTTTGGCAAGACCGCCGCTCTGCTCTGCAGGGAAAAACTTTACGACATTGAGCCCAAGTTCAAGTGCCTGTTCGATTTCAGAGGGTGATGTGCAACCGGGGAGAGGTGTAACGCTGTTGTCAAGGCACCATTTTACAATTTTAGGGTTAAAACCCGGACTTACGATAAACTTTGCACCGGCATTGACCGCGCGCTGTGCCTGGTCAGTTGTGAGAACCGTGCCTGCACCTACAAGCATATCGGGACACGCCTTGCAAATAAGTTTTATTGCTTCCTCTGCGGCATCTGTTCTGAAGGTGATTTCAGCAGCATTAAGACCGCCGTCTGCCAATGCCTTTGCAAGTGAAACAGCTTTTTTTGCATCATTTATTTTTACAACAGGGATTATACCTATATTTGATAATTCTTTTAAAATTTCCATTATGTATTCGGCTCCTTATCTTTGAACTCTGCCACTTCCGTCGCCGCCCATTAAGGCATCTACTTCGCTGCGTGTTACCATATTCATATCACCGGGAATTGTGTGCTTGAGAGCAGAGGCGGCAACGCCAAACTCCAAAGCAGTTTTAAAGTCCTTGCCGTCGAGCATTCCGCAGATAACACCGCCGGCAAAACTGTCGCCGCCGCCTACTCTGTCAACGATAGGGTGAACTCTGTATTCCTTAGAGTGATAAAATTCCTTGGTATCTCTTGAATATATACAAGCAGACCAACCATTGTCTGAAGCAGAGTGCGATACACGCAGAGAGGATATAACATATTTAAAATTAAATTTGGCAACCATTTGTTCAAATATACTCTTGTATCCTGCAAGCTCAAGCTCACCGCTTGTAACGTCTGTTTCGCCGGGCTTAAAGCCGAGAACCTTCTCCGCATCTTCCTCGTTGCCGATACATATGTCAACGTATTGCATCAAATCTGTCATTATTCTTTGTGCCTTTTCACTTGACCACAGCTTTTTGCGGAAGTTAAGATCGCAGGATACAGTAATGCCCTTTGCCTTTGCGACTTGAAGAGCGGTTTTGGTAAGCTCTGCCGCTGCATCTGATATAGCAGGTGTTATTCCTGTAAAATGGAACCAATCACAGCCGTCAAAAATCTTATCGAAGTCAAAATCAGCGGCAACCGCTGTTGAGATAGAGGAGTGTGCGCGGTCGTATACGACATTTGATGCACGCATTGCGGCACCTGTTTCCAAGAAGTATATGCCGAGTCTTTCTCCTCCGCGAGCAATATTGTCGGTTTTGACATTCATTTTTCTTAAAGAGGCGACAGCACAATCGCCGATTGGGTTTTCGGGAACCTTAGTTACGAATTCTGCATTATGCCCGTAATTTGCAAGGGAAACAGCCACGTTTGCCTCACCGCCTCCGTAGCACGCATCAAATTTATCTGCCTGCAAATAACGCTCATATCCTTTCGTTGACAGGCGGAGCATAATCTCGCCCATAGTTACTACCTTTGCCATAATAAACATTCCTTTCATATATATTGACAAATATTTTTTATAGCTATATAATAACACTATCATTATTGCATTTTCGTCATTTATCTTAACAAATATGTCAAAAATATTATCCTGATTCGGAGGTATAACGTGAAAGTTCCTTTCACGTTATGCCTCCGGCGGATTTAATTGCCCGTGCGAAATTTTCCTCAGCACTTGCTTCGGAAACGCACATGGGCCAAATATCTCTTATCATTCCTTGCCCTGCGGATAAGAGATATTTAATTACTATTTGTGCCGACGCAAGGCGGCAGAATGGAGATTATTATGTCTGAAGTTAAAAACAGCGTAGAGGCAAAGCCCTCTCTTTTGAGAATTTTCCGTTCGTCACTGCCCATAAACGGAAGTATGTTTTACGAACACCACCATACCGCCTTTGAGATAACAATGGTACTGAACGGGAGCGGTATATACGCGACGAATGCGTCGGAATTTGAATTTAAGAATGGGGATATATTTTTCTTCAGTACAGATGAATATCATTGGATAAAAAGGCTTTACGAAAACACAAACTTTTTAAACATACATTTTGAGCCGAGGTTTGTATGGTCGGAAAATTTCGGTATTGCGGGCGGTGAACTGACGCGAATATTTTTAAACAGAAAGAAAAACCCTCACAATAAGATAAATACCGAAAACGAGGCGTCTGCCACAATTCGCAACTTAATATTTATGATGGAAAAAGAGGCGGAGGAGCAGGAAAAAGAGTATGAGATTATGCTGAAAATTCACCTGATGAATATTCTTGTGGAAATGATACGTGCATATGATGGTCAGCTTGCTAAAAATGATACAACCTATAATGCCGAAACATTGAGGTATATAGAGAAATCACTTGCCTATATAGACGAGCATCTGACGGATAATTTAACTCTTGAAGAACTTGCCGCCGTTGCACATATGAGCAAAAACTATTTTTGCCGTCAATTCAAACAGCTGAACGGAATATCCCCTTGGGAGTATATCAGTGTAAAACGTGTTGAGCGTGCGGTGTACTATATAGAAACAACAAATTTAACCAGACTCGAAATTGCGTCAAAATGCGGTTATAACAATACCTCTAACTTCTATTATGCCTTTAAAAAAATTACAGGTAAAACACCGGGTGACTACAAGAATAGCTTTATGTAAAAAGTCTTGCATTGCAAGGAGATATATGCTACAATGGGAAGTGTAATCCGATGCAGACAATTCTCTGCATCGGCAGCGGTGTATGTTTCTGCCTGTGATAACTTAAAAATTGTCAAATCAGGTGCGAAAAAATATTAGAGGTGAAAAGCCGATGATAAACGAAAATTTACAAACCAGGATTATTGGCGGATATGATGTTGCAGTATGCGGCGGCGGTTTTGCGGGGATATCGGCAGCCCTTGCGGCAGCACGTCACGGGAAAAAGACGCTTTTGCTTGAAAAGCAGTATATGCTTGGCGGACTTGCGACAGCGGGGCTTGTGACGATATTCTTGCCTTTGTGTGACGGATACGGCAAACAGGTGTCATATGGTATAGTAGAGGAGCTTTTGCGTCTATCCATTAAATACGGTGCAGAGATGGAATGCCCGGAATATTGGCTTAACAAGACGAGAGAAATAACTGAAAATGACAGACGTTTTGAGACCAGATATAACCCTCAGGTATTTGCAATTCTTGCAGAGCAGTTATTGATAGAGGCAGGCGTGGATATAATGTATGGTACATATGTGACGGCTGTACAAAAATGCGTAGATAAGATTGACAGCATTATCGTTGAAAACAAGTCAGGCAGAGGCGCTTACAAAGTTAAGTCCGTTGTTGATGCCACAGGCGATTGCGATATTGCACATTTTGCAGATGTACCAACCGATACCTTCAAGCAGGGGAATATTTTGGCGGCCTGGCATTATATTGTAGACAAAGAGGGCTATAAATTAAAACCATATGGGGCCTCTGATGTTCCTGATGAAGAAAAAACAGAAGAAAACAAGGTTGAAACCCTTAACAATAAAAGGTTTTTGGGATTGGACGAGAAGGAGCTTTCAGAAATGACTATTCTTTCACACCAAGAAATCCTGAAACACTTTATAGAGGGAAAGGAAAAGGACAGTAAGTATTGGCCTGTGACTATGCCGACAATTCCGCAAGTCAGAATGACAAGAAAGATACGCGGAGAGTACGAACAGTCACACAAAGAAATGCATACAGAGTTCAGCGACTCCGTAGGAATGGTGTCGGATTGGAAAAAGCGCGGACCTGTGTATGAGGTGCCTTTCAGAACCTTATATAACAAGAGTGTAAAGAATTTGATTGTTGCAGGCAGATGTACTTCAGTTAATGAAACTTTGTGGGATATAATGAGAGTCATTCCCTGTTGTGCGGTAACGGGTCAGGCGGCAGGAACGGCGGCGGCACTTACTGATGACTTTAGCAGTATGGATATTGACATATTGCAAAAGACGTTAAAAGAAGATGGTGTTGTTCTTCACGAAAAAGAAATAAAATAAAATAATAAATATAAAAAGGGAGAGGTGTCATTTATGGACAGAAAAGAGTTAAAAGATAGGGCAAAGGCTCAGCTGGGCGGTTCGATTTTTTCGTCAAATTGGGTATATGCGGTTTTAGCGATCGTTATTTATATGGTGATTGTTAGCGTGGTCAGCACTATACCGGGAGTTGGTACGCTTATAGTACTTATTTTCAGCGGTGCTTTGGAATTTGGACTTGTGTACATATTTTTAAAGCAAGCCAGAGATGGTGAAAAAATGGAAGTCGGCAACCTGTTCAAAGGGTTCACCGACGACATAGGCGGTAACATAGTGTTAGGGCTGTTGGTGACATTATTTACAGTTTTGTGGAGCTTGTTATTCATAGTGCCGGGAATTATAAAGGCGTATGCGTATTCTATGGCGTTTTATGTTAAGAGCGACCACCCTGAATATGGTTGGAAAGAATGTATAGACGAAAGTCAAAGAATTATGAACGGACACAAGATGGATTTGTTTGTTTTGCATTTGAGCTTTATTGGATGGGGAATAGTCGGTGCATTGTGCTTAGGCGTAGGAACATTGTGGGTTCAGGCGTATATGAGTGCAACGACAGCACACTTCTACGAAAGCATTAAAGATGGTGGCGTTGTTGTGATTGAGGCTGAAGCATAAAATTTAAAATTAAAAAGAATGGAGGCTGTTACACTATGATGTAACAGCCTCTTTATTATTCCATAGTTGCCATATTATCATTAAGACTTTTTAATTTATAGAAGGTACCCTTTTTCGCCATAAGCTCATCATACGTACCCATCTCGATGCAACGCCCTTCATCCATAACCACAATTTTATTCGCATTACGTATTGTTGATAATCTGTGAGCAACAATAAATGTTGTTCTGCCCTTTGTCAGATTATTAATCGCTTTCTGAACGTGATATTCCGAAATATTATCAAGCGCCGATGTTGCCTCGTCAAGGATAAGTATTTTCGGATCACGAATAAGGGCACGGGCAATTGATATTCTCTGTTTCTGTCCGCCCGAAAGGTTAGCGCCATTCTCATCAACATGGGTATCAATTCCGTCGGGTAATTTGTCGGTAAATTCATCTATATTTGCAAGATGAACAATCTCCTTCAGACGCTCCTCGGAAACATTTTTTAAGCCATAGGTTATATTTTCTCTGATTGTTCCCGTAAACATTACACAGCTTTGAGGCACAACCGATATAAAGTGTCGGTATTCACTTAAACTCAACGCCTCTATTGGCTTTCCGTCTATTCGCATTGTTCCTTTGGTTGGCTTTAAAAATCCGATAATCATATTCATTATTGTCGACTTACCCGACCCTGATGCACCAACAAAGGCAACACATTCTCCCGGTGTTACCGCAAGAGTAAAATCTTTAATGGTATCTTTATCAGCCTTTGGATAACGATACGATACATTGTCAAAATTAACTGTGCCGTGAACATAACGCAGTTTGATTTTCCCGCTATTGTTCTCGATGTCAGTTGATAATACTATCTCAGATAACGAATTTACCGATTCCATACCCTTTGTAAGTTCGGGATAGATATTTATAAGCCCCTGCAGCGATGAAGAAATACTGTTAAAATAAGACTGAAACAGTACCACGTCACCTATCTGAATTTTACCCTTGTATGCAAGATATGAGGTAAAGAACAAGCATATACCGCTCATAATCTGACTTACTACCCATGTCACCGAGCCAAAGTAGGCATTTATTTTGTCAACAAGCAAGCCTTGCGTCTTAAGCTCATTAATTTTGTTCTCCAAAGCATTGATTTCCTCATTTTCAAGTCCGTGTGCCTTTGTGACGGGTATCATATCAATCATACTGGAAACTTTGGCGGATATGTTTTCATTCTCTTTGCGGAAGGTTCTGTTTGCGTCCTTCATACTGTTACGGAACATATAAACCACTATAACGTTTATCGGGATAACCGCCGCAAAAAACACTGTAACAATTCTGCTTTTAGTAACGGCCACAGCTACGTAAACAAGTACGTTTATTATAGTAGGAAAAAGGGTGTTTGTAAGCTGTCGGTTAAGAACCTCAATCGCCTCAATATCACGCATAAACTTGGACTGAATTTTACCGCTTTCTATTTCCTTGTGGTATACAATAGATAAGTGCTGCAGCTTCCTTATAACCGTATTTCTGAGGCCTGCCCCGATTGTACGAAGCATTTCATTATTATACTTCTCACGCAAGACGTGCGTAGGAATATTTTGAAGTAACAGTACAAGTAATATAACTCCGTATATAACCAATTTTTTAATTGTATCGGGTCCGCCTGCGGTAACTGCATTAATAACCTCGCCCGTAATAAGAGGAATAAGCAAAACAGGTGAATGTTTTACAATGTAAAGAATTGTGGATATAAAGAGCTTTCCTTTATACTGAATGAGCAAATGCTTATAAATGCTTGACCCGTTTTTTTCACTGCCTGATGGGCCTGTGCTATCTTGAAACAGCCTTTCATAATCAGGAATGTGATACTTTCTTTCAGTTTCTTTATTCATTGAAACATCACCTCAATTGAAAAAATTATATAATTTTCTTGATGTCAACCAACATTATACAGTATTTATTTTATTTGTCAACAATATTTACATAAATGTAATATATATATTGTAAGCACACAAAAAAATGACAACTTCCTTAACAGAAAGTTGTCATTTTCTTCTGGAGCTGCCCAGCGGAATCGAACCGCCGACCTCTTCCTTACCAAGGAAGCGCTCTACCGACTGAGCTAGGGTAGCAGTGGCGATCCGGATGGGGTTCGAACCCACGACCTCCAGCGTGACAGGCTGGCATTCTAACCAACTGAACTACCGGACCACAACAGCTATATTATCATAACATACTTTTTACATATTGTCAACAAAAATTTTTGATATGATGTTTGTTTCAAAAACAAACTTTTCAGAACACAAAAGGCATAGCCTGTGCTATGCCAAAGTTGCAATATATTCTTCTATCATAAAGGCAGGGCGATATGACAGCTTCGCCTTACGCATACCGGGAATACCCATATCTTCTTCGCGGTTTACGTAGGTATAATTTTGCCATTCGTTTTCCAGAAATTGCTGATTGATAACGGCAAATATACCCTCGTATGAGGTGTCGGCGTGTTCAAGGTGAACAACAACCGTGTCGTTGCTCAAAGCTTCACCGAAAGAGAATGCAACCATTTTGCCGTCAACCCTGATACAACCGCCCGTAATGCCTAAATCATTCCAATTGTCAAGTAATTCGATTATCGCCTCACGTTCCTCTGCGAGTTCCATAGAAGAACCGTCATCTTTTGGTAGCCGCCAGGAGTCAAACAAGTCAATACATTCCTGAGCGTCATCAGGGGTCATTTTACAATATTGATAGTTTGGATATTTTGCAATAAACTTGTTTATATGATTTCTTTTGGAATGATATTTTTTACCTGACAGATTTATAAGGTCCTCAACTTTATAAACATAATCAAAGTTACCTCTGTCCTCGGTCAGTATAAATTTACCGGGGAAAGTATCTTCAAGTTTTTTTACGGCACTTTGGTCATATAATCTTATCAAAGGCTCGTAACCTTGGCTGTTGAACCAATCGAGAATGAAGTTCAGAGCGTTTGTGACGTCCTTTTCACTGCCGTCGGCATTGGTAAAGCCGATGGGAAAGGTTGCACTTATCGGACCATTCTTGTGCCTTACAAAAAGGCAAAGCATATCGTCGATAATTGCATATTTGATGTTATAGCTCTTTCGCCACATAAAGAGATTTGTAAATGAAAACTCAGAATTTTTACTCATTCTTCTGAGTAAAAATTTGTCAATATAAGCCTTTTTATCTATTGTTATATTTGAAAGTTCAAGCATAAAACACCTGCTATTCTATATATTCGCGAACTCTGAATTTAACACCGCATTTGTCAGCTATACAGCGACAATTTTCAATTTCATCTGCTGTCATATCCTTATCTACGACAGATAGTATAACCTCGGGAACATATTTTTTTGCAAGAGCTGCAAATTCCAAAAGGGCATTGTACGCATCTGTCCCGTAACAGCTTTTGCATATCTCCTGGTATTTGTCAGCGTTGTCAGCATTCAAGCTTATAGAAATAATGTCAATAAGCCCTTTTAATTCGGGGGTAACATCACGTCCGCAAATCAGGTTTGCCTGTCCGTTGGTATTTACTCTGATTTTTAAATCAGAAATCTGCTCCTTAAGCCATTTGGAAATCAGAATTACATCATCAAACCTCATAAGGGGTTCTCCGTAGCCGCAAAAAACTACGGAGTCATAAGATGTCAAATCTCGTGTGTTAAAATCAGCCTTTATTTCTTCAATGCTTGGTTCGCGGTCAAGCCAAAGGTTGTCCTTGCCGTTTACTCCGTCGTGATTGTTTCTGACACAAAATGCACAACTGTTTGTGCATCTGTTGGTGAGATTAACATATAGGGAGTTGCCAAATTCATAAGTTATAGTCATAATAATCCATCCTCAATAGCCATAATTTTGTTTACGCGGTTAGTGTGCCTGCCGCCCAAGTGCTTTTCGCCGATAAAGGACTTGACGATTTCAAGGGCAAGGTCAGGACCTGTTATTCTTTCGCCTAAACATATTATATGAGCGTCATTGTGCTGCTTTGCCATTTTCGCACTGTAACAATCTGTTACGTGTGCGGCACGAATGCCGTGAATTTTGTTGGCGGCAATGCTCATACCGATACCTGTACCGCAAATCAGAATTCCGCAGTCATAGTTTTCGTCACGCACAGCCGTTCCCACCGCAAGGGCAATGTCGGGATAGTCAACAGACTCGGTCGTGTTTGTGCCGAAGTCTGTAACCTCAATTCCTTGCTCTGTCAAATATTTTTTTATATATGCCTTATGGTTTATTCCGCCGTGGTCTGCACCTATTGCTATTTTCATTTAACCCACCCCTAAATATAATATTTGTTTTGCTTTTATTCAATATAATATTACTATATCAAAATATGTTGAAAAAATCAATCAAAACCGAAACAAAAATTTTATATTATTGGGGTTGTATTTGGATAATTTTAATAGTATAATAATAGTATAATAATGTTATGAATATAAATCAGATAAAAAATTACATAAAAATAATTGGGGGGTAAAGAGATGAACTATATGGAAGAATATCAAAGATGGCTCGATAATGCCGATGCCGAAACCGTTGCGGAGCTTAAAGCCATAAGCGGTGACGAGAAAGAAATTGAGGAACGCTTTTACAGAAGCTTAGAGTTCGGAACAGCAGGACTTAGAGGTGTTATAGGTGCAGGACCTAACAGAATGAACTCATACGTTGTAGGTCAGGCGACACAGGGCCTTGCCAATCAGTTGATAAAGACCAATCCTGCAGATGCAGAATTGAGTGTTGCTATTGCGTATGACAGCCGAATTAAATCTGATGAATTTGCAAAAACGGCAGCGGCAATTCTTGCGGCAAACGGAATAAAGGTCTATCTCTTTGAAGAGTTAAAGCCTGTTCCCGAATTGTCATTCACAATCGGATATAAGAAAACAACCGCAGGTATAGTAATAACAGCAAGTCACAACCCTGCCAAATATAATGGCTATAAGGTATATGGTTCAGACGGAGCCCAGCTCAATCCCGAACTTGCCTCTATCGTCTTAGAGGAAATGGAAAAGACCGATATGTTCAAGGATGTAAAGACCTGTGACTTTGACAAGGCGGTGGCAGATGGCAAAATCGTTATTATAGGCGATGATGTTGAAGATGCATACCTTGATTGCGTTCAGGCTCAATGCATCAATCCCGAACTTGACAGAGAAAAGGGCGGAACATTAAAGTTTGTTTACACACCGTTTCACGGCTCAGGCAATAAGCCTGTCCGTAAAATCCTAAAGAGAATCGGCTTTGATGATGTGGTAATCGTAAAAGAGCAGGAAATGCCTGACGGCAGATTTCCCACAGTTGCATCACCAAATCCTGAGAACAAGGAGGGCTTTGAGCTTGCTATCGGTTATGCAAAGGAATGCGGAGCGGATTTAATCATCGGTACCGACCCAGATGCCGACAGAGTGGGTATAATCGTTAAAAATAAAGACGGCGAGTATAATACATTTACGGGCAACCAGGTGGGTGCATTGCTGTCTGAGTATATCCTGTCCTCACTGAAAGAACGCGGCGAACTGCCCAATGACGGCTATATTGTAAAGACCATTGTTACAACAAATCTGATTAAAGCAATATGTGATGCCTATGGTGTTGAAATGAAAGAAGTTTTGACAGGCTTTAAGTTCATAGGCGAGAAGATTAAAGAGTCGGAGCAGACGGGAATAGGAACATACCTCTTTGGCTTTGAGGAAAGCTATGGCTACCTTAAGGGGACATATGCAAGAGATAAGGACGCTGTTGTGGCAACAATGCTGATTGCGGAAATGACATTGTATTATAAGGAAAAGGGAAGCTCTCTTGCTGAACAGCTCGACAATATATATGACAAGTACGGATACTACCTTGAATATGTAGAGTCGGTTGTTATGGAGGGAATGGACGGAAGTGCAAAGATTGCAGGAATAATGGAAAGTCTGCGCAACAATCCGCCAAAGGAGGTTGCAGGAAAAAAAGTGCTTGCAGTTCGTGATTACAAGACCTCCATACGTACCGAGGTTGAAAGCGGAAATACAGAAAAGATTGATCTTCCTGTTTCAGATGTTATATACTTAGAATTGGCAGACGGCAATAACTTTGTTGTTCGCCCGTCGGGAACAGAACCGAAGATTAAACTTTATTGTTTGCTCAGAGGCGAGGATAAGGCTGATGCCGAAAAGCTTATGGAGGCAGTAAAGAAGGATATAAAAGAAATTGTAAAATAATTTTAAGGGCGGATACATTTCCGCCCACATTTATGCAAAAGAGTAACAGAAAGGTTAAGAAGTATATGTTATTTGATACACACGCACACTATGATGATGACAGATTTGACGAGGACAGGGACAAGATTTTATCAGAGCTTAAAAATTACGGCGTCACCAATATAGTGAATATCGGTTCGAGTATGAAGACGTCAAAAAGTTCGGTGGAACTTGCAAATAAATATGATTTTGTGTATGCGACAGTTGGGGTGCATCCAAGCGAAACAGGGGAATTGACAGAGGCGGATATGGAGGAGCTTAAGCAGCTTAGCAAAAACCCAAAGGTCAAAGCAATCGGCGAAATAGGTTTAGACTATCACTATCTGCCTGATGATGTTCCGCCTGAGGTTCAGAGAAAGTGGTTCGTAAGACAGTTGGACTTGGCAAAGGAGCTGTCTATGCCTGTTGTCATTCACGACAGAGAGTCCAAGGGCGAATGTTTGGAGATTTTGAAAGAAAAGAAGATTTCAAACGGAGTTGTGCATTGTTATTCGGGAAGTGCGGAAACCGCAAAAAAGATATTGGATATGGGAATGATGATATCTTTTACGGGTGTGCTCACCTTTAAAAATGCTAGAAGAGCCGTAGAGGCGTGTAAAATTATACCTCTTGAAAGAATGATGATAGAAACAGATTGCCCTTATATGGCACCCGAACCCCACAGAGGCGAGAGAAACTTTAGCGGATATGTTGAGTTTGTGGCACGTAAGATGGCAGAGATAAAGAATGTTACCTATGAGGAAGTTGTCAGAATAACCGACGAAAATGCAAAAAGGTTTTATGGGATAGAATAGATAAGGATTAGGCAATAGGCTCCCTTGCGTATTGTAGGGGACGGCGGCCTCTTTTGTCCCGAAAATTACTTTTTTAACAGCTTTTTGTACAAAATAGATGTAGTATTAAGAAATAACTGTAAAGATTACATTTGGAGTATCCTTATGTACGTCTTCGAAAACTTTAAACATAGGGTGATAGTACAAATCCGAACCTGCCAAAAACAATTAATTTAGGCATCTTTCGGCTTGTCGTCTTTGATAGGCGTCAGCCTATCTGCATCCTCCGCACCAAAATC
>CACYTW010000018.1 GCA_902777435.1 uncultured Ruminococcus sp. | reverse complement strand
GTCCATTGCAAAATATTTAATATAATAACATTTGTCGAGCCGTAGAATATTCCAAGACTGCCCACCAATGACATCATCAGCGGAAAAGCCAAAAAGCCGTTATTCGGCATAACTACGCACATTCTGTTTTCAGCAAAGCCCCTCACATTGCGGTCACGGTATAAAATTGTTGCGAGAGCTATCTGCACCGCATACAAAAGAACAGAAACTCCGAACATAATCAGCCACTCAATAAAAAGATTTACCTCAAAATCTCTCTGGAATGCCGAAATCAGTATCATAGGCACAATAATTTTAATCAGCAAAACCGACATTTGTTTTATGCCTTCCTCTGACACGATTTTAAATTTTACGACACAAAAACCCACCAAAACCATAAGGAACATCATCAATATCTGATGTCCTACCGTTAAAAAATATTCTATCAAGTTAAACACCTCATTGCTTGCCACATAAATTTAGCGGAATGATAAGCCATTCCGCTTTATAGTACCCAAAATATTTTAGAATAATCCCGGTATGTTCATACCGCCTGTGATAGAGCCAAGCTGAGCTGTACTTTCAGCCTCCACCTTTCTCAACGCCTCATTTACTGCGGCAACTATCAAATCCTGGAGCATCTCCACATCATCAGGGTCCACAACCTCAGGTGAAATTGTAACATCAAGCAGTTCTCTTTTTCCGTCAACAGTGACCTTAACGGCACCGCCGCCTGCTGTCGCCTCATATGTTTTAGCTTCCATTTCCTCCTGCATTTTAAGCATCTGTTCCTGCATCTTCTGCGCCTGCTTAAGCATTTGGTTCATATTAGCTCCGCCGCCCATACCTCTTGGAAATCCGCCTTTTGCCATTTTTTATCTTCCTTTCTTAACCTCTTATTTTTCTATGGTAAAACAATAGAATTTTCTCCTATTTCAAAAACATAATCACAGCTTCTCAAAACCGCCTCCAACTCACAGGAGTTTTGCGGTAATTCCTTTGTGCGTAGAGCCGCCATTCCTTCGCCGCCCTCGTGATGAAAGTCGGACCCTGCCGTAACTATTTTAAAATTATTTTCCTTTGCAAACTTTACCGTCATAGCCACTCTTGAATTGTGACCGCTGTGCATATTAAAGGTTTCTATCCCATCAACATATGACGGGTCTATATATTCCATTCCGTTTCTAAATCTGTGTGCCTGTACTATAAGAACATCTTTCAATGTTTCAGAGGCTTTAAAATCAGCAACACCATAGGGCAGTATCTCATATACTTCTTTTAAAATATCCTCATTAATGCCATATATCAAATAGTCATTTTCGTTTTCGGCAAACCTTATCTCAGCACCGAGAATAATTTTAATTCCCATCTTTTCGCCGACCTCATACGCCTTATAGAAATCACTCATATACCAATTTACAAACTCACTTGCAGTCGGTTCCTTTTCAAATCTGCCCACACGATAGGGATATGAAAAATGATTTGTTATGGTAAGTGCATCATATCCGGCTTCCACATATTTCTCCACCACGTCCTCAGGACTGAAATCAGCACAACTGCTAATCGGCGAAGTATGTGCGTGAAGCTCTGTGCGATACTTGTAGATTTCTTTAAGACTGTTTTTAATATGCTCAGAATTTTTTTCTAAGTCCATTGTCCATTATCTCCTTAGATTATATCAATTTTACCGCCAAATTCATCTTTTTTATTTGCTATATCCTGTATGGAAAAGCCGACTTTTTCTTCTATTTCCTTTGTCTTTTGACGTTCGTTTTTTATATAAACTCTTGCAATGAGCGGCTCCTCTTCCACTCTTGAAAACATCTTAGAAAGATATTTTATTCCATCCTCTGTGGAAATTCTCTCGTAAGCTAACTTGCCTTCCACCTCAATTTCAATCACGTTTCCGTTTTTTATGGCATTGCCATTGTACAAAAACGCATACAAAAGCTTGCTCTCCTTTTTTATCTCTCCAAGAGCCTCTTTCCATAATTCCCAGGAATTTGAATCTTTGGCATCAGTTTCTGACAGCACAGCCTCTTTGGCAGGCGTGCTTTCAACCTCAACACTTGCCTCCTCTTTTGAGGCGATTACCTTTGTCTTTCCGTCAGATATATCCCAAGGCGGCGGTGTATCAGATGATGCTGTCACCTCAGAGGTTTTTATCTTTTCTGTATTATCGGCATCTTTTTTGTCAGAAATACGCTCTGCCGACACATTGCCGAGAGATAAATCCATAACCTTCGCTTCAAGTTTTTCTATTCGTGCAAGCAGAGCCTCCGTTTCGGAGCTGTATGCAGGGTTGCTTAGCCTTACAACAGCCTGAGTTACTGCAAGTTTTGGCTTGGTCAGCCACTTTGCCTGAGATAAATATTCTCCCAATGTCTTAATCGAATATAATATTCTTTCAACGCCGTATTTTTCGGCTTGTGTTACAAACTTTTCAGCGGTAATTTCGGTTTTTTCAATCAGTTCCGCAGGCTTGTCTGTCGCCTTGCACACCAATAAAATTCTGTAATGGTCGATAAGATTTTCTATAAGGTTTTGTGCCTCTTTCCCCTCTCTCAGCACATCATCTGTCAGCTTAACCGCAAGCTTTGCGTTGTTTTCCGCAACAGCATCGCATATCTCAAACAGCTTTGATGTACCGACAACACCCATTATATCGGATATTCTGTCCGAGGTCAGCTTCTCAGACCCAAACGCCGAACATCTGTCGAGTATACTTATGGCATCTCTCATAGAGCCGTCACCAAGCTCCGCAATTGTTTCAACCGCATCAGGAGTTATATCTATCCCCTCAGCAGAGGTAATTTCTGAAATTCTGTGTGCAATATCGTCTACCGATATACGCTTAAAATCAAATCTTTGACATCTTGATAAAATAGTAGCGGGAATTTTGTGCGGCTCTGTGGTAGCCAGGATAAATATGGTATGGCTTGGCGGTTCCTCAAGTGTTTTCAATAAGGCATTAAACGCCTCAGCCGTCAGCATATGAACCTCGTCTATTATATAGACCTTATACTTACAGCCCACAGGCGTGTAGATAACCTCATCCCTTATCTCACGGATATTTTCAACACCTCTGTTACTTGCCGCGTCCATCTCGTAGACATCTAAAATACTGCCGTCCAATATTCCTTTGCAGGTGGGGCATTCGTTGCAAGGCTCTCCGTCAATGGGGTTTTCGCAGTTTACCGCTCTTGAAAAAATCTTAGCCGTCGACGTCTTGCCCGTTCCCCTTGTACCGCAAAACAAATACGCATGAGAAGTACGTCCGTTTGCAACTGCTGTTTTAAGTGTATCCGAAACCTGATTTTGTCCCGATATGTCACTAAAACGCATTGGTCGCCATTTTCTGTATAAAGCCTGATATACGGACATTTTCTCCGCCTCTTTTCTGATTATTTATAATAAAAAAGCTATGTGCTTACCTTTGAAAAATAGATACCCGCGTTACCCATACAGTTAACTCGAGTCTGGCTTCCTTACGGCACATCAAAATTACTGCTTATCGCTGCTGCGTTCCCGCCCTGACGAGGTTCACAGGTTTTAATTGCGTAAGACCAAACCGTCAACATCACTTATACAGGGACAGACCGAACATCGCAATCCCTCACGGCAAGTTTTCATTCCCTCTGTAGCGGATTGAGGGTTACAAGGCACCGCTAACGCCCCAATTTAACATAGCAAAAGTATTATATCACAAAAGTTTTTTTACGTCAACATCAAATATTTAACAAACAATTAAAAATAACAGCTTATAATATGGCAAATGTGTCCGCATTTATAATCCTGTTAAAAATTTGTTTATATAACGATTACGTTATTGACTTTACGGCATTAAATTTATATAATATATTTAATCTCAAAATTATTCCGAAGGGAAGACAGTATTTTTGGAAAAATATATAACGAAAACAGAAAACGAAACAATAGACATAGGCAAGAAATTTGCCGAAGGGTTGTCTGTCGGCTCGATAGTCGCATTAAACGGCGACTTAGGCTGCGGGAAAACCGCTTTTGTAAAGGGAATTGTCGAATACTTCGGCAACTCCGATGACGTCAGCAGTCCCACATATACCCTTGTCAACGAGTATGACGGCACCGTACAAATCTATCACTTTGATGTGTATCGGCTTGAAAGTCCTGCACCCGAACAATGCGATTGGATGGACGATTACTTTTTTTCAGACGGAATTTCTTTGATAGAGTGGGCGGATAATATAAAATCTGTTCTGCCCGAAAACACAATAATGGTAACCTTTAAAAAACTGCCCGAAAAAGGTGAGGATTACCGTGAAATTATAATCGAATAATACAAGGAAGGTCAAAACAAATGCTTATATTGGGAATTGACACCTGCTGTATGGCGGCAACAACTGCGTTAATGTCTGATGACAGACTTGTTGCACAGGTGGTTCAGAATAATAAAAAAACTCACTCACAAAATATTATGCCTATGATAGACTTTATGCTCTCTCAGGCAGAGGTTTCCGCAAAAGACGTTGACGGCTTTGCCGTCGCTGTCGGTCCAGGTTCTTTTACAGGAGTCAGAATAGGTGTAGCAACGATTAAGGCTCTTGCACACGCAACAGGCAAACCCTGTATTGCCGTGTCCACCCTTAAGGCTCTCGCCAACAACGTTGTCCCCTTTGACGGCATTATCTGTCCGATCATGGACGCAAGACGAGGTCAGGTATATAACGCTCTCTTTGACGGACAACACCTCGATCGCATTGCCGACGACAGAGCGATTTCTATTGACGACCTTTGCAAAGAACTTGAAAACACCGACAAAAAAATCATCTTTGTGGGTGACGGCTTGCCCGTTCACGCAGATAAGATAAACAAGGCTCTTGGCAGACGCGCCGTCTTTGCACAGCGTATGCAGATGATGAACTTAGCGGCATCTGTGGCTGAGCTTGGCTACGAGAAAATGCTCTTGGGAGATGTGTGTGGTTATGCTGAACTTAAGCCTACTTATTTGAGATTATCACAAGCTGAGAGAGAGCGTCTTGAACGTATGGGAGGAAAGCCAAATGAAAAATAGCTCAAAAACAATACTTTCTTACATATTGGTATTCATACTTTCCTTTTGTTACGTCACACCTATTGTTGCGGTAGAGGACGACTCCTCCGAAACCGAAACAGATGTTATAGCAGAAAAAAAGGTTCGCAAAGAGGGCGAGGCTCCTACATTTAATGATGGCGAAACAGCAATTTTGATTGATGCGGGAAACGGCAGTGTACTCTTTGAAAAAGACAGCAACAAACGTATGTATCCTGCAAGCACCACAAAAATTATGACAGCCTTGCTGGCGTTTGAAGCCATTGAACGGGGTGAGATATCGCTGACTTCAGAAATAGAGATTACATCAGAAATGATAGACGGACTTGACCCCACAGGCAGTACAATGTCCCTTAAAGTCGGCGAAATCGTAAGTCTTGAAAACTTGTTAAAGGGAATGCTTATCCCATCGGGGAACGATGCCGCTTGCTCTATCGCCACAGCAGTAGGCAAAAGCATAGCCACATTTGTTGATATGATGAACGCCAAGGCACAGGAGTTGGGCTGTGTTGACACACATTTTGCAAACCCTGACGGTCTTCACGATGACAACCACTACACAACCGCCGCAGATATGGCTAAAATTGCCAGAGCAGCTATGCAACACTATGATTTCAGAAACATAGTGGATTGCGTTCACATCAAAATTCCGCCTACAAATATGTCACCCGAACGCTACTATATAAACACAAACGGATTGCTTTCCACAATGAGATATCCGAACTTTGCATACAAGGGTGCAACGGGTATAAAGACGGGTTTTACCCAAAAAGCAGGCAACTGCCTTGTATCCTCCGTCAAACGTGACGGTATGGAATTTATAGGCGTAGTTTACGGCGGCAAAGACGTTGCAAACTCTCACAACGGCACGATTAATATGTTCAACTACGGCTTTGAAAAGTTCACTTCCATAACGCCTGTTTCAAAGGGAGATATGCTGTATGATATAAAGGTCAAGCAAAGCAGTGGCTCTGACAAGTTGGCTCTATCGGCAAAATTTTCTGCCACTGTTATAGTTCCAAAGGGAACAAGCCCCGACGATGTTAAACTTGAACCTAAAATTCCCGATTCTATAACCGCTCCCGTAAACGCAGGTGACATAATAGGCACTATGTCTGTCACACTTAACGGACAAGAGCTTTCCTCATTTGATTTAATTGCCCCCACCTCGGTCAAGCGAAGCTTCTTCTGGCCTGTAATGGCTGTCGGAGATTTTCTGTGGGGAAATAAGGTAACGCGTACAATCATATATTTAATTATAATAGCGGCTGTAACATTTATTTTTGTGTTTATTATTGCAATGTATAACAATATCAAAAGGGCTAAAAGACGCAGAAAGAACAGACAACGCAAAAAATAATTTATACATACGCCTATTTCAATAAAATTTATCTTGAAAAAAACTATCTGCTATGTTATACTGATTATAGCTTTATATTCGTACGAAATACGAAAGGATGATATTCAAAATGTCACAAACTCAAACAGATAAATCTCAAACAGAAGATATAAAAAAGACTTCAGGCGGACGAAAATTTCTCGCTGTCCTCGGTATCTTTTTTGTGACTGTGGGAATATTCTTATTCGCCTTCGGCTTTTCTTTTAAAATGATGATGCTTCCTAAGGAAAGCAAAAAAAGCCAAAGCGAACTCGACGCAGAGATTGACCGTCTGAAAATTTCAGTCACTCAACTCGAGGAGGAAAACAGACGTTTAAAAGAAGAAAATGATATATTAAAGCAAAGCTCATCTTCTTCAAAATCATCTTCTGCTTCATCATCAACTTCATCGGGTTCATCCTCCGGAGGCTCAAGCAGTTCATCAAGCAGTTCAGGTTCCAAAAACTCAAACAGCTCAAGCAATTCATCGAACAGTTCTTCAAGCGGTTCTTCAAGTTCTTCTTCGAGCAGTTCAAGTAATTCGTCAGGCTTGACTTATTCTGATTAGTCACACATAATATTATGCAACAAAAAATATGTTAATGAATAAGGTTGCCTTGCGGTGTATATCTGATATACAAATTAATAATGAATATTGAATAATGAATAATTATTGTGAATTTTCGCTAATCAGCGAAAATTATCCTAAATTATTCACTATTAATTCTTAATGATTCCTTGCTTTTTTGTATGGGACAATGCCCACATTGTCCCGCAAGAAGACGGTAACTGTATTTCACCAACAGAATAATGTAAACGACTATTTTAAAATAAATATATAAGGAGATAAATAATATGAAACCAAAATACAAAAGAATTATGCTCAAGATCAGCGGTGAAGCACTTGCAGGAACCAAAGGCTTTGGTCTTGATCAGCAGACAATTGATGCAATAGCACTCAAAATCAAAGAATGTTATGATATGGGCGTACAGATTGCAATCGTAGTCGGCGGCGGTAACTTTTGGAGAGGCCGCAGTGGCGAAGGTATGGACAGATCGCGTGCCGATCATATGGGAATGTTGGCAACTGTTATCAACTCTCTCGCTATGCTTGATGCACTTGAACATCTCGGCGTTGAATGCAGAGTTCAGACTGCAATAGAGATGCGTCAGATTGCCGAGCCGTACATCCGTCTTAAAGCCGTTTCTCACTTGAAAAAGGGCAGAGTTGTTATATTTGCCTGCGGAACGGGTAACCCATTCTTCTCAACCGATACGACAGCCGCTCTCCGTGCCGCTGAAATTGATGCTGAGGTTATTCTTCTCGCCAAGAAGGTTGACGGTGTATACGACAGCGACCCGCATATCAATCCTAACGCAACCAAATTTGATAAGCTGACATATATGGAGGTGTTAAACCGTGAGCTTGCTGTTATGGATTCAACCGCTACATCTCTTTGTATGGACAATAATATTCCGCTCGTTGTTTTCGGTCTTGACGACCCTGAAAACATTAAGCGTGCCGTTATGGGCGAAGAAATCGGAACTATTGTTACTAAATAATTTGTAAATATTAAATTGACAAGAAAGGTTTGAAATATTATGCAAAATACGGAAAATAAAATGAACAAGGCCATCGCTTCTCTTGAAGCCGACTTTGCATCAATTCGCGCAGGTCGTGCTAACCCTGCAATTCTCGACAAAATTTCAGTTGAATACTATGGTGCTCCCACTCCTTTGGCACAGGTAGGTACAATCTCTGTTCCCGAGGCAAGGTCTATCATTATTCAGCCTTGGGATACAACCATATTAAAGGATATCGAAAAGGCAATTCTTGCATCTGATATCGGTATAACACCTAACAATGACGGCAGAGTTATCCGCCTTAACTTTCCCCCGCTTACCGAGGAGAGAAGAAAGGAGCTCAGCAAGGGTGTTTCCAAGCGAGGCGAAGAGGCAAAGGTTGCTGTCAGAAACATCAGACGTGACTCTATCGAAGTTTACAAAAAGCAAAAGAAAAATAACGAAATAACTGAAGATGATTTAAAAGATATAGAAGAAAAAATCCAAAAACTTACCGATAAGTTTGTTAAAAAGATTGAAGAAATCACCGCTGAAAAAGAAAAGGAAATTATGGAAGTATAATCTTGAATCAGCTTGGCATAATATGCCAACTTATAGGTGATAATATGTTTTTTAGAAAAAACCCGAAACAGCAGAATAAAGACACAATAGATATGACACGTATACCTAAGCATATAGGTATAATTATGGACGGCAACGGCAGATGGGCTAAAAGCAAAGGTCTTCCCCGAAAAGCCGGACACCGCCAGGGTGCCAAAACCATTGAAAATATTACGGATTACTGTGCTTCAATCGGAGTTGAAGTAATTACCGCATACGCCTTTTCAACTGAGAATTGGAACAGACCAAAAGAAGAAGTTGATGCTTTGATGGACTTACTCTATGAGTATTTAATTCAGGTTGAAGAAAAATTCAAAAACAATAAGATAAAGTTTATGGTAATCGGTGATATATCCAGGTTCAGTCCCAAACTTCAGGAGGCTATTGAACACGCCATTGAGGTAACAAAAGACGGTGACAGGATTATAATAAACCTCGCACTCAGCTACGGCGGACGTGACGAAATTGTCCGTGCATCAAAGAAGTTATACGACGATATAAGCAAAAACAAGCTCTCTGTTGATGATGTCAATGAAGAAGTTTTTTCTCGGTATCTTGATACCCACGGCTTGCCTGAGGTAGATATGATTATCCGTCCAAGCGGAGAGCAGCGCCTGTCCAACTTTTTGCTGTGGCAGGCTGCCTATGCTGAGTTCTGGTACAGCGATATCTGTTGGCCTGATTTTTCTTCTTCCGATATGGATGCCGCAATAATTGCGTACCAAAAGCGTGACAGACGTTATGGCGGTGTATAAGACAAGAAAGGATTTTGCACTATGACACCTTCTCTTAAATCACGTTTACTGACATCTGTGATTGGTATACCGATAATTATTCTTATATTATTGGCTCCTAAGTCAGTTATAACATTTGTTGTTATGCTTGTTTCTCTTATAGGAATGTACGAATACTATAAGGCAACAGGTCTGTCGGAATATAAAAATTTATGTGTAATGGGATACATTGCGGCAATTGTTATCTCTGTCGGTCTTAAGCTGTCAGTTGCCTCATCGCTTACGTTGGTATATTTATACGTTGTTGCATTGTTTCTGCTGATGCTATTTAGCAATCGCACAATAAACATCAAACATTTGGGTGAGCTTTTGTTCGGTTTGGTTTATATTCCCTACTTCCTCTCCCACATAATATATATACATTCTCTGGACTTTGGCAGATTGTATGTATGGCTTGTTTTTATCGGTGCGTTCTTAACTGACACCTGTGCTTATTTCGTCGGAACATATCTTGGAAAGCATAAATTATGCCCCGACATCAGCCCTAAAAAAACTGTTGAAGGTGCAATCGGCGGTGTGATAGGCGGCGGATTGTCCTTTGTTGTATATGGTATAATCGTAAATACATTTTTTACAAGCTACTTAAACGGAGGTAGTTTTAACTTAATTTTGCTTTTTCTCCTTGGCGTCATCGCATCTATCGTTTCTCAGGTTGGCGATTTAACGGCTTCTGCCATTAAACGTCAATTCGGAATTAAAGACTTCGGAAACATTTTCCCGGGGCACGGCGGTATGCTTGACAGATGCGACAGCATAATCCTTGTTGCACCTATAATTTTCCTGTTTTTATACAGCACAAACATAATTATTTAATAATGTAATATCCCATATCTGATGTGGGATATTTTTTTGTAAAAATTTCTTGATTTTTGGCTTAATACGATATATAATATAAAATGGATAAAGTTTGATTTGCATTATAGCATTGGAGGCTGATTTATATGGACATTTTCTCTATATTAACTCTTATCGGCGGACTTGCCATCTTCCTTTACGGAATGGACTTAATGGGTGATGGCTTAAAGAAGTTGGCAGGCGGTCAGCTTGAAACATTTTTGGGAAAGCTGACGTCAACCAAATTTAAAGGCTTTTTGCTTGGACTTATTGTTACCGCAATTATTCAATCATCTTCCGCCACTACCGTTATGCTTGTGGGCTTTGTAAATTCGGGAATTATGAATTTATCCCAAACCATCAGCATAATTATGGGTGCTAATATCGGAACGACTGTTACATCCTGGTTGCTCAGTATGACAGGTATCGAAGGTGCCAGCTTTTTCCTTAAACTTTTAAAGCCTGAATCTTTCTCACCTATTCTTGCACTTATAGGTGTTGTAATGATAATGGCAAGCGATAGCGACCGCCGCAAAAATATCGGTTCCATATTAATCGGCTTTGCATTGCTTATGTTCGGAATGGAAACAATGAGCTCCTCTATGGAAGGGCTTAAGGACAATGATGCTTTCACAAAGCTGTTGATTATGTTCTCTAACCCTGTAATGGGTATCATAGTCGGCACTCTGTTTACTGCAATAATTCAGTCATCATCAGCCTCAATCGGTATACTTCAGGCGTTATCCCTTACGGGTGCAATTCCGTATTCCACCGCCATACCGATTATATTGGGTCAGAATATAGGTACGACTATCACACCTGTTCTGTCGGCAATAAGCGGTAATGTTCAATCCAAAAGAGTTGCCGCCGCCTGTGTCTATATAAAAATGATTGGCGTTATTGTTGTCGCTGTTGCATTCTATGTATTAAATGCAATATTTAAGTTCTCTATTATGGACCAAAATGTTTCTGTACTTTCAATTGCAATAATCCACACGTTGTTTAACATTATTTCAACTGTTATTATAATGCCGTTCTGCGGTTGGATAGAAAAAATATCTAAGAAAACAATCAAAGGCGAAAAAGAGAAAAGTGATGTATTCTCAACTCTCGACGACAGATTTCTTTCTATGCCGTCATTCGCTGTTGAAAAGTGCAAAGCTCTCGTATTCGATATGTTTGAAATCACAAGACATTCCTTGCTGGAGGCAACTTCATTGCTTAATAAATATGACAAAGCAATAGCAAAGGATATAGTAGAAAACGAGGCCAATATCGATAAGTATGAGGATAAGACAAGTGCCTACCTCGTTAAAATCGCGGGAAAAGAATTGTCAGCAAATGACAGCCTTGAGGTTACACGCCTGTTGCACGTAGTCGGTGATATCGAAAGAGTATCCGACCACTCAGTAAATATTTTAAATGTTGCCCGCGAGGTTACTGAAAAAGGTATTATATTCTCAAAGGAAGCCGTTGAAGATATAAATATAATTACCTCGGCAGTCAACGAAATAATTAATATAACCATTGATGCATTCGTCAATGAAGATTATGACCTTGCCAAAAAGGTAGAGCCTCTTGATGCGGTAATAGACAAACTGAAATACAAAATCAAGAACAATCATATCAAGCGTCTGCGTGATGGTGATTGTACTGTCGAAATGGGATTTATTTTATCTGACCTCCTCACAACATACGAGAGGGTATCAGGTCACTGTTCGAATATCGCTGTCAGCCTTTTGGAGCCTGAGATAGAAACGCTTGAAACACACGACTATTTAAAGCACGTTAAGGCAGACGACGAAAACGAGTATTTTGACGATTATAAAGCCTATAAGCAAAAATACAGATTACCTCATTACGAAAAGTAAAATATGTTGGCGGACTTACGCAAAAGAGCAAAAAAGCCGTTCAAGCACAGTATATGCGCTTGGACGGCTTTAAAATATTTTTATTTCTTGTAATTCTCTACGTCGTTATCTCTGATTTCTTTTCTTCTGATTTTACCGTTAAATGTCTTAGGCAGATTTTCAACGTATTCTATAACTCTCGGATACTTATAAGGAGCGGTATTCTCTTTAACGTATACCTGCAACTCCTTAGTCAGTTCGTCTGACGGAGTATAACCATTCGCAAGAACGATTGTCGCTTTTACGGCAAAGCCTCTGATTGGGTCAGGCACACCTGTAACAGCAACCTCGGATACTGCCGGGTGTTCAAGCAATACGCTCTCTATCTCGAAAGGTCCGATACGATAACCTGACGACTTAATAACGTCATCATTTCTGCCAACGTATCTGAACATTCCCTTTTCATCACGATACGCAGTATCGCCTGTGTGATAGAAACCATCGTGCATTGACTTCTTTGTGTCTTCTGCACTAAAGTTATATGAGTCGAGAAGTCCGCAGGACTTTCTCATTTTACTCAATACTCTGACACAGATTTCGCCTGTTGCACCACGTGGGCAGGACTCGCCGTCCTCACCTAATATATGAACATCATACCCCGGAACAGGGTAACCGATACATCCCGGCACAGGCTCGCACCAGGGATAGATAGTTGCGATACAAACTGTTGTTTCTGTCTGTCCAAAGCCTTCATATATCTTATGCCCTGTCTTGTTGTACCAATTGTTATAAATTTCAGGGTTTAATGCCTCACCTGCTGTACAGCAATGTGTCAGACTTGATAAATCGTATTTTGATACGTCATTCTGTAAAATCATTCTGTACATAGTAGGCGGTGCACAGAAGGTTGTGATTTTATACTTTTCAATCTTTTCAAGGATATCAGCACCATCAAACTTCTCAAAGTCATATACGAATACGGCACTCTCGCCGAACCATTGTCCGTAGAGCTTACCCCATAGGGACTTAAGCCAGCCTGTGTCTGAGATGGTAAAATGCAAACCGCCGTCTACAACTCTGTGCCAAAAAACACCTGTCATAATATGACCTAAAGGATATTTAAAGTTATGAGTTATAATTTTAGGGTAACCTGATGTGCCTGACGAAAACGCCATAAGCATAGTATCATCAGCCATTGTATCAGCCTCACCCGTAGGTCTTGTCCATTCGGAACTTGCCATTTCAAAACCTGCTTCAAAGTCTATCCAATCTTCACCTGCATTTTTGTGTCCTGTAACAAACTTCTTTTCTATGGTTTCATAACTGTCTTTGCCCTCGTCAAAGTATTCAGTTTCCTTGCCGTCACCTGTGATAACGACAGCCTTGATGTTACCTACGTTACAACGATAAATATAATCCTTTGCTTTGAGCATATTTGTTGCCTGAACAACAACGGCACCTATTTTATGGAGTCCCAAAATACAGAACCAGAAGTAGTAACTACGCTTTAAAACAAGCATAACTCTGTCGCCCTTTTTTATTCCCATATAATGAAAATAGTTAGCCGCCTTGTTTGAATAAATCATCATATCTTTAAAGGTGAATTTCTTCTCTTCACCGTCTTTTGACACCCATATCATAGCGAGTTTATCAGGACTTTGCTTTCCTAATTCGTCGATTACATCATATGCAAAGTTAAAGTTTTTGGGGTATGTCAGTGTATAATTCTTCTGTGCATCCTTAAGTGATATAAAATCATCACGGCTTGCACCTACATATTTTTCATAAATAGCCATTTTTTCCGTTCACCTCAAAATATTATTTCACAACAACAGCGATAAACTTAACAGGTTCGTCACCAATTGCCTGTTCTGCGTGGGGGATGCTGCTGTCAAAGTACACGCTGTCACCCTCTGATAATTCATACGAAATGTCACCGATATACAGCTTCATTTTACCCGACAAAAGATAATTAAACTCCTGACCCTCGTGTCCGTGCATAACAGGCGGTTTTCCGTCGGGTGTGCAGGTAACAAGGAAAGGCTCTGCCTTTTTGTTTCTGAAGGTATAAGCCAAATGCTTATAGTCATACTCGTGTGCCCTTTGAACAGAATAGCCCTTGCCCTTTTTGACCATACAGCACATTGACAATGTGGGTGCGTCACCGCTTATCAAGTCAAGAACATCAACGCCCAAAATCTCAGCAGCGTTATATATAAAGCTGAAGGAAAAGTCCATCATACCCTTTTCGTATGCCACATATGTCTCCTCGTCAACACCTAACTTTTCAGCCATTTCAGAAACCGAAATCTCCATATCGTCACGCAGACCTGCAAGACGCATACCAATATCTTTAATTTGCTCGTTCTTAATTTGTTCGCTCATAATCTTTACCTCCTCTACCCTTCATAATTATATCCAAGTTCTACTGCACTCATATTGAGGTCATACAAATTCTGTTTTTTGGCAGATACAACTTTTTTCATTGCCTTTTCGATATTTTCCTTTGGAATTATATCTGTGTTCCTAATCATAAGCCCAATCATAATCATATTTGCAAGACCATTCAGATTTTTTTCTGAGGCGAGCATTGATGCAGGAATATAATATGCCTCTATATCCTCTCTCTCGCTCTTCTTTTCAATTAAAGAGCTGTCCACAAAGACCTTACCTCCCGGCTTTATTTCATTGATATACTTATCAAACGAAGGAGCGTTCATTGCGATTAAAATATCAGGCTTATCAACAATGGGAGAACCGATTTTGTTATCGCTGATTATAATACTGCAGTTTGCTGTACCGCCTCTCATTTCAGGGCCGTAAGACGGCAGCCACGAAACTTCTTTTCCGTCAATCAAGCCCTCATATGCAAGGAACTTTCCCGAAAACAGAATACCCTGTCCGCCAAAGCCTGCGATTAATATTTGCTTATTCATCACCCTGTGCCCCCTTGTCCTTATATACTCCGAGAGGATAATACGGAATCATATTTTCCTCAAGCCACTTCATAGAATCAAGCGGAGTCATACCCCAGTTAGTAGGACAGGTGGAAAGAACTTCAACAAGTGAAAAACCTTTTCCCTCAACCTGATTTTGAAATGCCTTTTTAATAGCCGCCTTAGCAGCCTTTATATTTTTAACATTGTTTACCGCAACTCTTTCAAGATAAGTTGCACCGTCGACATTTGACAAAAGCTCACAAACCTTAACGGGATAGCCTACCTTAGATACATCTCTGCCGTAAGGCGAAGTCTGTGTAACCTGACCGGGCAGAGTAGTAGGTGCCATCTGTCCGCCTGTCATTCCGTAAATAGCATTGTTTACGAAGATAACAGTGATGTTTTCGCCTCTTGCGGCACTGTGTACAGTTTCGGCAGTACCGATTGCGGCGAGGTCGCCGTCGCCCTGATATGTAAATACAATGTTGTTTTCATCCGATCTCTTTACACCTGTTGCAACCGCGGGAGCTCTGCCGTGTGCCGCCTGAACCATATCACAGTTGAAATAATTATACGAAAAAACAGAACAGCCGACAGATGCCACACCGATTGTACGGCCGTTTAAGCCTAACTCATCAATGGCTTCAGCCACAAGTCTGTGGATAATGCCGTGTGTGCATCCGGGGCAGTAATGCAATACTGCGTCTGTAAGTGCATTTGGTTTTTCAAATACTGTCATTATTTTGCACCTCCCATTTTTACTGCTTCGTCAATTTTATCAAGAACATTCTGTGTTGTAGGAATCATTCCGCCTACACGATTGCAAAGCAAAACAGGTTTTTTACACCTTGTTGCCAACTCAATATCCTCAATCATCTGTCCCATATTAAGCTCAACGGATATAAATGAGTTAACCTTATCAGCCGCCTTATTTAAGACATCCTTAGGGAACGGCCAAAGAGTAATAGGTCTTATCATTCCGACTTTTATTCCCTTTTCTCTTGCCTCGTCAATAGCGTTCTGAGAAACACGTGCGGCAACACCAAAGGCAACAATACAGATTTCAGCATCTTCCATTCGGTATTCTTCGTACATAACCTCATTCTTTTCAACCTGAGCGTATCTCTCATATCTTTCAAAGTTAAACTGTTCAAGCTCCTCAGGCTTTAAGAACAGAGAGTTTACAATATTCGGCTTTCTCTTGCCCTCTGTGCCTGTCAAAGCCCAAGGCTTGTCGTATTTGGTAACATTCTTTGCATCAAGAGTAACAGGCTCCATCATCTGTCCCATTGTTCCGTCTGCAAGAAGCATAGCAGGCATTCTGTACTTGTCGCCAAGGTCAAACGCCTTAAAGGTCAAGTCAACCATCTCCTGAACGGAAGCAGGTGCCAAAACTATCATATGGAAGTCGCCGTGTCCTGCTCCGCGTGTTGCGTGGAAGTAATCGGACTGTGAAGGCTGAATACCCCCAAGACCGGGACCGCCTCTCTGTACGTTTACTACCAAAGCAGGCAAGTCACAGCCTGCTAAATATGACAACCCCTCACTTTTAAGGGAGATGCCGGGACTTGATGATGATGTCATAACTCTCTTGCCCGTAGCGGCAACACCGATTACCATATTTATAGCGGCAATTTCGCTCTCTGCCTGTAAGAAAACACCGCCGTCAACTTTAGGCATTCTTTTTGACATATATGCGGCAACCTCTGTCTGAGGCGTAATAGGATATCCAAAGTAATGATGACAGCCTGCCATAATAGCGGCCTCAGCCATTGCCTCATTGCCCTTCATTAATACTTTTTCTGACATTTATTTCATTCCTTTCTTAAAAAGCTTATCTCTCTACGGTAATAACGCAGTCGGGACACATAGTCGCACAGAAAGCACAGCCTATGCATTCCTCCTTATTCTCAACACCCGCAGGGTGATATCCCTTTGAGTTAAGGTCATCTTTTAATTTAACAATATGTTTAGGACAAGCGGATACACATAAACCGCAACCCTTACACAAACTTTCATTAAATGTTACGTTTGCCATTTTTATCTCCTCTCTCTCAGCCAAGACTGTCTGACGTACAGCTTAATCGGCTGTAAGTTATCTATTTTTCCTGCAAGCTCGCCTACAAGCTCCTCTTTTATAGTTGTCATTTTTATATCAAGCCCCGTCAGGTGCGAAATCTCCTCCGCATACTCCACAGACTTTAAAACCGAATCAGCTGTTGTTTCCTCCCCGATATTTGAATTATTTACTATCCCCGTGAACTTAACACCTGCGGCTGTTTCAATCTCACCCATTACCTCAACGGCAGACTTTGCATCAGCAGTCAAATATCTGTATTTATTGATTACATACAACATCTCGTAATCATTCTCCTGCTTCATATACGGAACATATCTGCCAAGCGCCAAGGCACCTCTGTCGTCACCGCCCACATCAATAATGGCTGTTATGCTCTTGTCGGCAAAGACGGAATATATATCAGCAGGCAAAGCAGGTGTATCAACATTTGTATTTGCATACTCAGACGAAATCAAACGTATCCCCGCATCTTTCAAAACCTGTTCCGAGTCCTTTGTTCTGAAATACGGATTGACTATATCAATGTCGGCAATCGCCGTCTTTCTGCCAAGTTCCGCAACCTCAAGAGCGTAGTTTACAGCGATATTCGTCTTGCCGCTCCCGTAGTGTCCTGCGAAAACAGTAACCCTTTTTATATTTGAACTGTCCATTTATAAGTGTCCTCTATCTTACCCCACTGAATACCTGTCAGCTTATCGTAAAGCTCCTGAGTAACCTTTCCGATTTTATTATCGTTGATGGTATAAGTCTGTCCGCCATAGTAAAGCTGTCCTATGGGAGATACAACTGCGGCTGTTCCGCAACCCCAAGCCTCCTCAAGAGTACCGCTTTGCATTGCGGCAAGCAACTCGTCAACAGAGAGCAATCTCTCTTCAACCTTGTAGCCTGCATTTTTTAATACCTCAATACAGGACTTTCTTGTAATACCCGGAAGGATAGAACCTGAAAGCATCGGTGTTACGATTGTGCCGTCAATCTTGAACATAACATTCATAGCACCAACTTCTTCTATGTACTTTCTTTCAACACCGTCAAGCCAAAGAACCTGAGTATACCCCTTTTTCTCTGCTCTCTCGCCTGCTCTGTTTGCCGCTGCATAGTTACCGCCGCACTTGGTATAGCCTGTACCGCCTCTTACAGCTCTTACGTCTTCTTCCTCAATCATAATTTTAACAGGGTTGATGCCTTCTGTATAATAGCTTCCGCTTGGCGATGCAATGATATAGAATATTGCATTTTCGATTGAGTGAACGCCCAAATGCTCGTCAGCACCAATCATAAAGGGTCTTAAATAGAGAGACTCACCCTCGCCTGACGGCACCCAATCCTGTTCAATCTCAACAAACTTAAGTATAGCCTCAAGCATATCCTGTTCAGGCATCTGCGGAAGTCCAATACGTTCAGCCGAACTGTTCATTCTTTTTACGTTCTCGATAGGGCGGAACAGTTGAACCTTGCCGTCTGCTCTGCGGTACGCCTTTAAGCCCTCAAATATTTCTGCACCATAATGGAAAACAGTTGTCGCAGGATGAAGCTCGATACTTCCAAAAGGAACTATTCTCCCATTATACCAGCCTTTTTCTCTGTTATAATTCATAATAAACATATGGTCGGTAAATATCTTACCAAAGCCCAAATTCTCGGTCTGCTTTTCCTTAGGTGCCGTTGTCCTTTCAATTTTAATATCCATTTTTATCATCCTTTCTTAATTTGTTGACAAAGTCGTCAACACTCTTAACATTGAATTTTTAACAGCGTTTTAACGCTTTATATGTAATAAAATTATTTTACTTATTTTTTATACTGAGTATTTTTTCGGCATTCTTGTGGAAAATCAACTCATTTTCTTCGTTTGAAAGTTCCATTGAAAACAGGCTGTCAATCTCCTTTTGGGTATCCCACATAGGATAATCGGTACCGAAAAGCATTCTTTCCGCACCATACATCCTGATTAACTCCTTTGAACGCTTAAGCCCTAACATAGCGAATGAACTTGAAGTATCCAAAAAGCAATTCTCGTCACCCAATAATTCATACGCCAAATCAAACAAAGACCAACCGCCGAAGTGAGCACCTATTACAATCAACTTAGGGAACTCCCTTAGCAATCTTTTAAGGCGTTTCGGATGAGAATAGTCATATCTGTAATCACCGCAATGGATTATGATAGGTATGCCTTTTTGGCTTAGATAATCATACAGCTCAAACATTCTCTCATCATCCATATTGAATTTTTGTGTGTCAGGGTGAATTTTAACACCATTGAGTCCCATATGTATAAGTCTGTCAACCTCTGTTATCTTATTCTCAAAATCAGCGTGCATAGTTCCAAAACCATAAAACTCTTTATGCTTATCACATTCTGATGCAATAAAGTTGTTAATAGTCTGTACGTTTTTTGCGGTTACTGCAACAGAGTAGACCGCATAGCCTGTAACACCGCACTTACTGCCTTTTTCTATAAGGTCCTCAGAGGTTCCCTCGCCCGTCATAGCCAATGTGTAAAAATCGCCTACGCTGGCAACGGCTTTTTCCGCTATCTTCTCAGGATATATATGTGTGTGAAAATCAATGATGTCCATTGATGACCCTCCGTTTACTAAAAAAGGCTCTGCCGAAAAAGCAGAGCCCGTATGATTTGCTGTTTAAGCCTTTCAAACGATTTGATTTACTGCCTTTTCATTAAATTCTAAACTGCGTATTATAATTATGCTTATAATAATTATTCCTATAATATCAATGACCTTAATGCCGCTAATTATAATTATGGCAAGGCAAAATAAAACAGACACGGCTAACGCAATGTCTGTATATCTGATAATATTAAATTTATTTTTACAATCACAAGTGCAAGGTGCAAAACAATTTGCATCTTTTGATGAATTATTTGACTTTAAGGCTCTAAACATTTTCATCCCTTACACCCCTCTCGAAAATATATTACTATAATACCACTTTATTGGCAATATGTCAATAAAATAAACGCTTTTTTGTGGAAACCAACCACAAATTTACACCAACATTCCGTACGGCTTGTCAAAATTCTATGAAACAGGTCAGATACGCTATGCACTTTTAAAATCTATTCCATAGTCTTGCCCAAAAAGCCTGCTGCCGTTTCTGCCAATTTGCTTTCTACCTCACCAACCTTTGATGCGGGCTCAGCAATAAAAATTACTGTTCCGATACTGTCGCCCTCAAATACGATAGGTGCAACAACTCCTGCCTCATACTTGTCATTCTCGTCGGCAATCTGAATGTTTTTAGAACCCGGACTTGCTGTATAAACCGATTTGGAGTTCATTATTTTTTCCAAGTCCCCTGAAATTTTCTTTTCTCGCAATTCCTTTTTTGGTATACCCGAAACCGCAATAATATTGTCCTTGTCCGTTATGCAAGCAGGCAGCCCCGTTGACTTTGACAGCGACTCGGCATACTGTGATGCAAACTCGCCAAGCTCGCCTATGGGCGAATACTTTTTAAATATGACAGTTCCGTTGCTTTCGGTAAATATTTCCAAAGGATCGCCCTCGTGTATCCTCATAGTTCTGCGTATTTCTTTCGGTATTACAATACGACCTAAATCGTCAATTCTTCTCACAATTCCTGTTGCTTTCATATATTTTCCTCCAATTTACAAATTTATTTTACAAAAAGTATTGTTTGCAATATGACAAATTTTATCCAAGAAAAAAATTGGAAGAAAAAATATTTTGCTCCACACAAATTAATAATTAAAAAGGCGTGTGAAAACACGCCCAACATTTTAATTATATCATAGCTATACGTGTTTGTAAATATTTATTTTGTTTTCTTGCGTATATTCTGCCTTTTATACAAAAAAATTTTTTAAAACTTTAGCAATATGTCAATTGATTTTTATAATTTTTTATGCTACTATTTAAGTGTAAAAAACAAAAGGAGGTAAGGTCCAATGAGAATTTAATCTTGACTTTGGATAAAGACTATTTACAATTAATCTGAACAAAGTTTTAAAACACGGCGGTGTGACGCTTTATATATAGAGAAGATAGATGGAGATACGGAGGGTATCCATAGTAATATAAATTTAGATTAAGAGAGAGTATTTATCTAAAAGTCAGCATTGAGAAATCCTTTTGCGAAAGAAAGTAATATCACAAACAGAAAGTGGTTCTCCTTAGAGAAATTGAAAAATGGTAGTTTGAGAAAGGATATGGAAATCAGAGCGAGAGGAAATCAATAGAAAGAGAGGTAAACAATTGATGTTAGATAATAAGAGTG
>CACYTW010000017.1 GCA_902777435.1 uncultured Ruminococcus sp. | reverse complement strand
TACCGCTTAAAACGGACAGCATTTGATAATCAAGCTTTCTGGAATAGGTCTGACCCGATACAGGATAGAACTTTTTGTATCCCATCTTTTCGCAAATCTTTTTATCGAGAGCCTTTACCTTTTCAACGTCACCGTCAAACAACTCCATAAAGCTTGCCTGTGTACCTGTTGTACCCTTAGAGCCAAGCAATGCTGCACGTGACAGTTGGAAATTCACATTTTCTAAATCCATAATGAGTTCCCACAGCCAAAGGGAAGCACGCTTTCCGACTGTTGTCAACTGCGCAGGCTGAAAATGTGTAAAGCCAAGAGTCGGCATATCCTTATATTCCATTGCAAAGTCACGCAAAAGCGATATTACCTTGACAAGCTTTGTCTTGATAAGTTCAAGACCCTCATACATAATAATTATGTCTGTGTTGTCACCTACATAACAAGAGGTTGCACCCAAATGTATAATTCCCTTTGCATTAGGACATTGAACGCCGTATGCGTACACGTGCGACATAACGTCGTGACGGCATTCCTTTTCTCTTGCCTCTGCAACGTCATAGTTAATATCATCAAGATGCTCTTTAAGCTGTGCCACCTGCTCAGGTGTAACCGACAAGCCAAGTTCCATTTCAGCCTCTGCCAAAGCAACCCACAATTTTCTCCAGGTCTTAAACTTCTTATCGGGGGAGAAGATATACTTCATCTCTTTGCTTGCATATCTTGTATTTAACGGACTTTCATAAGTATCTTTCATCATAACGGAACTTTCCCTTTCTTTTATCCTTCAAGTGAATTATCAGTATATTTAACCTCTGTGCACTTTCCACTGAGGTATTCTTCAATTCTGTCAAGACCTGTCTTGATAACTTCCATAGAAGTTGCATACGATAGTCTTACATAGCCTTTAACGCCAAATCCCTCACTGGGTACTAAAGCCACAAGAGCACGGTCTAAAATATCGTTACAGAGTTCCTGAGCCGTATTTATCATTTTGCCGTAATGCTCCTTTTTAAGCTGTTCCTTGACATTTACAAAGATATAGAAGGCACCGTTAGGATTAGAACAGCTCATACCTTCCATTTTGTTAATTCTGTCAACCATATAATCTCTGCGTTCGATATAGGTTTTCTTCATATCATCAATAAAACTCTGGTCGCCGTTTAGCGCCTCAACGGCTGCTGCCTGTGCGATTGAGTTTGGGTTTGAAGTAGCGTGGCTTTGGATATTCGCCATAGCCTTTGCAATCTTTTCGTTTGCTACTGCATATCCTATTCTCCAGCCCGTCATAGCATAGGTCTTTGCCATACCGTTTACTATGATAGTAAGGTCACGTATTTCATCACCGAGTGTTGCAATGTTAATATGCTCACCCTCGTATACTAACTTTTCATATATCTCGTCAAATACAACATATATTTCGTTTTTAACGGCAATCTCTGCAATCTGCTCAAGCTCCTCTTTAGTGTAAATCATACCTGTCGGGTTGCTTGGTGTGTTAAGCACAATTGCACGTGTCCTCGGCGTGATAGCGTCTGTCAACTGTTCAATAGTGAACTTAAAGTTCGTTTCTTCCGTTGTCTTTATATAAACAGGCACAGCATCAGCCAGCTTAATCATCTCCGGGTAGCTAACCCAATACGGAGCGGGAACAATAACCTCGTCTCCGGGGTTGCAAATTGAAAGAAATGTATTGGTAAGCGAATGTTTACCGCCGTTGCTTACAACAACGTTAGCAGGGCTGTATTCAAGTCCTGTATCTCTCTTTACCTTGTCGCATATAGCCTGCTTAAGTTCAGGAGTACCTGAAGCAGGTGTGTATTTGGTAATATTATTTTCAATGGCATTGATACCTGCCATCTTGATATTGTCAGGTGTATTAAAATCAGGTTCTCCGGCACCAAAGCCCACAACCGGTATGCCTTGCTTCTTCATAGCCTTAAACTTAGAATCAATTGCCAGGGTTGGTGACGGGCTAACCGCTCTTGCTTTGTCTGAAAGTCGTAATTCCATCTTTAGTAACCTCCGAGTTTTTAAATTTAAAATAGTCATACATTTCAAGAATGCATAGATACGTCATTATATCTATTTTAATATAAATATCCCTAAAATGCAATATATGTATCAAAATTTCTTAAAAAATTAATCATTTTTTTCGATTTAAAGTCTGATAAAAGGCTCTGTATAGGTTATCAAATGCAATTTTTTGGATTATATCATCATTTATACCCCTTGCGCTCAATCGTTTGCATATGTCCTTCATACTCTCTGCACCGCAAATTCCCGACGGCAAACAGTCAACCCCGTCGAAGTCGGAACCTAAAGCTGCTGTATTCTCTCCGTTCATAGCCAATATATATTCAATATGTTCGCACAGCTTATCTATGTCGCACACACCATTGTTGTCCAAAAACTGCGGATAGAAGTTTACACCTATAACGCCATTTCGTCTTATTATTTCTGAGATTTGTTCATCTGTCAGATTGCGTACGTGTCCACAAATATTTTTCACACAGGAATGCGATGCAACAAAGGGATATTTTGTACATTCGGCAACATCCCAAAAGCCCTTTTCGGACAGATGCGAAACATCAATCAATATGCCAAGTTCCTCCATTAATGCAACCGCCTGCCTGCCGAACTCAGTAAGTCCGCCTCCTCGGCTTTCGGTAATCCCGTCAGCCAATTCGTTGGCATAGTTCCAGGTCAGAGTAATCAGCCTTACGCCCATTCTGTAATACATTCTCAGCGCCGCAAGACTCCCCTCCAGCACCTCGGCACCCTCAATGGAAAGTATTGCGTGTACACCGCCCTGCTTCGCCTTTTGCAAATCAGTTGCCGTCTTAATAACAGAAATCTTATCTTTGTTTTTCTCTATTTCCGTATAATACTTATCCATCAGGGTCAGGCAATGGTTCATAGGCGAAACCTTAATATCTTTTCTGTCCACAAATGCGGCAAACACTTGAATATAAGTATTATACTCCCACATTCTCTCTATATCCAAATGCAATTCGTTTTTATCAAGAGGTAAGCCTCTTTCCGATAATTCATAAATCGTATCACAATGTGCATCAAAAATTTTGTACATAATCTTCCTCCTCCTTAATCCATAATTATTCCCTCAATATGATTTAGGCTATGCAAAACCACTTCACCATCACTCAATTGTTTTGCGATAATCTCAATCACGTCAAACCTGATTTCATTGTACGGCAAATCCTCAGAATAGTATTCCTCAGCAACGGATAACATATGACTTCGCTTTTTGCAACCCACCGCCTCTGACGGCTGTCCGTATTTTTCGGAGCTTCTCGTCTTAACCTCAACAAATACCAAAGTGTTGCCAATGCTCGCTATTATATCTATTTCGCCTGTTTTGGTCTTGTAATTTCTCTCCAAAATTGCATAACCGTTTTCAAGCAGGAAATCTACCGCAAAGCTCTCGCCGAAATCACCCAGATTTTTATTGTATCTGCTCATATACTATACCTTTCCCAAAACCTTGTCGGTTATAAATGTTTTTCTGTGTATATCGGTTATTCCGTATTCCCTTATGCCAAGCATATGCTCTTTTGTTCCGTAACCTTTATTTTTGGCAAACCCATAGTGCGGATATACGCTGTCCATTTCTACCATATATCTATCCCTTGTCACCTTTGCAACAATAGATGCCGCCGCTATACATTCAAACCTGGCATCACCTTTCACAACATACTCTGACTCAATTCCGTCAAAGGCAATTCTGTCATTTCCGTCCACAAGCAAAAAATCAGCCTTTACCTTCAAGTCGCTCACCGCTTTTTGCATTGCCTTGTGAGTTGCCATACGAATATTGATTTCATCAATAACTGATGGTTCAACAAAGGCAACGCTGTATGCAACCGCATTTTTTATTATGTCCTCGTACAGCTTTTCTCTTTTCTTCTCGCTCAGCCTTTTTGAGTCATTTACTCCGTCGATTATCATTCCCTTGGGCAAAATTACTGCGGCGGCGCAGACAGGCCCCGCAAGGGGTCCTCTGCCCACCTCGTCAACACCTGCTATATACTCATATCCTTTTTCATAATATATATCTGCTGTGTCCAACATATTACAGTACCTCCGTATTAATTTTTATATCAAAACAGCGAGAGTTAACTCTCGCTGAAACAAATATTCTATGGTAGTTCAAGTGTGATTTTACCTAATTTAGCGGAGCGGAAATCGTCAAGTATCAGCATAGATGTACGGTGCATATCAATTTCTCCGCCCGATATAACAGCACCGCGTTTTCTGCCTATAACCTCAACAATATCCCAGCTTTCAAGTTCAATATCCGCATCAGACAGCTTGTATCTGTCTATGAGATTTTGAGGATAATTCTCACGCAAAAAGCCCACAAGATAGAACGCCAATTCCTCAACGTCCATAATCTCATCCTTGATACCGCCCGTAAACGCAATCCTTCTTGCACACTCAGGACTTTCAAATTTAGGCCATAATATTCCGGGGGTATCCAAAAGCTCATACTTGCCTGCAATTCTTATCCATTGTTTTGCAGTTGTAACACCTGGTCTGTCCCCTGTTTTTGCCGCACTGCGTGCCGACAATCTGTTGATAAAAGACGATTTTCCCACATTAGGAATGCCCACAATCATCATTTTTACACTATGTCTTTTAATGCCCTTGGCTCTGTCACGTTCAAACTTTTCTTCAAGCACCTTATCAATTGCAGGCGACAGGGCAGAAAATCCGTAACCTGAACGGCTGTCCGCCAAAAACGCAGTAATATTCTTCTTTTCAAACCAATCAAGCCACAACTTATTTGCGGCATCATCAGCTATATCACATTTGTTAAGCACGGCAATTCTCGGCTTAGAGCCGACAATATTATCAATCTCAGGATTGCGGGAGGACATCGGCAGCCTGGCATCAAGAAGTTCTATAACAACATCCACAAGCTTTAGATTTTCAGATATCATTCTTCTTGTCTTTGCCATATGTCCCGGAAACCATTGAAGTTCCATAGCTTAACACATCCTTCCGTAAAAAATCTTAACCGAAAAATCTTAACCGAGGGAGGCGAAGTCGTCACCGTCAATCATAAAAGATACTTCCTCAGCGTCCTGATGAACACCGCCAATACTGTTAAGCGGCCAAAAGCGGAAAACAGCACCGCCTATAATCTCGTCTTTGGGAATAGGTCCAAGCTGTCTGCTGTCAAGGCTGTTGTTTCTGTTGTCACCCATACACCAAACATATCCCAGCTGAATAACAATAGGGTTATCCCTGCTGTAATCTCCGTTCTTTATAAGGCTGTTGATATACGCCTCCGATGTGTGAGTTTTTTCTTTAATATACGGTTCATCAATAACCTCGTCATTTACATACACATTACCTGTAATAAAGTCTATGTAAATCGTATCGCCCTCTGTTGCTATAACACGCTTAACATATGGACGTTTAGGGTCTGTTGCAGGTCTGAATATAACAACATCACCCTTTTCCGGCTTGTAGAACAATCTGTTTACATACAGTCTGTCATTTTCGTGGAGGCTTGGCTCCATAGATGCGCCCTTTACATTAACAAGAGTAAAAACAAACTCTCTGATTACAAATGCAATGATAACCGCCGCCGCAATGGCAATAACCCATTCACGCAATTCCTTCACCCAATTCGTCTTGTTTTCAGTTTCCTCAACAGTATTTTCTTCAACTTCAACGGGATTAGTTTCAACTTCTTCGTTAGCTCCATTGTTATCATTTACTTCATTATAGTCCATATAGTCCATAAAATCATCACCCTTCGGCATTTAATATTCCTTATAAATAAAGCGGTGATTATCAAATAACCACCGCCCCGTCTTAGCTATTAAAGCTTTTCTTTAACCTTAGCTGCCTTACCAACTCTATCACGCAGATAGAAAAGTCTTGCACGACGTACACGGCCGTGTCTTACGAGTTCAATCTTTTCGATTTTAGGAGAGTTTACAGGGAATGTTCTCTCAACACCTACGCCGTAAGATACACGTCTTACTGTGAAGGTTTCAGCGATACCGCCGTTATTCTTCTTAATAACGGTCCCCTCAAACATCTGAACTCTCTCTCTGTTTCCTTCCTTAACCTTAACATATACACGGATTGTGTCACCTATGTTAAACTTAGGCAAATCTGTTCTGATTTGTTCTTGTGTAATTTGCTGTAAAATATCCATTTTTACATTTTCCTTTCTTCTCTAAGTATTCGTGCCACACAAAAGGCAGAGGACTACCCATATTCAACCTGTGTATTATATCACACAACTTTTTATATTGCAAGTACTTTTTTAAACTTTTTTAAAAATTTTACAATTTTTAATATACTATTCTTCATCAGTGTCGATTATTCCGCTCACAAATTCGTGAGAGTCAAAGAACTCAATATCATCAATTCCTTCACCGACACCCACAAGCTTAACAGGAATATCATATTCATTTTTGATTGCGAATGTTATACCGCCTTTTGCAGTACCGTCAAGTTTGGTGAGGATTATACCTGTGATGTCCGCCGCCTCTTTGAACTCTTTTGCCTGTGCTACTGCATTCTGACCTGTGGTCGCATCAAGGACAAGCAGAACCTCTTTCGCACTGTCGGGAAGCTCTCTGTCCAAAATCTTGTAAATCTTCTTCAATTCCTCCATAAGATTTTTCTTATTGTGAAGCCTGCCTGCCGTATCGCATAACAACACATCAACATATTTACCCTTACAGGAATTTATGGCATCATAGATAACAGCCGCAGGGTCTGAACCCTCCTGCTGTTTAACAATTCTTACGTCTGCGCGGTCTGCCCAAACCTCAAGCTGTTCAATCGCGGCGGCACGGAATGTATCAGCCGCGGCGATAACAACATTCTTGCCCTGCTTTTTATACATATTTGCAAGCTTACCGATAGATGTGGTCTTTCCCACTCCGTTTACGCCGATTACCATAATAACCGCAGGCAATCCGTACACTTGCATTTTAGAGCTTTTGCCCTCATTTAAAATCTCTTCAAGGATGTGGGCAAGCTCCCCCTTTAGTTTGTTTGCATCTACAATATGCTTTTCATCAGCCGTATCTCTCAGGCGGTCTATTATTTCAACCGAGGTATTAACACCCAAATCCGCCGTTATTAAAACTTCTTCAAGTTCTTCAAACAACTCCTCGTCAACACTTTTAAAGGTGTTGATTACGGTTTCAAGTTTTTCGTTTATAGAATTTTTTGTCTTGCTTAAACTTTCCTTTATCTTGCTGAAAAATGCCATTTTTGTCTCCGTTCCGCCGCTGATTATCGGCAATTATTTTTTGTTTTATACTTTCACCCCAACCTCATCAATATTGAGGGTTAACAGCTTAGACACACCTCTCTCCTGCATTGTAACACCGTAGAGTATGTTTGCCGCCTCCATTGTACCCCTTCTGTGAGTAACAACAATAAACTGTGTCTTTTTGCTGTACTTTTTAAGATAGTCGGCAAATCTGTAAACATTTACATCATCAAGTGCCGCCTCAATCTCGTCTAAAATACAAAACGGTGTGGGTCTTACATCAAGTATCGCAAACAACAATGCAATAGCGGTAAAAGCTCTCTCTCCGCCCGACAACAGCAACAAACTTTGCAGTTTCTTGCCCGGTGGCTGTGCCTCTATCTCTATGCCGCTTTCCAAAACATTGTCAGGCTCTGTCAATGAAAGATTGGCTCTGCCTCCGCCAAACAGCTCTGAAAAAACACGGTTAAAGTTTGTGTTTATTATTTTAAACTGCTCTGCAAATCTGCTTTGCATAATCTGCATCATTTCATTTACTACGCCGTCAAGCTCAGCCTTTGCCTTTTCCAAGTCCTCTGTCTGAACTGTAAGAAAATCAAATCTTTCCTTAACACTTTTATATTCTTCAATGGAGTCCAAATTGATGTTGCCTAAGGATTTAATCTGAGCCTTCAACTCACGTATTCTCTCTGATGCAACCTTGTAATCAAAATCTTCATCAGCCTTCATCTCTGCCGCATCACTGTACGTCAGCTCATAATCTTCCCAAATTCTGTTAATGATATTCTCGCGGTCAGCCGTCAGCTTTTCTATTCTCGTTTCCGTCTTTGAAGCCTGCTGTGACAGACTGAATTTTTGTTCCTGAGTGCCTTTTATGTCATTTTGAAGTTTTCTGATTAACTGCTCGGTCTCACGGCGTTTGTCATTTAGTCCGTCCGTTGCTGTACGGCAATTTTCCGCCTCGGTTGCCAACGTCTCACCATCAGATTTGATTTTCGCAATATCTTCTTCTATGGCCTTGTTTCTCTCTTTGAGGGTATCAATACCGCCCCGTTTGATATTGACAGATTCCAACTGTTCAGCTTTGCTGTCGTTTATAGTGCTTATTCTCTCATTTTCGAGTTCTATATCCTTTAATATAGCTGTGCGTCTGATATTGAGTTCGGTAAGTCTGCCCGACAAACGCTCATTCTCGCCCGATAGCTCACTGTATTCTGTCTGTGTCTTAGCGGCATCGGTTTCTATTCTCACTCTCTCGTTTTGTCTTTCTTCTATGCGAGCGCTCTTTTCACCGCTCTCGCTCTCGATTTCAGCCAAACGCTTGGTTATTTCATCAACCTCTGTTCTGAGCTGTCCTCTGGACTGCTTTGCGTTTTCCATCAAAACGGCATAATGTTCTCTCTCCGCTTTAAGCCTTATGCAATCCGCCCTTAATGAGCTTAGCTTTTCCGACCTATCCGCCATTGTGGTTTCGTATAAGGCAAGTTTCTCACGTGATGCAGCAAGTCTGTTTTCGCAGTCCTCGGATAAGGTTTTGAGTTTTTCAATCTCTTTTCCGAGAGAGTCTATCTCACCCGTTCTCGACAGAGAGCCGGTAGATTTAACCGCACTTCCGCCCGTCATTGCACCGCCCGGCTGTATAACATCACCGCCGAGAGTGACAATGCGGAACTTGTGTCCCGAAATCTTAGCCATAGAAACAGCGTTATCTATGTTATCACAGATAACCGTTGTTCCAAGCAAATTGCTCACTATATCGTTATACTTCTTGTCACATTCAATCAAGTCCGCCGCAACCGCAACATAGCCCTTACTGCTCTTTGCGGATTGCATCTCAAACCTCTTAGGCTTGATTGCAGAAACAGGTAAAAACGTCGCCCTGCCTAAGTGCTTTTCCTTAAGGTAGGCAATTGCCTCCTTTGCCTCTCTCTCACTTTCGGTCACTATATTCTGTCCTGCCGCACCTAAAGCTGTTTCTATTGCCAATATGTACTTGTTATCCGTCTTAATAAGCTGTGCAAGGGGTCCGTAAATATCCTTACTTTTCAGTTCTCCCTTGTTGAACGCAGTCATAACACTTTTTACGCCCTTGGCATATCCCTCAAACTCACGTTCCATATCCATAAGCATAGTACGCCTCGAACGCTTTTGCGATAATTCAAGCAGACTCTTATTCCGCTCTGCATTCATTTTTTCGATATTTTCTTTTTCTGCTTTCAGTTCATTTTCTGCTTTGCGATATTCAATTTCTGCCTTTGAAAGCTCGTCCTTGCATTTGCTTTCCTCTTCCTCAGCCTGTTTCAGACTTTGACTTATTCTGTCGCCCTCGGCATCTCTGCTTGCAAGCTCCTCTTCAATATCTCTCTTTCGCTTGCCGAAGCTGTCACTTAAAATCTTTAAATTATCTATTGCACCTCTTAAGGAATTAAGCTCTGATGTAATATCTATGATTTGAGCCTTAAGGTTCTCTAAAGCTATGTTTTTCTCGCCTGCCTTCACCCCTGCACGTTCAAGCAATGCACTGACCTCATCACTTTCCGTCTTATTGGCATCGGCTTCTCTGTTAAGCTCTGCAAGTCTGTCTTTGTGACCCTCAAGTTCTTTTTCACTCAGCTTTATATTTTCTAAAACTGCCTCTATCTCTATTTTTAATCTTTCGATATTTCCGTTGTTATGTTCGGCATCATTTTGCAGAATACCTATGTTCTTTTCGCCCTCATTTATCCTTGTGATGATGTTACGTTCCTTTTCGGAATACTTTAAAACTTCCTCATCCATATCACGCATTTGGTCATACATAGCCGAAATCTTTTCATCAGTTTCGGAAAGTTCACCGTTTATATCTGCAATCTGAGAATTAAGCACACCAAAATCAGCGGTAAGCTTTTCCAGCTCCGCCTTTATTCTGTCAATATCAACAATCGAAACATTGATGTCAAGACCGCGCATCTCGTCACGCAACACAAGATACTTTCTCGCCTTTTCGCTCTGTCTTTCAAGGGGTCCTATCTGTCCTTCAAGCTCACTCAAAATATCCTTTACACGAGTGAGATTTTCAACTGTCTGAGTCAGCTTCCTTTCAGCCTCCGCCTTGCGGTACTTATATTTTGAAATACCTGCCGCCTCTTCAAACACCTGACGTCTGTCCTCTGATTTGGTACTGAGGATAGAGTCTATCTTGCCCTGCCCTATAATAGAATATCCGTCACGGCCAAGACCCGTATCCATAAACAGCTCGTGAACATCTTTAAGACGGCACAAAGTCTTGTTGATATAATATTCACCCTCACCGCTTCGGTAAACACGCCTTGTAACCGAAACCTCAGGGAATTCCAAATCAAAATATCCGTCAGTATTGTCAAGAGTCAGGGTAACCTCAGCAAAGCCCAAAGGCTTTCTTGCCTCTGTGCCTGAAAATATAACATCCTCCATCTTACTGCCGCGGAGTGATTTAACGCTTTGTTCACCCATAACCCAACGTATTGCGTCGGATATATTACTTTTACCCGAGCCGTTAGGTCCTACGATACCGGTTACTCCTGAATTAAAGTCAAGGTATATCTTGTCCGCAAAGGACTTAAAACCCTGCATTTCTATACTTTTAAGACGCATTTTTTCTCCCTTTTCTGTCGAATATTTAAAACGACACTAATATACAGTTTGTATTATAACAAAAAGATTTCTGTTTGTCACGCATTTTTTATAAATCTGTATCGCAATTTTGCAAATATATTTCAAAAAGCTGTATATTTATTGAAGAATAAGCCAAAAAAAGCATATAAACCTCTTTACAAATGACAGATTTTATTGTAAAATAGATAAGTATGTAAAATTTATTATCGGAGGTATCTTCTATGTATCGTAAAGTATCAGCCGACCTCTCCTTTGTAGACAGAGAAAAGGCAATCGTTGATTTTTGGAAAGATAACGATATATTTAAGAAAAGTATAGAAAATCGTGAAGGCAATGAGCTTTTCACGTTTTATGACGGTCCGCCGACCGCTAACGGCAAACCACATATAGGCCACGTTCTGACCCGTGCGATTAAGGACTTAATTCCCCGCTACCGTACAATGAAGGGCTATCAGGTTTTGCGTAAAGCCGGCTGGGACACTCACGGTCTGCCTGTTGAACTTGAAGTTGAAAAGGCTTTGGGCATCAGCGGTAAGCCACAAATCGAAAAGTATGGTATTGAGGACTTTATCAAGAAGTGTAAGGACAGCGTATTCACCTACCAGAGCGAGTGGGAGGAAATGAGTGACCGTGTCGGCTTTTGGGCTGATATGGATAACCCTTATGTGACCTATCACAATGACTATATTGAGTCTGTTTGGTGGGCACTCCGTCAGATTTGGGATAAAGGTCTTTTGTATAAAGGTCATAAAATTATGCCTTACTGTCCCCGTTGCGGAACCTCTCTTTCGAGCCACGAGGTTGCACAGGGATATAAGGACGTAAAAGAGAACTCTGTTATTGCAAAGTTCCAGGTTGAAGGCAAGGAGAATGAATATATCCTCGCTTGGACAACAACACCTTGGACACTGCCTTCAAATGTTGCACTATGTGTAAACCCATATGAAACATATGCTAAATTCACCGTTTCAGACGGAACAACATATATTATGGCTAAGGCCTTGATTGAGTCTGTTTTTGACAAAGAAGAAACAATCAATATTATTGAGGAATTTGTCGGCACCGACCTCTGCGGAACAAAATATGTTCCACTTTACACATTCATAAAGCCTGAGGGCAAGGCGTATGAAGTTATTGCAGACACATACGTTACTATGGACGATGGTACAGGTATCGTTCATATCGCTCCTGCATTCGGTGAGGACGACTCTCGTGTATCTAAGGATAATGACCTGGCATTTATCAACCACGTCAACACACAGGGTAAGTTTATCGAATGTACGGGCGAGTGGAGCGGTCTTTTTGTCAAGGATACAGACAAGCTTGTTATCCGCGACTTAAAGGACAGAGGCTTATGCTTTGCTGTAATTCCCTTTGAACACAGCTATCCGTTCTGTTGGAGATGCGATACACCGCTTTTGTATTACGCTTGTGATACCTGGTTTATCAAAATGACAGCCGTCAAGGATAAGTTACTCAAAAATAACGAAAAGGTTAATTGGATGCCTGACAACATAAAGCACGGCAGATTTGGCAACTTCCTTGAAAACATAATCGATTGGGGACTTTCACGTACACGTTATTGGGGCACACCGCTTCCGATTTGGGAATGTTCCTGCGGACATAAGCACGTTATCGGTTCTGTTGCAGAGCTTAAAGAAATGGGCATCAACTGTCCCGACGACATAGAATTACACAAGCCTTATGTTGACAATGTTAAACTGCGTTGTCCTGAGTGCGGCGGCGAAATGACACGTGTTCCTGAGGTTATCGACTGTTGGTTCGACTCAGGCTCTATGCCGTTTGCACAGCTTCACTATCCATTTGAGAACAAAGAACAGTTTGAGCAAAACTTCCCTGCCGACTTTATTTCAGAGGCTATTGACCAGACTCGTGGTTGGTTCTATACACTTATGGCAATATCCACACTCCTGTTTGACGAGGCACCTTATAAAAATGTTGTTGTCCTCGGTCACGTTCAGGACGACAAGGGTATCAAGATGAGTAAGCACAAGGGAAATGTTATTCTGCCTATGGATATTCTCAACGACCAGGGCAGTGATGCGGTTCGTTGGTACTTCTACTCTAACTCTGCACCTTGGCTGCCTAACAGATTTTCAGCTAAAAACGTATCAGAGTCACAGCGTAAGTTCTTAGGCACTCTTTGGAACACATATGCCTTCTACGTTCTCTATGCTGACATTGATAATTTCAATCCAACTGAATACAAGCTTGAAGATGCTAAACTCACAGTTTTGGATAAATGGATATTGTCAAAGCTCAATACACTTATAAAAGTTGTTGACAGCGACCTTGAAAATTATAAGATTACCGAGGCAACACGTGCAATGACAGACTTCGTTGATGAACTCAGTAATTGGTATGTAAGACGCAGTCGTACACGTTTCTGGGCAAGCGAAATTACAGACGACAAGATTTCCGCTTATATGACATTGTATACAGTTTTGGTTGACTTCTCCAAGCTGTGTGCCCCGTTCATACCATTTATGACAGAGGAAATCTATCAGAACATTGTTGTATCTATTGACAAAAATGCTCCTGAGAGCATCCACCTCTGCGACTTCCCTAAGTATAACGAGGCGTTTAGCTTCCCTGAAATCGAAGCAGATATGGATGCAATCCGCAAAATCGTTATTCTCGGCAGAGCCGCAAGAAACGAAGCAAATATTAAAAACAGACAGCCATTGTCCAAGATTTATGTTCAATCAAGTGAGGATATCAACACAGACTACAACCATATCATTCTTGAAGAATTAAACGTAAAAGAGGTTGAATACACCAATGATGCATCTAAGTTCATCAGCTATAACTTCAAACCGCAGATGCGTACAATGGGTCCCAAGTACGGCAAGCTGATGCGTCCTATCTTTGACGAGATTGCAAAGCTTGACTCTGCTGAGGTTATGGCAGTACTGAACAGTGGTGAGGCATTAAAGCTGACGGTTCTTGATACTGATGTTGAAATCTTTAAAGAAGACGTACTTATCGACACAAAACAAAAGGACGGCTTTGTTGCAGCAAGCGAGGCGAACTTCACTGTTGTTCTGGATACAAACTTAAATGACGCACTTATCGAAGAAGGCTTTGTCCGTGAACTTGTAAGCAAAATTCAGACAATGCGTAAGGATAGCGGCTTTGAGGTTATGGACAAAATTTCCGTTACATTCAGCGGTAGCGAAAAGATTGCTGAAATCTTTGAGAACAACGCTGAAGAAATTAAGTCACAAACACTTGCAGATACGATTACATCAGGCTCAACTGACAACGGCAAGGATTGGAACATCAACGGAGAGAAAGTTGTTATCGCAGTTGAAAAGATTTAGTTTTTAAATTACATCACACAATATCTAAAGGGGGAATGTCATAATTCCCCCTTTTCTGTGAGAAAAAGAGGTATACCAATGAAAGTCAAATCAGAAAAATACCTATCTTTAATATTGTTAATTTTATCTGTCACTCCCCTTGTCATCATAAGCAAATGTACCACTTTGTATGGTGACGACTTTATATATGCCACATATTTTTTAGGCGGCTTTAAAAACTTTTTAAGTATGACATATCAGCACTATGTAAATATGAACGGCAGAGCAATTGTCCATTTTCTGCTTGAGGTTATTCTGATATTTAAGGATGGCTTATTCTTCATTGTTATACCTCTCCTTCTCATTTCGGTTTTTGTATTATACCGCAAGGCATCTGCAGAAAGTAATTCAAGTCTATGTGAATTTATAACAGTATGTGTTTTATGCACCCTATGTCTTTCGCCTGAAATTCTCAGAGAAAGTCTGTTGTGGATGGCAGGAGCAATGAATTATATCTATCCCACAACACTCGCTTTTGCGGCTCTTTTTGTGCAAAAGAGGGCAGTAAGTAAAAACAAGGTTAAACCCATATATGCACTGATTATGTTTTTGTGCGGTGCGACAACAGAGCAGGGCGGTGCAATGGCGGCGGCTGTTGCAATATTATATATTTTGTCAGCATTGTTAAAGGGCGAAAAACCATCAAAATCTGTCTTAGCTCTTCCACTGTTTATAATTATAGGTTATCTAACAGTAATTTTATCACCGTCAACCTCTGCAAGAACTGTTCAGGAGGCTTCCGAAGAAGCTGTTTCTTTCATAAAAAGAATGGACAATCTGTATTTTATCGCACTTGGTAAGAATGGTGCTTTATGGGTTTTTGAAATTACTCTTGCAATGTTCGCTCTGCGATTCAGAAACGAAATTAAAAGTATTACTTTGATTTCCGTTATTGCCATAATATCAACACTCGTTCTTTCAATGTACCACTTTACTCTTGTTGTGGGACTTATAACTACAATCGCATATTTATATATTTGCTTTATTCTTTTCTTTAATAAAATACACACCGAAAAAGCAATAATAACTTTATCGGCACTTTTGTCCGTAGGAATGTTACTATTTTCAACAACCTTTGGTTACAGAAATATTTTCCCTTGCGTGCTTTCGCTGATATGTGTTTCGGCCGATATCTTTCTGGAATGTCTCCCTGAAAATGCACTTACAAAATACACTTCAATCATCCTGGTATTTGTCATTACGGCAATCTCTGCTTATCCTTTGGTTGACGGCTATATGGACAACAGAAAGATAATTAACGAAAATTTGGCAAACGCTAAAGCAAACACAGACGGCTTTTATTACAATACAGATATAAATTCAAAATATGGATATAATCAATTTATATCCGATAACTATTATCGCGACTCCTTCCGAAAGATTTATAACATTGACGATAACACCAAAATATATATCAAGGGCAAAGACTTTACTGATTTACGGCTTAACAATGTTCATCTTGAATATCCAATGTATACCGAAAACAACACTGAGTATTTTCCTTTGCGAAATGTTATTGAGGCATACGGAGGCAGTATAGAATTTGACGAGAGTACAAATCAGACAAGAATTGACATAAACAACAAAAAAGTGTATTATGATAATATTGAAAAATGCTTTTATATTGACGGCAGACAGATAGACGCAACAGCATCTATCGCCTACAACAAGAAATATGGCAGATTTTTTGAATTTAATCAATACTTTACGCGTGATATTTTTGAAAACGTATTTTCCATTCTGCTGTAACAAATGATAAGGAGCAATCTTAATGATTTCACTGATTATACCATTTTACAACTGTGAAAATTTAGTTGCAAATACAGTAAATAAAGTCAAGGAATATATAGAAGATAATCCCGATATGGAATTTATTGCGGTCAATGACGGCAGTTCAGACTCCACGCTCCGCAACTTAGAGGACAACAAGTTTGAAAAAATGAAGATTGTCAGCTATTCAGATAACAGAGGCAAGGGCAACGCTGTAAGGGAAGGTGTTATCTCCGCAACAGGAGATAAGGTTATCTTTACTGATGCTGATTTAGCCTACGGCCTAACACCTGTTTCCGAATTTGCAAACGCACTCAATAGTTATGACATAGCAATAGGTACACGCAGAAACGACACGGGCATATCTGAAAGATACGGCTTTATTCGCTCTGCTTCAAGCCATATATTTTCTTTAATCACCCACTGCATACTAAAGTTAGATATTAATGATACTCAATGCGGTTTTAAAGGATATCGCTCAGACTCTGCAAAGAAACTGTTTGCAAACCTATCGGTTATGGGATTTGGCTTTGATATTGAGATTTTGGCAAAAGCAAAAAAAGCAGATATGACACTTGCGCAAATTCCCGTCAAGCTACTTGCAAACGAAAAGCAATCAACCGTCAGCTTAATACGTGACGGATTGAAAATGATAGGCGATATGCTGACCATACGTAAGAATTTGAAATAAGGACACATCTCATATGAAAAAGATATTTAATATAAACAATTTAATAATGTTTATTAAATTCTCTTGCGTCGGCGTTCTTAACACATTAATTGACTACGGAGTATTTTTTGTGATGTGTGACATCCTTGGCATAAATATATATATATCAAATGTCAGCGGATATGTTCTGTCGGCAACCAACAGCTACTTTATGAACTCTATGTTTGTCTACAAAGATAAAAAGTTTGGCTTTAAGAAATATGCGGCATTCCTCGCAGGCAATATATCTGTGCTGCTGCTTTCAACGGCATTCATTGCCGTTCTTTCTAAGAACATTGAGGTCAAAACAATTGCAAAGCTGATATCGGCACCATTTACTATACTATTAAACTTTTGCTTTCAGAGATTTGTTCTTTTCAAAAAATCAGCAGACAAAATTTCACATAAAAAATAACACCAATTCTTTATTTTTACTTAAAATGGGTTGACAAAAAAGCCTGTCGGGCGTATAATGAATATAGAAAAAGGCAAGACCTCAAACGGTTATGCCACGAATTAATTATATAGAAAAATAACGCATTCACTTGGCGGTGGGCGTTATTTTTTTATGGAAATTACTAAAAGTAACATAATAATCATAAATGAAATTATGTATTCATTATCCATAACAACCACCTCCCTTCCCGACTATAAGCGCAGGAATAAGGTGGCATAACCGCCCAGCTTTTACACTGTTTTCAATCTTACCTTTATTATATTATAATACATTTCACATCTTTTTTCAAGATATTTATAATAAACATAACAAAAATGGACTGTTAAAAAGTATTTTTACTTAAAATGGGTTGACAAAAAAGCCTGTCGGGCGTATAATGAATATAGAAAAAGGCAAGACCTCAAACGGTTATGCCAAGTGAGTTTTTTAGATAGCCCTAACTTGACCGGTGGGGGCTATCTTACTTTTTCTGTAAGTGCTATCAGAAACACGATAATTAAAAATATAATTCTTAATATGTATTTTCCCATAACAACCACCTCCCTTCCCGACTATAAGTACAGGAATAAGGTGGCATAACCGCCCAGCTTTTACACTGTTTTCAGTCTTACCTTTATTATATTATAATACATTTCACATCTTTTTTCAAGATATTTATAATAAATATTACTTTTTGCCCTTTTGAGCTTTTATAACCTTCAATCTTGAAAATTCTTCTCTTTCCTTTTCGTCAAGAGCATTTTGAATATTCTTGGTTTCTTCTTCATATCTCGGAATCATTATATTTTTAAGCGCATTGGCTCTTTTTTGTGTCTTTTTTATGCTGTCCGCCAATCTGAATACTGATGTTTCAATTTGTGCAAGCTGTTTTGTCATATATTTAACCTTAACAAAAGAGCTTACTGCCTCGTCAAGTGATGATGCCGTATTCTTCATTCCGTACTCAGGCTTCATCTTTTCGTCGGGCAATACAACAATAGGTATCTCAACGCCCATAACACTTCTGAATTTTATATCCAATCTGTCATCTACATCTATGGCATACCCAATCTTTTCGACAGTTTCAATTCCGACATCTATGTTTGCCTGCTCTAAAGCCGAATACGCATTTGTAAAAGTGCTTTCTATCTTACTTTGCAAAGATTTTGCTTCATCAATCAAATTCATCATTTCTCTGATTAATATGTTTCGTTTTTTATCAAGCAGGGCATAGCCAACTTTTGAAAGAGCCAATGTGTTTTTTGCAACAATCAGATTTCCCTTGGTAGGAACCATTGCCATAGGTTATCACTCCCTTTGCACTGTAATTAATACTTCTTTTCAAGCATCTCAGGTGATATTCTGTCAAGCTCTGACTTAGGAAGAATTCTAAGCAAGTCCCAAGCAATATCCATTGTCTGAGCAATACTTCTGTTCTCTGCTCTGCCCTGACCTACAAACTTGTTTTCAAATTCCTGTCCGAACTTCATATACAGCTTATCTGTTTCCGAAAGCTCATCCTCGCCGATAACTGATGCCAATGCCCTTGTTTCCTGCACCTTTGCATATGCAGAAAACAACTGATTGCTGACTTCAGGGTGATCCGCGGTGGTATACTTTTCACCTATACCATCCTTCATCAATCTGGAAAGTGACGGCAATACCGACACAGGCGGATAAACATTCTTTTGTGATAATGCACGGTCAAGAACAATCTGTCCCTCTGTTATATATCCCGTGAGGTCAGGGATAGGGTGTGTTATATCATCATTCGGCATAGTCAAAATCGGTATCTGTGTTACAGAGCCGTTACTGTTTTCAATCATACCTGCTCTCTCATACAATGACGCAAGGTCACTGTACAGATAACCCGGATACCCCTTTCTTGAGGGAATTTCCTGCTTTGATGACGAAATCTCTCTCAACGCCTCACAGTATGATGTAATATCCGTCAATATAACAAGAACGTGCATATTATGCTCAAACGCTAAATATTCTGCCGCTGTTAAGGCACATCTCGGTGTCAAAGTTCTTTCAACAACAGGGTCCGAAGATGTGTTGATAAACATAACACTTCTGTTTAACGCACCTGTCTGTTCAAACATAGAAGTAAAGTAGTTTGCAACGTCGTGGGATACACCCATTGCACCGAATACGATAGCAAAGTTCTGTCCCTCTTCGTCCGCAATCTTTGCCTGAGTTGCAATCTGAACTGCAAGATTATCGTGTGGCATACCATTTCCTGAGAAAATGGGAAGTTTCTGTCCCTTAATCAATGTAGCCAAGCCGTCTATCGCCGAAATACCCGTTTGGATAAAGGACCGGGGATATTCACGTGCAACAGGGTTCATAGGCTTACCGTTTATATCCATCATTTTGTCGTAGTAGACAGGTCCAAGACCATCCATAGGTCTGCCTATACCATCAAATGTTCTGCCCAGAATTTCTTTTGACAGGGGCATCATTAAAGGCTTGCCCGTAAGCTTTGTTACTGTGTTTTCAAGAGATATTCCCTGGGTTCCCTCAAACACCTGAACAACTGCAAATTTTTCGTTCAGCTCTATAATACGGCCGGTACGTTTCTCACCCGAATCAAGAGTAATTTCCGCAATTTCGTCAAAGGAAGCACCTTTGATACCCTCAAGCACAACGAGCGAACCGCTCAAATCCTGAAGACCCATATATTGTATACTCATTGTATTCACAACCTTTCTGCCGTAATCCTAAAATTCAAGCTCATCAATTTTCTCAAAAATGTCATCAAACTTTTCAAGTTTGTCATTCTCTATATCATATTTAATCTTAATAACAGTTTCAAATATTCCGCTATCGCGTATAAGCGATACGGGAATTGACTCTTCTGCCACAAGTTTGCGGCACTTTTCATAAAGATATAGAACAACCTTTATCATCATAAACTGCTTTGAAAGCGGTACATAAGTATCATTCATATGATATGCGTTCTGCTGAAGTATTCCTATACGTATAACACGTGCAATCTCCAATACAAGCTTTTGATCCTCAGGCAATACGTCCGCACCAATAAGCTTTACTATATCCATAAGGGAGCTTTCTTCTCTCAATATACGCACGATTTCGTTTCTCGCAGGGAGGAACTCCTCGCTTACGTTTTCATTGTACCACGGAGCCAAATCATCAGTATATTCGCTGTAACTTGTCAGCCAATTAATTGCGGGATAGTGTCTTGAGTATGCAAGGCTCTTATCAAGTCCCCAGAAGCATCTTGTAAATCTCTTTGTATTCTGTGTTACAGGCTCAGAGAAGTCACCGCCCTGAGGCGATACCGCTCCGATAAGGGTTACACTTCCCTCGTTTCCGTTAAGAGTCTTTACATATCCTGCCCTCTCATAGAACTCAGAAAGTCTTGACGGCAAATATGCAGGGAAGCCTTCCTCTGCAGGCATTTCCTCCAAACGACCTGAAATCTCACGCAACGCCTCTGCCCATCTTGATGTTGAGTCCGCCATAATAGCAACGTGATAACCCATATCGCGATAATATTCTGCAATGGTTATACCTGTATAAATAGATGCCTCACGTGCCGCAACAGGCATATTTGATGTATTGGCAATAAGCAAAGTCCTGTTCATAAGAGGCTGTCCTGACTTCGGGTCGGTAAGTCCTGAAAAGTCCTCTAACACCTGTGTCATTTCGTTTCCGCGTTCGCCGCAGCCGATATATATTATTATGTCAGCATCTGACCACTTTGCAAGCTGATGCTGTGTCATAGTCTTACCTGTACCAAAACCGCCCGGGATAGCCGCTGTGCCGCCCTTTGCCAACGGAAATAGTATGTCAATTACCCTCTGACCCGTTACAAGGGGTACCGATATAGGTTCACGCTTAAGGTTTGGTCGTGGAGTTCTGATTGGCCACTCTTGAACAAGTTTTATATCCTTTATTTCGCCATCAGCAGTTTTTACCTTACAGATAACATCTTTGCAAGTGTAGCTTCCGCTTGGAACAATCTCCTCAATTGTTCCCGACACATCAGGAGGCAACATAACCTTGTTGACGATTATGGATGTTTCCTGTATCTCACCTATAACAGCACAGGGTGTAACCTCTTCTCCATTTTTAGCTGTTATTTTTACCTCCCACGTTTTATCCATATCAACAGCATCAGGTCTTAAACCTCTTGATATAAACGCACCTGACATATCCTTTATGGTACGGAGCGGACGCTCTATGCCGTCGAATATATTGCCGATAAGTCCCGGGCCCAATGTAACCGACATAGGTGCACCCGTTGTTTCAACCGGCTCGCCGATTTTAACACCTGATGTTTCCTCGTACACCTGTATTATAGTTGAGTCACCGTGTATTGCAATAACCTCT
>CACYTW010000016.1 GCA_902777435.1 uncultured Ruminococcus sp. | reverse complement strand
AAATAAACATCTCAAGTGATATTAAGGTTGCCTTTTATAAAAAATGCCGTGAGGTATTGGCAGAAAATCCGGGTTGGATTGAACCTAACGCTATATATCCTCCTTGTATTGAGGCTATGAAAAAGGTAATTGAGTTTAAGATGGAACTCTTTAACGATATCGGAAAGGCTTCTCTTTACAAATAATTTTAAGATTTGTTATTCTCGTTTTGACAATTACAGAATATTCGGGGCTGCCGCTTGTGATTTCACTCACTTGCGACAGCCCCATTTTTATAAATATAGACAGATACTATGCTTGCTTAGAGCCTGGATATCGCCTTCTTTAGGAGGAATTGTTTAAAGCATCTTCCGCCTTATTATATTTGTAGACTGTTGTAAAACTGCCTGCTATACATAAAAGTATAGTTGCAAATATTGACATCAAACCAATACAAAGTCCTTTTTTATGATTTCTAAAATACTCCAAATAATCCGTATCTGTAAAGAAGTTTTTTGAATCGTCAGTGGAAGGCTCTTCAAGGAAAGGATAATCGGAAACTTGCTCTGTTCTTTCATCTTCATCTTTATCTGCGTGTGTATTATTGAAATCAATTTTTTCATATAGCAACAGCTCAAATAATCTTTTTTAGACATAATATCACAATACGAGATAAAAATCAATATCTCATAGTGAGATTTTATATAATTGTATAAAGATTTACCAGCGCGATTAAGTATCATTTTGTGGAAAGGGAGAGATAATTATGCGATTAAAAGATCTGAGAGAGGATGCGAATTTACAGCAGAGAGTGTTGGCAGATTATCTGAACATAAAGCAAAACACATATTCTCAATATGAGAATGGACAGAGACAAATTCCGATTGATGCTTTAATTAAGCTTGCAAAATATTACAATGTCAGCACAGATTACCTATTGGGAATTACAAGGATAAAGACTCCGTATCCAAAGAAATAAAGACCGAATCAAGCTTTTTGCGCTATTCTCCGGGATTGCACACAGCGGATAATATGCGTTTTTGAATGCGGAAAACCGCGTGCCGGTAGTTCGTGCCGTTACAACTCATTACAATAAAAGAACAAGCCCCAAAAGGGACTTGTCCTTTTATGGCAGGGGTAGTAAGACTTGAACTCACGGCACGCGGTTTTGGAGACCGCTGCTCTACCAACTGAGCTATACCCCTTTACTACAACTCGTAAATTATATCACGGATTTTGTTTTTTGTCAAGCATTTATTTTTTTAATATTATGTAAATTATTCTGCAGTTGTCAAACATATGTTACATTTGCACCCAAAAAAAATGATAACATAGTTTTGCTTAAATCCCATAACTGCTTTTAAACTTAAATCGGATTGTCTGTCAATAGTGCGGAGCATTTACTTGCTATTGACTGACAAGACTATTTAAGTTATCATTATATATGGGATGTATGCCTGTTTGTTTATATCTCTTCCATACTTCCATCGGTGATAAGTAATTATATTTCCTTTGATACATATTTTGATATTTTCTTTTCCATACTTTTCCCTGATTGTTTAAATCTTCAAGGCTATAAAAACTCAATCTGCTGTAAAAGAATTTGTCATCAGTTCTGTGACTGCGTTCAACTCTTCCATTATGCCACGGCGTTGCAGGTCTGATTAATTGATGTTCAATTCCGACTCCTTTTAAGCACTCGTCTAACTCTGATAATGCCTCTGTGTTGGCAAATCTGTTCGTAAACTCTGATCCGTTATCTGTCTGTATCTTTAGTATTTTGAAGGGGAAAAACTTCTGTGCTCGCTTTACAAAATCCACTGAGTTGTAGCCTTCTTTGCTATTATACCAATACATAAATCTTAAACTCGTTGCCTCATCAATTATTGTCCATTGATAATATTTCTCGTTGTTTGCCTTTTGTTTTTCGTTTAAACATTCAGTTGGTACATATTTTACATCCATTTGAAGCTTTTCGCCCGGTATTACCGCACCATTGTATTTTTTATTAGCTCTGTTTCTTCTCTTCTTTGGCGGTTTATATTTTAGTCCTGCACGGCGAAGAACATTATATACTGTTCCCCTGCATCTTGTATATCCATATTTTCTCTTTAATATGCCATACATATAATCTACACCAAATTCTTTGTTTTTTACCCACATATCGCATATTAATTTGATTTCTTCAGAAGTACTTTGATTTGGATGATGTTTTGGTGTTCTTGGATATTCAATCAATGATTGCTTTGTGCCGTCATATCTTTTTAACCAACGATCTATGCTTGGTCTGCTCACACCATACATTTCGTGTGCTTTCATTTTACTATGTTTTATTGCATAATCACAAATTTTCTTGCGTTTTGCTGCTGTATATGTTATACTCATTTCGACAACAACCTTTCTTTTGTGGATTTGTTTTTTCGTCGAAACTATTTTACCACAATTTTTGGTTGTTGTCATTTTTTAATGTAACATATCTATTTTAACACTACAAACGAATAATTTGTTTGGTGAATCATTTTCTTTATGATAATACTGCGTCAATTTATGGAGAATGTATTTTGATACATTCTCCATAAACTCAAGTTATTAAACTAACATCTTTTTTTAGCCTTTTTCAGTTCATACAGTTTTTTTATATCACGACATTCCACATCATCGACCGTAATTTTACATACATCTTCAATCTTGATAATATTCTCACCATCAACTTCTCCATATTCATCAATTTCTTGAATGTTGATCGTTTTACTATTATCAAGTACAAAACCTCTGATTTCTTCACCATCTTCATTAGCAAATGCTACTATTTTTCCGTTGTCAACACCCATTTTTATTAAACTGCAAAATATATCCTCGCATTCATCATACTTAAATTCATCAGTGTTGAAATTCTGTAATAATTCAATCTTATTCAGATATTTGCTCCCGGTTTCTATTCTGAATATGTCATCTGCATATATCCCCGTAAATCCATCATACTCGCCGTGAATACCAACATTCAAAATCATTATTTTGTTATCTTTCATTCTGCAAATATATCCAACCATAAAATTTTCTGTGTTATTTTCATCTGAGTATAATGCCACAAGTTCACCATTTTTCATAATGCTACTTAGTTTTGAGTTCATTTTCTTTCCTCCGTTAATCATGGTTTCTTTTTATTTGATCTGCTTTTCCAACCGGGCTTCTTACTCGCTTTACTTGGAGCACCCGGCCTTTTTTTCGTGTGCTTGTCATGTGTGCTTCCACGTGCACCTTTAGTATGTTCTTTATAATAAATTATTCCTGCACCGACAGCAGCAGCTACTCCAGCCGCAATATAAGGAGCCAATTCTACTGCAGCAGCAGTTGCCGTAACAGCAAACTTTCCACTCGGATCAACATATTTAATGGGGTTATTCCGACAATACACATATCTGTTCATATCAAGCGGGTTTGATAATTCGCCTTCTTCAATATCAAGGCTTGTAAATCTGCCTATGCTTGGAGCATAATACCTCGCACGAAGATATATCATATCAAGCTCATCATCATAATATTCTCCGGCATATTTTATCGGGTTATCAACGGTTTCGTTTTCACTCTTAATTTCACCCCACGGCGTATATTCATAAGTATTAACAATCGTTCCCGAATCGTTGACAAGTCCGACAACATCACCGTGAGCATTATAGATGTAATAATACCAGCTGCCGTTTGTTTTTCTTGCAAGCGGCTGATTTCCCCAAAGGATTTCATCAGTAATTGCTCCTGTGCTGTCGGTTTCCGCAACCACGTTATTATTTTTATCTATAACATACTGCTTGTCATTCTTTTGAGTTCTGATTCCGTTTGCGTCATACTTATAAGTATAGGTACTTGTTCCGTCCGAATATCCTGACATTCTGTCCCATTCATCATAAGTGTAGGTTTTGTTATTATGAGTTACCACAGCACCGCTTCCGTTATAAGTAAACGTATCTGTAACCGCTCCGTTCAATTTAATTTCTGTGAGCTGATACTTATGGTTATATACATAATTCTTAACATCACCGTTTGAGTAAGTTTCTTTAGTTCTGTTATTCAAGGTGTCATACTCATAAGCGACAGATGTTCCGTCACTATATGTTACGGATACAAGCCTGTCAAGATTATCATAAGAATACAACGTCGCGGCACCGTTGTGTATTTCTTTGGTTGTGTTGCCATTATTATCGTATTCATACTCAAATGTGTTAATTGTCGCTCCGTTTTTGGATGTCATCAAGCTTGTTATACGATTTATATTATCATATTCGTATGAAGTTTTCAAGCCGTTCGGATATGTTATGCTTTTTACATATCCTGTATCACAATACTCATAATCAAAGGTTTTACCGTCCGAAACAATAGTGTCCAAATTACCGTTTGCAGTGTAAGTATAGTTTTCTATTCTTTCAGATGGCATTTGACTTTGTATCACTTTTCCTATGCTTGAATACACATAAGCCATATAATATGTGTCGTTTTGCAACTTGGCATTCAAATTACCGACATAATCATAACCATATCTGACTTCCGGAGTATTTCCGTCCGTAGATGCGGCAGCCACTTCACCAAACCAATTATACCTCCTATGAATCTGACTTGTTCCGCTTGTTAAAATGATAGGATGGTCAAGCTCATCATAGGTCAATGAATAAGAATTTATACCCTCACGAATTGAAGTTGTTCTGCCTTTTGCATCTGAAGAATAGCCGTTAGAATCAACCAGTCGTCCGTCAAATCCAAAAAACTTCATTCTTAAATCATCTTTTTCATTCCGATAGGTTGTCCGCATAGATTTTTCATTTCCGTTTGCATCGTAAAGTTTTTCAAACGTAGGCTTATTAAACGCAGAATAATTTGATGTTCCTTTTGTACCATCAGGTAAGGTTATTTCTTTCAAGCGATTAGCAGCGTCATACAGATAAGTTGTTTCATTTCCGTTTGCATTTGTATAGCTGACTGCATTGTTATTCAAATCATACTCATAACTTTCATTTATCTGTGTGGCTGTGCCGTTTGGATAAGCAATGTTTTCTATAACATTTCCATACAAATCAAAACATTGCGTTATCAATTTTCTTGCGTTCAGACTCAAATCCACTTTGTTCTGCGTAGAATTATAATCATATCTATATACATTATTCTCTGCATCTGTTATCGTAATAGGTCTGTCAAATCCGTCATAAGCATAATGTACTGTGTTATTTTTTGCATCAACGCTTTTAATCAACCTATCAAAAGTATCGTAATAATAATTAGATATTGCTCTTACATATATTTTACTTGTATCATCTTCCTTAAAATAAAACCTACGGTTTTGTTTTAGGTTTCCGACGGAATCATATAGATTTAAGTCGCCCATATATGGAGTGGTTGTGCTTGTGTCAGGAAATACATGATAGTAAGTTATCTGTTCCAACTCATAAACAGGAGTTTCGTCATTATATCCATCAAGCATTGTATTTGACTGATACCGATGATATTCCGTTGTATAGAATACTCTGCCGTCAAGATACTGTGCAAACGGGGAATATATGTATTTAACTTTTCCGTCAGAATAATATATATACTGTGTATCTGAGCCGTCAGGCAGGGTTTCTTTCAATAAATCACCTGTTATATAATCATAAGTGTAGCTTGTTGCAGCAGTACCGGCATCATAGCTTTCTGATACGGTAACAGGATATAAGCCGTAGGAATCATAAGTATAGTTTACAATTCTATTTCCGCCGAGCAGCTTATGAAAATGCATTGGGTCACTCATTGTTGATTTTGTTATGAGAAACGGATACGTCGCATTGTCATAATGATATTCTGTTTTCTCGCCTACGGCATTTTCACTTGATGTAAGCAGCCCGTTTGCATCAAATGTGTTTATCTCTGACACTTGCGGTTTATTTATATTGTTGTAATAGCTTTTTCGTGTGACATAATGACAATTTGGCTCATATTCATAGGTGGTAATATATTTTTCAAATAAATTACTATTATTTTTTGTACCTTCGTCAACTTCCTTTGATTCTGTTGCAATGCCGCCCCAATCGTTATATGAATATACAACATATGTATCTTTTGAAGTCCCACCTTGTGTCACAGTGTTTTTAATTTGTGTCGGTGAGTTTTTAAATGTTTGATGATTGGTATACACGGATTTTACCGCTGTGTCACCGGATAAGCTTGTCTGCTCAACCACCGCACAATTACTGAATGTAATGCTGTCTGTTGTCTTTCCGGCTTTTGTAACTGTCCAACGCTCATTTAAGTTTGTTTCATCATCAAAGGTGTATGTCGGATAGCCGCTTTCATTGTCAAAAGCATTTCCGTTATACATTCCAGAATATGAATAATTAACCGTTCCAAGTTCACCTTTAAACTTGCTTTTTGTTTCACCGTCGGGAACATAGGCATACATATCGTATTTCTTTTTTACTCTCAAAGTGTCATAATATCCATCATCGCCTAAGTGCTTTCTGACAGTTTCGTATTCATAAATCTTTTTTCTGTCTTTATATTTAACACTGTTTAAGACCGGTTTATTACACCAACCGTCAGAATCAGAATGTGTTTTTGTATCATACCTTGAATACAATTTTGGATAATTCAATGAGCCGTCCTCGTTTGTTGTCGTTCCACCTTCGTATGTATACTTAACCGTTGCTCCGTCTGCTCCTTCGGTAGAACTGCTGTTTAAATACCAAAATAACCTTTGCTCATCGTGTTTCAGATATTCTGTGACAAACTCAATTACTTCTTTATTATAGGTCAATGTTCTTGTTGCAGCTCCGTCAGGAGATGTCACAGTTAATGTTACGCTTCCCTCTGCGGATCCTCCTGTTGATAAATCGCCGCTATATTCAAATGTAATTACTCTGCCTACACTATCCGTTATTTTGGAAATGAGCGGTTGCGGTTCATCAAGACTTACTGTATCAATATACATTTTTTTTAGCATAGTCCGGGCTTATTTTTATCTGAATATACCTCACTGCACTTGACATAGAAAATGTTTTTTCGTAATTATACCAATCGGTACCGTAATCCTCTATCCAATATGTCCTTGTGTGACTGTGATTATATGCAGTATCATAACCTATTATTTCAACCTTGACATTCGGTTCGTATTCACTTTTAAGCCTTATACCTAATTTGTAATCAGTTGATGGTTTGACTTGAATAGGCTGCGAGATAATATATGCATCGCCATCCTCGTTATTACGTCTGAAATACATTACGTGTCCATCATTACTTCCAATATCGGTTTCTTCTAATGGAAATGCATCATACGTTCCCTTACTGTCTGTTGATGAAATCCACATATCATCATCGTACTTGAAATTTCCTTCAGGTACTCTATTGTTTATCGGGAATAAAGTATGTTCAAACTTAATAGCATTTCCAAATCTGTCAACAATACCGATAAGTCTTCCGTCTTTTGCGAAATACTGTTTTGTTTTATCGGCAAGGGTCATTGAATAATATGAAGTAACAGTTCCGTTGGAATAGCCTCTGTCATCTTTATTAAATTGAATATCCTTATTGTAATAACCTTTTAAATTACTGTCTGTTGTATCTGCTGTAAACTGAACTTGATATACCTCTCCGTTTCCGGAATGATAATAAAGCTCGGTTTCTTCATCGTAATAATATGTATCTACAACCTCCTGCGGAACATACTCAGTTTCTATCTGAACAGACGGAAAACTAAATCCCCAACCCATACCGAGATTATATCTGTCAAGAAGATATGTTGAGTAACTGTTGACAAGGTTATTACGCAAGTATCCTCTTTCATCCGGTAAAATCATAATTGATTTTTCACCTGTGTTTGACGCAACGGTTTGATATGTTCTGCCAATTCGCAAATCAAGTCCGTTTCTGCCATCCAAAACCAAATCCTCAAAATTTAGTGTTAATTCTCCTGAATAATCGGATATATTTTCTTTTAAAAAACTATTATATGAAAATTTAGGTTCGTTTGCACCGTTTCCGATAGTAGGACCGGTTATTGTGTTGAATGATGTCAGAAGATGGGCGTTAAATGTAAAGTCCGTTGCTGAATAAGCTGTAAGGCTATTATTTGCCGTTTTTTCCAGTGTTGAAGCAATATTTTGCTTATCTCCGTTTGAAATCAGCTGTTCTTTGCTCGGAATACAACTGTCGCTTTCTTCATCATCTGAACATTGCACAGATACCATTCCTGTATCAATATTTGTAACTATATCATTTAATTCTTTATCACTTATAGACGAAACGCCATAAGAAATAACACTGCCTTGCTCAACTTCTTCTGCAAAAGACACATTGACTATTGAACTAAGCATTGTAAAAACCAATAATACCGATATTATCTTTTTCATTTTACTGCTCCTTTGCTAAAATTATTAGTATGATGTTGCTGTGAAATGGAAAAGGCATGAATAATCGGCAGTCAGAACAAACTGCTACTTATATCCATGCCTTAAATTTACTGACTCCTTCATTAAAATCCCTCCCATTATTTTTTTACAAATTAAAAAGGCAAAAGTAAAGACTGTAACTTTCATATGTCGCCCAATCATTACTTTTGTCTATATTAAGCCGATTTATTCACTTTTCGTCCCTAATATACTACATCGACATATGTTCTCCTTATGGTTAATTATTCCTGTTAATATTATAACATATTTTTCAGATATTTTCAATATAACCACCGCAAAATCATCAGTATGCACATCTTTTTTTAATATTATGTAAATTATTTGCTTTTCGACTTGTTTTTTGGTGTGCCATATGGTATAATAACCTCACGGCGTTACCAAAATCAAAGATTTTGACGCCTGAGAGAACATTGAAACATTACACTTCGCCACACCTAATGGTGTGCTACTTTGCTAATGTATGAAAATCTTTCAGATTTTCTATTGATATGTTATAATAACCTCACGGCATAAACAAAATCATAGATTTTGTTTATGCCTGAGAGAACATTTGAACATAACACTCCGCAACACCTATGGTGTGCTTCTTTGCTAATGTATGAAAATCTTTCAGATTTTCTGTTGATATGTTATAATAACCTCACGAAACAAAACGAAATCGCAGATTTCTGTGTTTCGGAGAACATTTTATTTAATTAGATTATTTTTGTTTTGTATCAGAAAACATTATAGGAGGATATAACGTGAAAAAGTCATTAAAAGGAATTGCCTTTTATCTGCTTTTGTTTGCGGTCATTGTAGCAATTTTTTCTTTTACATCCGCACCAAAACAAAAGGATAAAGATATATATTCCGATTTAATCTTAAAAATTCAACAGGGAGATGTTTCCGAGCTCTCCGTTGTTGATGATGTTGCCACTGCTACATTAAAAGACGGCACCAAAATGGAGGTAGAAGTTCCCGGCTATTGGATACTTAAAGAAGATGCCGGTTCTGCAATGCAAGACCAAATTAACGAGGGTAAACTTAAGGTTGAAACGCCATTGCCTTACAGTCCGCCTTGGTGGCTGACACTTCTTCCTACCTTAGGATTGTTTATAATCCTTGCGGTATTTTGGTTTGTTTTTATGCAGCAAGCAGGCGGTGGAGGCGGTGGCGGCCGCAATATGATGAGCTTTGGCAAAAGCAAGGCGAAAGTTACTGCTGACGGCAAGACTAAAAAATCATTTGCCGATGTTGCCGGTGCTGATGAAGAAAAAGCCGAATTACAAGAAATAGTTGAGTTTCTTAAAACTCCTGACCGCTTCCGTATGTTGGGGGCAAGAATACCTAAAGGTGTTTTGTTAGTCGGTCCTCCTGGAACAGGTAAAACCTTGCTTGCTAAGGCTGTTGCAGGTGAAGCAGGCGTTCCTTTCTTCTCTATCTCAGGTTCGGACTTTGTTGAAATGTTCGTCGGCGTAGGTGCATCACGTGTCAGAGATTTGTTTGAAACGGCAAAGAAAAACTCGCCGTGTATCATATTTATTGACGAAATTGACGCCGTAGGACGTCACAGAGGTGCAGGCCTTGGGGGCGGTCACGACGAAAGAGAGCAAACTCTTAATCAGCTGCTTGTTGAGATGGACGGCTTTGGCGAAAACGAAGGTGTTATAATCATTGCCGCAACGAACCGTCCTGACATTCTCGACCCTGCACTTTTAAGACCCGGCAGATTTGACAGACAGGTTGTTGTTGATGCTCCTGACGTAGTGGGAAGAGAGGCAATCTTGAAGGTTCATTCAAAGGGCAAGCCCCTTGCCGCTGATGTTGATTTATCAGTTCTTGCCAAAACAACTATCGGTTTTTCGGGTGCTGACCTTGAAAATCTTATGAATGAGGCGGCTCTTCTTTCTGCACGCAACGGTGAGAAAGAAATCTCAATGGCAAACCTTGAGGAGTCAATAATGAAGGTTGTTGCAGGGCCTGAAAAGAAATCACGTAAGATTACCGAGCGTGAGCGTGAACTTACCGCATATCACGAGGCAGGTCACGCAGTTGTTTCTAAAATGCTCCCCACTCAGAACAGAGTTCATCAGGTTTCTATTATTCCGAGAGGCAGAGCAGGCGGATACACCTTATCCCTGCCAAAAGAGGACACATTCTTTAACTCTAAGACAGAGATGCTTGAGGAAATCGTTTCACTTCTTGGCGGACGTGTTGCCGAGCAGATTTCGCTCAACGATATCAGCACAGGTGCCTCTAACGATATTGAACGCGCCACAAACATTGCAAAATCAATGGTTACAAAATATGGTATGAGTGAAGTCTTAGGCGCAAGAACATTTGGCGATCAAAATAACGAAGTGTTTATCGGACGCGACTACGGTCACACAGTTGATTACAGCCAAGATACCGCCGCAAAAATTGATAATGAAATTAAAAATATTATTGACGGATGCTATCAGCGTTGTGTAAACATTCTTACAGAAAACCAAGATAAGCTAAACGAAGTTGCCAAGCTCCTTCTTGAAAAAGAAAAGATTGAGGGCGACGAATTTGACGCTTTGTTTGTAACAGTTGCAGCAACAGCAGACGCAGAGATCGCAACATCTGTTACAGAGTCGATAATAGATGGTCAAGTATCAGAGGATACCGAAAAAAAGGAATAGCAATCAATAAAACCGTCACTTAATGTGGCGGTTTTATTGGAGGATTTATTATGAACAGTATAACACTTAATTGTAACGCTAAAATTAATCTGTCATTAGATGTAATCGGCAAAAGGGCTGACGGGTACCATAATATTGAACTTATCTTTCTTGAAATCAATCTGGCAGACGAAGTAACTGTTTCATTGCGTGATGATGGTAAAATTAATCTCATATGCAGCGATGCCACTCTGCCTACTGATGACAGGAATATTGCCTATAAGGCGGCTATGACATTCTTTTATGAATACGGCAAAAACTACGGAGCAGACATTATTCTTAAAAAGAATATTCCTCACGGTGCAGGTCTTGCAGGCGGCAGTGCTGATGCCGCAGGCGTACTTAAATCACTAAACACACTTTTGTCCAACCCTTTTTCAAAAGAAACACTTATGAGGCTTGGCGCTAAGTTGGGTGCCGACGTTCCCTTCTGCATTATGGGAGGCTGTGCCTTTGCGGAAGGCATTGGCGAAATACTCACTCCTCTGCCAAAGCCTGTCGGGCTATACTATGTTTTGGTCAAGCCTGAGCAATCAATTTCAACTGCATACGTTTATCAAAACTTAGATTTAAACAACCGACATAATACACTTAATGTGAGAAACGTTGTTAATGCAATAAAATTAAACGATAAAGCGTCATTATACAAAAATGCAGGCAATATAATGGAAACTGTCACCGCTGTCAAATACCCTGTTATAAACGAAATCAAGGCTGAACTTGAGAAAAACGGCTCTGAAAAGGCATTGATGAGTGGCAGCGGAACCACAGTATTCGGAATATTTGAAGATTTTTCAACGGCTAAAAACGCTGCTGAGGTTTTGAAGAAAAATTACAAAAACGTATATTTAGTCTGATATAAACACGGGGCTGTTGTGTTAAATGCAACAATCCCGTGTATTTTTTTAGACTTTTTTAAAAAACTATTGACAAACTGTACTAACTGTATTATAATAACTAATACAGTTAGTACAGTGATTGCAATCAAAACAACTGAAGGGAGGTATCTTATGATACAGATTGACTTGTCGGATCACCGACCGCTATATGAACAGATAAAGGATAAGATAAAAGAGCTTATAATTACAGGCACAGTTGCCGAGAACGAAAAAATTCCGTCGGTGCGTGAACTCGCCCAGCAGCTTACCATAAATCCCAATACCATACAGCACGCATATAAGGACTTAGAGTCAGAGGGATTTATATATTCGGTGCGTGCTAAGGGGAGCTTTGTTGCAACGGCGTCACACATAAGAAAGAAAACAGAAATGTATGAGCTTAAAACCGCGTTTGAAGGCAATGTAAAACAGGCTTGTTTTTTAGGAGTTTCCAAAGACGAACTTATCCGAACAATAAACGAGATATACAGAGAACAGGAGATGATGTCAGATGATCAATGTAAATAATGTTGTTAAGACATTTGGCAACTTTACCGCACTTAACGGAGCGAATATAAATGTAGAAAAAGGCTCTGTTTACGGTCTTGTAGGTCCAAATGGTGCAGGAAAAACTACCGTAATAAAAACTCTGACAGGTATATACCGTCCTGACAGCGGTAAGATAACCATTGACGGAGAAGATGTTTACGAGAATACAAAAATAAAAAGCCGTATGGTGTATGTAAGTGATGATCTTTATTTCTTTCCGGGTTATTCCATTAGGGATATGGCATCATACTATCGCGGAATTTATTCTGATTGGAGTGACGAGAGATTTAACGCCCTGAACAATATATTTAAGATTGATACAAAACGCAACATACGCAGTCTGTCAAAAGGTATGCAGAAGCAAGTGGCATTCTGGCTTGGACTTTCGGCAAATCCCGACGTGATGATTTTAGATGAGCCTGTGGACGGACTCGACCCTTTTATGAGGAGGAATGTCTGGAATTTAATGCTCTCTGACGTTGCGGAGCGTGAACTGACGGTTCTTGTATCCTCTCATAATTTAAGAGAGCTTGAGGACGTATGCGACCACATTGGGATTATGAACAAGGGCGTCGTCGTCATTGAAAAGGATATTGATGAGGTTAAGGGCAATATTCATAAGGTGCAGACGGCTTTTCGTGACGGATTTCCTGAAAAACTTCGCGGTACGCTTGATATATTAAATCACGAAAAGCACAGCAGTGTAGATATGCTTATTCTTCGTGGCGGCTATACGGAAATCGAAGAGAGAATAAGGGCATATTCACCCCTTATTCTTGATGTTGTTCCCCTTTCCTTAGAAGAGATATTTATTTATGAGATGGGAGGTATGGATTATGACCTTGAAATCATTGGTTAATAAAAGTGTTATAAAATCTGATTTACGCCGCTATTGGTATTTAGGTGCGATATTTACAATTTTACTGTTTCTTACATCTGTTGTGCCGGCATATCATATAGTTAATTTCTATGCATATACAGATACGCAAACTCATTCGACATTTTTAGGCGGTGTGATACCCACATTATTTGCGGTACTCACTTGCTGTATCGTAACACCTGCTATGATGTTTTCATACTTGCATCATCGCAGTGCGGTTCATACAATACATAGTCTGCCTCTACGTCGTGAAACGCTGTATTTTTCACATATGGTATCTATGGCACTTCTTGAGATTTTGCCGATAATAATCAATATGCTTATAATGCTTACAATTAAAGGTATTCGACCTTCTGACGTATTTTTGTGGGCAGGCTTGACGCTTGTGTACGTGTTTGTTATAACCGCACTCGGCACAGCAATATCTATACTTACAGCAAACGTGTTTGCCTCCATAGTTATACCATACTGTGTAATACTTCTGCCGTTATTTATTGAAGGTGTTTCAGAGGTGCTTTGCTATATATATCTTTTTGGCTATTCGGATAACAACGCTATGTCAATTTCAAGTCGCATCTACGCTGACTACATACACATATGCGACGGTATGATATATGTATATATAGCTCTGGGATTATTACTTTTCGCACTTGGTCTTGTGGCATACAAAAAGCGCGCCCTTGAAAACCATTCACAGCTTGTGGCATTTAAGTTTTTAAACCCTGTATTTATCTATGGAGTGGCAGTGTGTGCAGGACTTCTGGGCTATATATATATATCATCTCTTTTAGGTAATGGAAGACAGTTCTGGATTGCAATTCCCACCGGTATTATCGGAATTATAGGTGCAAAAATGATTACCGAACGTACCTTCAGACCCAAAAAAGTTATAAAGCCATCGGTTATATATCTTGCAATGCTGTTTGGCATATATCTATTTATCGGGTTTGATATAACAGGTTTTGAAAACCGCGTCCCCGATATGGATAAAATTGCATCTGCCAGCGTTGTTGAGTATGGTTATGGCGAAGATTATTATCCAACAACTGATGTTCATACACAGGTAAAGCTTGCACCTGAGGCTATACACGATTCTGCACTGTATAACGCCGAGGACATAGCAAAGGTAACAGCATTGCATCGCGAAATAATTAATAATTTCGATATAGCGGATAGTACGGATAGCAGAAATGGTATGTGGCGTATTCCCATAAAATATGTTCTTAAAAACGGACATACAATAGAACGTCTTTATTCAATCAGCAATATCAATGGTGAACTTAAAACATTATATGAAAGTGTAATGGATATAAAAGCTGTCAAGGCAGACCGTTTTCCGATTATCACCGATGTGGCACAGGAGTACATTTCCGCACGGGTTTCAACCTGCGGTACAAATGAGACAAACTTGACAAACGAACAGATGTATGCACTTATCGATACGCTGCGTGAGGATATTCTTGCCGCATCCTATGACGACTACTGCACAGACGCTTTGACCTCGGTAAACTTAGTTCGTTCTATGCCGAGTATTGACGATAAAGGAAACCTCATAACCGACAAAAAAGGGTGGGCACAGCAAAGCTGTACATATGATATACACTCTGCATACAAAAAAACGATAGCACTGCTCTCCGATTGGGGACTGTATAACGTAATGCCTGAAGCAGATAGAATAAAGTATGTTGAGGTTTGCGGAGAAATTGATGACATAAGAACCGAAACGGACAAGGTATATATTGCTAAATGCCTTGACTATATTTATAAAAACAGTGATAACCTGGGAAGATGCGATGATAAAGAGGTAATGTCTGTTACAATATATTACAACAACGATACAGCGTATACCATAAACATCAAGGATAATCTGAATGATACGGATTTATAAAATTTAATCTGACAGAAGCAAGGGACAGGATTAATCCTGCCCCTTGCACTTTATACAGCATTTGTCGCAGTCACAACAACATTTTTTCTTATTATTTTTTATTCTTTTTATAACTAATATTGTCAACACAACAATAAGTATAAGTACAACAATGCTCTGTATATTCATTATCTCATCCCCAGCATCATCAAAACAGTTTGAACAACAAAGGCACATACCCACGCTATTGCACATTGGAATACGACTATCCAAACCGCCCATTTTAAGCCAAGTTCTCTCTTAATGGCTGCAATCGCGGCAACACAGGGTGTATACAATAAACAAAATACAAGTAAGGCAACAGCGGCAAGGGGTGTCAGCAGAGCGGTTATATCTCCCGTACCGCCCGTCAATACTGTCAAGGTTGATACCACGCTTTCCTTTGCCATAAATCCTGCTATCAATGATGTTGATATTCTCCAATCGCCAAAGCCAAGAGGTTTAAAAATCGGCGAAATCACCCCTGCAACATATGCGAGAATGCTATCCCTTGAATCCTCTACAATGTTTAATCTGAAATCAAAGGTCTGCAAAAACCAAACAACAATTGACGCAACAAAGATTACAGTAAACGCCCTCTCCAAAAAGTCCTTTGCCTTATCCCAAAGCAGAAAACCGACGTTTTTTGCTCCGGGCATACGATAGTTTGGCAGTTCCATAACAAACGGTACTGCCTCGCCTTTAAATACAGTTCCCTTTGCAATAACAGCAGTCAAGATACCTACCGCTATTCCTACAAAATATAATCCAACCATAATAAGCCCGCTGTATTCAGGGAAAAATGCATTGGCAAAAAAACCATAAATCGGCAATTTTGCAGTACAGCTCATAAACGGAGTGAGCATTATTGTCATTTTTCTGTCCCTCTCAGACGGAAGGGTTCTGCTTGCCATTACCCCCGGCACAGTACAGCCAAAGCCTATGAGCATTGGCACTATACTTCGTCCCGATAAACCGATTTTTCTCAGCATCTTATCCATAACAAAGGCAACACGTGCCATATATCCGCTATCCTCCAACAGTGATAAAAAGAAGAACAGGACAACTATTATCGGCACAAAGCTTAAGATACTGCCTACTCCGCTGAATATCCCGTCTACAATCAACGACTTTAGCACACTGTTTACCTGCCACGCCGTTAGTGCATAATCCACCGTTTCGGTTATACTCTCAATAGCAACCTCCAAAATTCCCTGTAACCACGCACCTATGACATTAAACGTCAAATAAAAAACAAGTGCCATAATACAAACAAAAAGCGGTATCGCCGTATATCTGCCTGTCAAAACCTTGTCTATCCTGCGGCTGCGTTTACGCTCCTTGCTCTCTCTCGGCTTGACAACTGTACTGTCGCACAACTTCTTAATAAACGAAAAACGCATATCCGCAATGGCGGCAGACCTGTCAAGCCCTCGTTCCTGCTCCATCTGACAGATTATATGTTCAATCGTTTCAATCTCGTTTTCGGACAGCTTAAGGGCTGACATAATCAGTTCGTCGCCCTCTACCAGCTTGCTTGCGGCAAACCTGATTGGTATGCCTGCCGCTTTTGCGTGGTCGTCAATTAAGTGCATAATTCCGTGCAAGCATCTATGTACCGCTCCGCCCATTTCATCATTTTCGCAGAAGTCCATTCTTCCCGGTCTTTCCTGATATTTTGCAACGTGAATTGCGTGTGCTATAAGCTCATTTACACCCTCATTTTTTGCGGCAGAAATCGGCACAACAGGTATGCCGAGCATATCCTCCATTGCATTAATATCTATGGTTCCGCCGTTACCTCTGACCTCGTCCATCATATTGAGTGCCAACACTATTGGAATATTTAATTCCAACAACTGCATAGTAAGGTAGAGATTTCTCTCTATATTTCCTGCATCTACAATATTTATAATGCCCGTCGGCTTTTCATTTAATATAAAATGCCTCGAAACAATTTCTTCGCTGGTATACGGAGATAGAGAGTATATTCCCGGCAAGTCCGTAACCACTGTATTGGGATATCCCTTTATTGCACCATTTTTTTGGTCAACGGTTACCCCGGGGAAGTTGCCAACGTGCTGATTTGCACCCGTCAACTGATTGAATAATGTGGTCTTTCCGCAATTCTGATTTCCTGCAAGAGCGAAGGTCAAGGTCTTGTCCTTTGGCAAAGGGTTTTCGGTCGCTTTTACATGATATTTACCGCTCTCGCCAAAGCCCGGATGCTCTCTCTTTGCCATTTTACGTTGTTTGTTTTGAGGCTGATTTTTTTGCTCACTCACATCGGTTATCTCTATTTTTTCGGCATCATCAAGTCTTAGCGTCAACTCATATCCGTGTATAAGCAATTCCATAGGGTCACCCATAGGAGCATACTTAATAAGCGTGACCTCCACCCCGGGTATTACACCCATATCTATAAAATGCTGACGCAAGGCTCCCTCTCCGCCAACCTTTGATATTACTGCTGTTTTTCCTATTCCTAAATCCTTAAGAGTCATTGCCTTCCTCCATAGCTTATCAAGATAGTTTTTGCTTTAAGTCGCTTACAATCTGATTAATTAGTCCTTCCGCACAGGATACCCCAACAATATCAGCCGCTTCTTTTGCACCCTCAAAGGCATTGGCAGGTGCATATGATAAATCGCTTTCCTCTAACATAGCTATATCGTTTTCATAATCACCGGCACATATTACAGTATGGATATTATCGAGTCTTTCACGCAAATATCTTATCATCTGTGCCTTTCCGGCATCCTTATTCCATATTTCAAGACCTGTATCCCACGTTCTTTTTAACGAATATTCATCCTTGTATCTGTCCTCAAGATATTTTTTAATTTCAATCGCATCTGCTGGAGTTTCCGTAGTAAATACAACCTTGGTTATTTTGTAATCAAACGCCGCATATGCACCCTCATAATTTATCTTGGGCTTTTTCTCGTATAATGTTCTGTCTTCCATTCCAACATATGATACCGCTTGCAATCTACCTTCAAAGCTGTCTATGACATCTTTTACAATATCCTCCGACTTTAAATCCAACAGATAATACTTCTCAATCTCTTTTGTCTGAATATTATACAAAATATTTCCGTTACACGCAATTATATATTTGTCGCAGACAAAGCTGTTTTTCAATTTCTCTAAATAGTTAATTGAACGCCCTGTTGCCAATACAAACATTCCGCCGTTATCCTGAAAATATTTTATCGCCTTTGAATTATTTTCGGGGACACTACCACCTATGGCCAACGTGCCGTCAAGGTCACTGCATATCATATATCCGTCAAACATTCCCATACCATATCACCCTGATTATCCTATTACAAAAATTGTCGCGGACATCTATAATCCACGACAATCTAAATGTGCTATCACCCTTTAAAGCACCAACGACGGTGCAGAGTATACGCGTCCTGCAAGCTCGCTGTTGAGCAAGTATAATCCCTTAGGATCAGAACCAAACAGTTCCATCTTGTCAATTAAGTTGTTTGCGTTGGTCTCTTCCTCTCCCTGTTCCTTTACAAACCAATCGAGGAACTGCATTGTACGAAAATCTCTTACGTTATATGCGGCTGCATATATGTCATTAATAAGTGATGTAACATACTTTTCGTGCTTTAAGCCTGCTTTTAATACTGTAATATCGTCAGTCAACTCAACATCAGGCTTTGCAATTGCATCAAGGGTTACCTTTTCGCTGTTATTTTGTAAATATTTGTAGAACAACATTGCGTGGTCTCTTTCCTCTTGTGCCTGAATGTAGTACCAATTTGCAAACCCGTCTAAACTTCTTTCTTCAAAATAATTTGAAAAATCTAAGTATAAATACGCAGAGTATAACTCCTTATTAATTTGATCGTTTAATAATTCTCTTACCTTTGAATCCATAAAAAATTCCTCCTATCTTTTTATTTATTATAACACTCATAATATGTAAAATCAAGTCACATTTACAAATTTATCAAATATTTACCATATAATAATTGTATGTTTTACTGTAACAAAATATATCTGTAAAACAGCAAAAGGTCACAGCTGCCGCTATGACCTATGTAATCTTTAATCCCACGCCGAGCCGATAGTGGCAGACCTTGCCGTTCCGTCTTCTGCGGTAGTTTCAATTTTGCTGCCGCCTGTCAACCCATACTCTGTTGCCGTTCGGTTATCGTTGCTGTTTTCCGCTCTGTATTTTTCCCACTCCTCTTCATTCATAGGAAGAAATACCTCTTTTATCAACTCGCTTGTTTCATCAGCATCATTGATATACCACCACAGAGGCGAAATGTACTGCGCCTCACCCGGAAGAACATAAGAGCCAACATCATCAAAGTTCAATGTCTTTACAAGTCCAAGATGCTTAATCAAGTCCCTCATAGTATAATTGGTTCTGACATTCTCTTTTACAACAGCAAACAGGTCGTCTATTTTTGAGATATACTTCGGTGTGCATTTCTGATTGAACAATTCCTTTAAAAATTCTTGCTGCCAATATTCTCTGCCCTCGTCACCCAAAACATACTCACCGGGAGCACTGCCGTCATTATTATGACGAAATCTTACAAAATCGTGTGCCGCCTGACCATCAAGGTGCTGTTGACCTGCCTTCAAATGAATGTGCAAATTCTGTGCAGGATCGTCATAACTCATATCGTATGGCACATTAAAGTCAACTCCGTCTACTGCATCAATTATATCTTTAAAGCCGTCAAAATCTATGGAAACAAAGTAATGTATAGGTATGCCTGTCAGCTCCTTGACCTGCTCAATCAAAAACTCCTCGGGCTCAGCAATCTTGCCTTTATTGGCAAGCTCCTTTCCTAAGCCTATCAAAGCATTTATTTTTGTTGTGGCATAGCCCTTAGGCTTAACCATAGTATCTCTCGGAATAGACATAAGATTTATTCTGCTGGAATATGAGTCTATTGACAGCAACATTATTGTATCACTGCGGTAGCCGCCATCATCAACACCGATTAATAATACGTTAATCATTCCTAATTCATTATCAGTTTCTTCCAAGCCATCAATATATATTTCTGAACCTAAAGATATTTCAGATACCTTATGTGCGGCAAGAACACCAAACATAGCTGAAAAAATTACAAATATTACAGTAAACAGTATAACTATAAATCTGAATGTCTTGTTCATATTCTTCCCCTTTTAAATATAAAATTCAACATAAAATAAATATACCATACAACTAAGAATTTTGTCAACATTTTAGCAATAATATTCATTAAATGTTAACGTAAAGAAAGAAATAAAAAAGAAAATCTCCCGAAGAAATCGGGAGATTTAAAAACGAACTAATCAACAAGCTCAAGTATTGCCATTTCAGCAGCATCGCCGCGTCTTGGTCCTATCTTGATAATTCTGGTGTAACCACCGTTTCTCTCAGCATATTTTGGAGCTATTTCATCGAATAACTTTGAAACAACGTCACGCTTTGTAATAAAGCTGAGTGCCTGTCTTTTTGTGTGAAGTGTGTTTGACTTGCCGAGTGTAACCATCTTATCAGCGAGCTTCTGAACCTCCTTTGCACGGGTAACAGTTGTCTGAACCTTGCCGTTTTCAAGCAAAGAAGTTGTCATATTTCTAAGCAATGCCATTCTCTGGTCAGTCGGTCTGCCAAGCTTTCTCTGGTGTGCCATAATATCACCTCATTCTTTAAATTCTAAATTAAACAGATTAAATCAGTCATCGTTTGACAAGGACAAATCCATTGCCTCAAGCTTTGCGATAACTTCTTCAAGGGACTTACGTCCAAGATTTCTGACTTTCATCATATCGTTCTCAGATCTTGCTGTAAGATCCTGAACAGTATTAATTCCTGCACGTTTAAGACAGTTATACGAACGAACAGACAGGTCAAGCTCTTCAATAGTTGTTTCAAGAACTTTCTCCTTTTTGGTTTCTTCTTTCTCTATCATAATTTCAGCATTCTTTGCGTCATCAGACAGGTCAACAAACAAACTCATATGTTCGCTGATAATCTTAGCGGCAAGGCTCACAGACTCAGACGGAGTAATTGTGCCATCTGTCCAAACTTCAAGTGTAAGTTTGTCATAATCTGTAACATTACCAACACGTGTGTTATCCACATTATAATTCACCTTACGTACAGGTGTATAAATTGAATCCGTAGCAATTACGCCAATTACCGGCTGCTGAAGCTGACCATTACGCTCGGCTGATACGTAACCACGACCTCTGTCAAGTGTGATTTCCATAAATAATCTTGCATCTTCGTTAAGAGTTGCAATATGCAAATCTTCATTTATGATTTCAACATCAGAATCGTGCTTAATATCACCTGCAGTAATAACACCCTCGCCCTCATGATTTATATATACAGTCTTAGGTGCATCTGAGTGCAGCTTAACAGCTAAATTCTTTATATTGAGTATTATCTCTGTAACGTCTTCCTTAACGCCGGGGATAGTTGAAAACTCGTGCAAAACACCATCAATCTTAACTGATGTTGCCGCAACGCCCGGAAGTGAAGAAAGTAACATTCTTCTGAGAGAGTTTCCAAGTGTTGTACCGTAACCTCTCTCCAGAGGCTCAACAACAAACTTGCCGTACTT
>CACYTW010000015.1 GCA_902777435.1 uncultured Ruminococcus sp. | reverse complement strand
AAACAGACACCTAAATAGGTGTCTGTTTTGTTATATGGCGGAAGGCCTGTGGACGAACGATGCACGCGAGCGACCGAACGCAGTGAGGAAGTGCCGAACATATGTTCGGCGTCGAATCATATGTAGGAAAAACGATGTGTATGCCATATACACCTATTTGGGTGTCTGTTTTGTTATATAATTGTAGGGGAGCTTTAGATGGACATCGGCTAACGATGAGCGGTACGATGTGGGCATCGTACCCTACAAAATATAATGAAGAATGAATAGTGAATAATTAATAATTATTGTGAATTTTCGCTAATCAGCGAAAATCATCCTAAATTATTCATCATTTATTATTAATTATTAATTTGTATATTATTAGATATCCGTTATCCAACATATACCGAAAGAGAGCTTATGTTATGTAACAATAAAAAACTGCCGAGGCCATCGGCAGTTTTTACAATTTCAACTTAATTTATTTCTTTCTGATATTTATAAGCCTTACAATAATAGGACATAAAACAATGTTCACTAAAACTTCAACTAAGAAGTTTACACCGACAAGTCCGTAAATCATATAACTTGCGGCATTGGCAAAGCCAAGCTGTTCTGCCCAACCTGTGATAAGGCCCATAAAGAATAATTTACAGCCTATCAAGAAAACACCTGTGTTCACAATTGGGCAAGCAAGTGCCGCACAAGCGACCGCAATGGTTCTATTCCTCTTTGCAATAAGGTCATAGACCATACCCGAGATGAAGCCGGCCAAAGCACCTTTTACCAATACAGTTACAACTGTGCCGACGGGATTTACCGCCATAAAAGCCGCACTGTCTGTAAGTAACACAGCTATGCCGAAAACAAGTCCAAGCCAACCGCCTGCCCATTTACCGCACAGAGCCGAGCCGATTACAATAGGTACAAGTACGAGGGAAATCGAGAATACGCCAACACGTATAAACGAACCCATAAACTGCAGTACAAATACTAAAGCAGTTAGTATCGCACAGGTTACCAGACTTCTTGTGTCAATCGTCTTTTTTGTTTTTTCCATATTAAATTCCTCCTGACTGTCACTCATATAAAATGATGCAACGTCTAAAATTATATAATTTATTTATTTTTTTTATAAATTATTTGCAAGCCCTTTAATATTAAGTCATCATCCATAGTGATTTTGTGTTTGCAATAAGGGATGATAGCTTTAGATAGGCCGCCTGTTGCAACGATTTCGGGCTTGTATCCCATTTCCTCTTCAATTCTGTCAATCATTCCGTCAATCATAGCTGCATTGCCAAAGACAATACCCGACTTCATACAATCAACGGTGTTACGTCCCATAACACGCTTCGGCGCCTCAAGGCTGATTTGCGGAAGCTGAGCCGTTCCTCCTGCGAGAGCCTTTAGCGATAACTCAACACCGGGGATAATTGACGCACCGCCGAAGCAAGCCTTTTCATCTACAATCATCATCTTGGTTGCAGTACCCATATCAATTATCAAAACAGGTGATGAATATAGGTTATATGCTGCCACACAGCCGCATATCAAGTCTGCGCCAACCTGAGCCGGATTATCTGCCAATAAGTTAATTCCCGTCTTTATTCCGGGACCTACAACAAGTGCTTCAACGCCGTATACCATTTTGACTGCATTTACAACAGTTTTGGTAAGCGGCGGAACAACCGAAGATATAATAGCACCGCTGACCTCATTTCTGTCAACCTCATAAAGCGTCAGAATACTTTTAATTTTAGTTGCGTATTCTGAATCGGTTTTGCGTGCATTGGTTGATATTCTTGAAGTAAACATCAACTTATCGTCCAGAAAGCCGCCGAGAACTATATTTGTATTTCCAATATCAATAGTAAGTAACATATTAACCCTCCTTGCGACTTTATATCGACAAATATAGTACCACAAAGTTCCAAAGAAGTCAAGACTTACAGTCTCTTTACATATTCCTTGTACTCATCATAGCCGTATGTCTTATTGATGATATCAAGCAAAGCATTTGCGGACATATTCGGCAAATTCATAAGCTTTGCAAGTTTGTTTCGTTTTTCAGCGCTGTCGGGTTTACCCGAAAAGCCGTCTGCATAAAATGTGGCTTTGTCCACAGGCTTAAGATTGGTGTGCTCGCTATCTGTGGTGTTTGCAACTTTAATCAGAATTTCCTCAAGCATTTTTTCGGACATTCCCTCAACGCCCAAAATTCCGTCTGCTCCTGCCTTTTCTTTGCGTTTTTCCTTACCCTTAAGCTGTGGTATATATGCGTGTTTTACGTCAACGCTGTCACCTAAGCATTGCTTTATGTAGTTTCTTATTCTAAAGCCTGCGCGGTCGGAGTCGGTAAGAACTATAACACCTCTGTTTTTTGCCATTGTTTTTATACTGTTTATTATTCGCTTAGAGCGGTACAGCTCAAAGCCGTGAGTACAAATTATCGGTGCATCGGTAATGCTTTTCAGCCGTTCCTTGTCGTACTTGCCTTCAACCACAATAACCTCTTCTATATGAAGCATTGACAATCTTCCTTTCAATAGTTTTACATTTCATTATTTTAACATATAAAGCATAAAATTGAAATAGATTTATAAAAATTTTACTTAAAAATAATAAGAGGTAGTTTATGTCTAAGCACAGATTTATAAAAAATATTATTATACTTGGCATTTCGGGCATAATTGCCAAGCTGTTTGACTTCTGCTTTCGTGCCTATTACTCCCATATGCTCGGGACAGAGGGAATGGGATTATTGTCATTGGGGTTTTCTCTGCACAGCGTAATGCTGACTTTTTCTACAGCAGGGCTTGGCGTTGCCGTATCCAAAACCGTTTCGGAATATATGGAACTCAAAAAGCCAAATGCTGTCAAGTGCTGTATGCACGACGCTATATACGGCGTTGTTGTATTGAGTATATCAGTTATAATAATAACTTTTATATTTTCGCCATATCTTGCAAATAATATATTGGGTGACAGCAGAGTATCCACAAGTCTTTGCACTCTTGCACCGAGCGTAATTTTTATGGGAATTTCATATTGTTTAAAAGGTTGTTTTTATGCTCAACGCAAAATTCTTCCGCCTGCATCTTCTGAAATTCTTGAACAGATAGTTAAGTTTATATCTATTCGCACTCTGCTTAATTTCTTCTTGCCCTATGGCATAGAATATGGTTGTGCGGCTGTCTTTGCGGGTATATCAATAGGTGAGCTTTCGTCCTGTGCATATCTCTGTATATTCTACCTGCGTGAAGAAAAAAACGCTTATGGCTTTTCTTCATCTGACGATATTTGTCCTGAGAACAAGGATATCATATGTCGGCTCTTGGGCGTATCTCTGCCGTCAATGATAACATCTCTGTGCAGCAGCGGCTTTCGTATGCAGGAGGAGGTCTTGATTGTGTCTGCGTTTGAACGCGGAGGATTAAGTCACTCTTCCGCCATACAATCTCTGGGCATAATTCACGGAATGGCAATGCCCCTGCTTGTTCTGCCGTTGAACCTTGCAGGCTCAGTAATGTCATTGCTTGTGCCTGAGTTTTCAAGAGCAGGCACTCACGGCAAGCAACGTCTGCGGCATACTGCCATAAAGGTTTATAAGGCAGGTATTGGTATCGGATGTTTAATCAGTATAATTTTTTTGCTGTTCGGCGACAAGCTAAGCTGCATATTTTACGGAACAGATGCGGCATCAAAGGTTGTGGTTTACCTTGCACCGCTCTGCCCCATAATGTTTATCGACTCCCTGTCCTGCTCCATATTAAACGGAATGGGCAAGCAGGTCAGAATGTTAGTGTTTTCCATACTCGACTTTGCACTTCGTTTTTCGGTGATATACTTAGTTCTGCCCTACGGAAAAATGACGGCATTTATACTTATGGTTGCACTCAGCAATATATTTACCTGTTCTCTCACGCTTGGCAGTGTTGTTTCAATAATGTATTCTTCACCCCTTTCAAAATTGACAAAGATAAAAAAATGTGGTATTTTAAAATAAATATAATTCTTCAAAGAGGAACAACAAATGAAAAAATTATTGATTATTGACGGAAACAGCATATTAAACAGAGCGTACTACGGCATACGACCTTTGACCGCACCTGACGGTACGCCCACAAATGCGGTATATGGTTTTTTGAACATACTGTTCAAATACCTTGACGAGGAAAAGCCCGATATGCTCTGTGTGGCATTTGACGTCAAAGAAAAAACCTTCAGGCACAAAATGTATACAGAGTATAAGGCTCAGCGTAAGCCTGCACCCGAGGACTTTCTCGCCCAAATTCCTGTTATTAAAGAGGTTTTGTCGGCAATGAACTGCCTTTGTCTTGAACTTCCCGGCTATGAGGCTGATGATATTATAGGTACGGTTTCAAGACTGTGTGACGAGAGAAAAACAGAGTGCCGTATTCTGACGGGCGATAAAGACGACCTTCAGCTTGCATCTGACAATACTGTAATCAAGCTTGTTATAACAAGAATGGGACAGACCTCAACGACCGACTATGGTGAGGCGGAATTTGTCGAAAAGTACGGAATAGAGCCAAATGCCTTTATAGATGTAAAAGCACTTATGGGTGATACCTCGGACAATATCCCAGGCGTTAAGGGAATTGGTGAAAAAACAGCTATGTCGCTGATACAAAATTATAAGAGCATTGAGAATATTTATGCGGACACAGATGCACTTGATGTAACACCAAGCGTTCGCAAAAAACTTGTGGAGGGCAAGGAAGATGCCTTTATGAGTTATCGTTTGGCGACCATTGACCGCAATATTCCCATTGATTTTAATTTTGAGGACGCACTTATAAAAGAATATAACAACGCAGAACTTTTAAAACTCTTTAAACGATTGAACTTCAACTCTTTTATAAAAAGGCTTGATATAAAAGCGGAAAACACAGACACAACCAATGTTATAGAAGGCAAGGGAAACCTTGCCTCTGTTGAGGATGTTTTGAATATAAAAAATACTGTCAGCTATATTGCAAACAATGGCTATTTGTATGTAAAAGAACGCACTTCCGACACCGCCATATATGCCAAGGCGGACAAGCAGAGTATGATTAAATTCTTCGCAGATAAGGAAATAAAAAAGATAGGCTTTAATATAAAAGAAGATATAATTTCACTATCTGACTTTGGTATAGATACAGATGATACAGATTTTAACGGAATTGAATTTGACATTATGCTTGCGGCGTATATATTGGACCCATCACATTCGGACTACACCCTTGAAAGTCTTTGCCTGAAATATTTAGACAAAGCCATAGGCGGCAACAGTAATGAAAACAATGATACTCAAATCTCTATGCTTGGTGTGTTAAATGAGGATAGCAATGACGAAAAGAACGAAATATTAAACAGACTTTTCGCTATTGAGGAACTCTACGGAAAAATGACCGCTTTATTAAAAGAAAACGGACAGGAGAGCCTGTATAACGATATAGAACTTCCTCTCACCGCTGTTCTTGCCGACTTACAAATACGCGGTATGTATATAGACAAAAATGCATTAAAAGATTTTGGAGAGATGCTTAACTCTCGTATATTGCTTATCCGTGATGAAATCTACTCACTTGCAGGTGAGGAGTTCAATATAAATTCGCCTAAGCAGTTGGGCGTTATATTATTTGAAAAGTTAGGTCTGCCCTTTGGCAAAAAGAACAAGAGCGGAAGTTACTCCACCAATGTTGACGTTATGGAAAAGCTGCGCGGCAAGCATCCCATTGCAGATAAGATATTGGAATACAGACAGCTTGCAAAACTGCAATCCACATATGTGACAGGGCTCAGCAGCGTCGTGAACGAAAGAACAGGCAGAATACACTCTAAGTTCAATCAGATGGTGACAAGCACAGGACGTATAAGCAGTACAGAGCCAAATATGCAAAACATTCCCGTCAGAACGGAGCTTGGCAGAGAAATACGCAAAATGTTCATTGCTGAAAACGAGGATTGGGTGTTGATTGATGCGGACTACTCACAGATAGAGTTACGTGTGCTTGCCCACATTGCTGATGATACGTCTATGAAAGAGGCGTTTTTAAGCGGTGAGGACATTCACGCTCAAACAGCCTCCAATGTCTTTGGCGTTCCCCTTTCAGAAGTAACACCGCAGATGCGTTCAAGGGCAAAGGCAGTAAACTTTGGTATCGTATACGGGATAGGTGCATTCTCTCTTGCTCAGGATATAGGCACAACACGCAAAGAAGCACAAGAGTATATAGATGGTTATCTTGCCCATTATGACAAGGTGGCTGAATATATGAAACAGACGGTGGAGAACGCAAAACAAAAGGGATATATAACAACGGTGTCGGGCAGACGCAGATATCTGCCTGAGCTTTCGGCGAGTTCCCACGTGATGCGTGCCTTTGGCGAACGTGTTGCTATGAATGCTCCCATACAAGGCAGTGCGGCGGACATAATTAAAATTGCTATGGTAAACGTATACAAACGTCTAAAAGAAAACAACCTTAAAGCAAGGCTTGTGCTTCAGGTTCACGACGAACTTATCGTCGAGGCTCCAAAGAGCGAAGTTGAAATCGCATCAAAGATTTTAAAAGAGGAGATGGAAAATGCATATCCATTATCCGTTCCGCTCTCGGTGGATATGAACGTAGGCAAAAGCTGGTACGACACAAAATAATCGGTTTGATAGAATATGTAATAAAAACCGCAGAAACGAAATCAATCGCTTCTGCGGTTTTTTAATATTGCAAGTTTAGAAATTCGGTATTAATACATACCGCCTGCACCGCCACCTGCCATTGCAGCGGCAGCCGCAGCATCAGCAGCAGGGTCCGGCTTATCTGCAACAAGACTTTCTGTTGTGAGAACCATAGCAGCTACGCTTGATGCATTCTGCAAAGCTGAACGTGTAACCTTTGTCGGGTCAACAATACCGCCCTTGAGCATATCCACATATTCATCAATTAATGCATTGTAGCCAACGCCTACTTCGCTTTCCTTAATCTTGTTTACGATAAGGCTGCCTTCGATACCTGCATTGTAAGCAATCTGACGAACAGGCTCTTCAAGAGCACGGAGAACAATCTGCGCACCTGTCTTTTCGTCGCCTGTTGTTTCTGCAACAATCTTTTCTACTGCTGGGATAGCATTGATGAAAGCTGTACCGCCTCCTGCAACGATACCTTCTTCAACAGCAGCACGGGTTGCGGCAAGAGCGTCCTCAATTCTCAGCTTCTTTTCCTTCATTTCGATTTCGGTGGCAGCCCCAACCTTGATAACTGCAACACCGCCTGCCAACTTAGCAAGACGTTCCATAAGTTTTTCTTTATCAAATTCAGATGTTGTTTCTTCAATCTGATTTCTGATATTGCTTACGCGATTTGCGATTTCTGTCTTATCGCCAAGACCATCAACAATGATGGTGTTCTCTTTCTGAACCTTAACCTGACGAGCACGACCGAGTTGGTCAACTGTTGCGTCTTTAAGTTCAAGACCGATTTCCTCAGAGATAACCTGACCGCCTGTAAGGATTGCAATATCCTTGAGCATTTCTTTTCTTCTGTCACCAAAGCCGGGAGCTTTAACGCCGATGCAAGTGAAGGTGCCTCTTAACTTATTAACAATAAGTGTTGAAAGTGCTTCGCCTTCAATGTCCTCAGCAATAATAACAAGCTTTTTGCCTGACTGAACAATTTGTTCAAGAAGCGGTAAGATTTCCTGAATGTTTGAAATTTTCTTATCAGTAATAAGAATGTATGCATCATCAATAACAGCTTCCATTTTATCTGTATCTGTTACCATATAAGGTGTGATGTATCCTCTGTCGAACTGCATACCTTCAACAACTTCCGAATATGTTTCGGCTGTCTTTGACTCCTCAACAGTAATAACGCCGTCGCTTGTAACCTTTTCCATAGCGTCTGCAATTAAGTTACCGATATTTTCGTCAGCGGCAGAAACAGATGCAACTCTTGCAATGTCATCTTTGCCGTCAACCTTTTTGCTGTTCTTTACAACTTCAGCAACGGCTGCGTCAACAGCCTTTGCCATACCACGCTTTACTATCATAGGATTAGCGCCTGCTGCAACATTCTTCATACCCTCACGGATAAGTGCCTGAGCCAAAAGTGTAGCGGTTGTTGTACCATCACCTGCGATATCGTTTGTTTTTGTGGCAACTTCTTTAACAAGCTGCGCACCCATATTTTCAAACGGGTCCTCAAGTTCTATTTCCTTTGCGATTGTAACACCGTCGTTTGTGATAAGGGGAGCGCCGTACTTCTTATCAAGCACAACATTTCTGCCTTTAGGACCAAGTGTTACTTTAACAGTATCAGCAAGCTGATTTACGCCCTTTTCAAGAGCACGTCTTGCATCTTCTCCAAATAAAATCTGTTTAGCCATAATCATATCTCCATTCTGCCGTCCTGCCACGGCAATAATAATTGTAGATTTCTCTCATCAGCAGGTATTGTATGATAAGAGCTTTGCGATTTTAAGATTAAAAAATCTTAAATCAAATTAGTCAATTTTTGCAAGGATATCGCTTTGTCTGAGGATAATGTATTCCTCGCCGTCAAGCTTAACCTCTGTGCCTGCATACTTGCTCATAATAACCTTATCGCCTACTGCAAGCTCCATTTTAACTTCTTTACCGTCAACAACGCCGCCGGGACCAACTGCCAAAACCTCTGCAATCTGTGGCTTCTCCTTTGCTGAGCCGGCAAGGATAATTCCGCTCTTGGTGGTTTCCTCTGCCTCAAGCATCTTAATTACAACTCTGTCAGCCAATGGTTTGATATTCATAAAATATACCTCCTTAAAATATATAACTTAATTAGCTTGTTTGTTAGCACTCGTCGTTGTTGAGTGCTAACTCTATTATAATACAAAATTAAAATAAATAAATCAACTGTGATTACAGGCGATTATAAGTAATTATTGCCATTTAACAGTAATTATTGCCAAATTTTATTCAAATATTGCAAATTCATACTTTTATGCAGTAAAATTTTTCATATTTGCATATACTTAATTTTGCAGATACCAAATATTGCCGCAGTTATTTGTTACACAATGATTACATTTGTGATACAAAACGAAACAGGCACTTTACACTCTTGAAAATGGTGTTATAATATGTTTTAAGGGTACTGTGACATAGTGTCTGTATTGTACGTATTCCGGGAAATCTGACCGGAGGAGGATGTAAAATGTTAGGTTCTGCAGTTGATACAGAATTGGTATCACGGTCACATAAAAAAAATAAACCGCATAAGCTGCGTCGCATAATTTATATCGTGCTTGCAGTTATTGTCTTTTTATATCTTGCGGCTGCAATCTTTGTAAGTCTTCATAATAATATATCTACTGTTTATGCGGTAAATGGTTCTATATCTGAAAGCTTCCGTACATCAGGATATGTTTTGCGTGAACAAGAAGTAATCAATGCCCCTAAGGATGGTTTTTTTGAATGTATTGTCAGTGAGGGGGACAGAGTAAAAAAAGGTCAGGTTGTAGCTTATATGTTTGACACACAGCCCGACCCTTCTTTAATGGAACAGTTGAGAAAAACTCATATGCTTCTTCGCTCAAAAAGCGGTGAACTTGACAGCAATGTATATTTAGATGAAGGTTCCGGTTCTAAAGCTATTGTTTCTGAAAAGGTAAGAAATATGTCGGACGTCAGAACGGAAAGAAATTTAAAAACCGTTCGACAGGAAAAGAGCGAGCTTAATCTTATGCTCAGCAGAAAGTCCGAGACGGGGGATACCAATGTCCAAACAGCTGAACAGCTAAGCGGCGAGATTGACAGCTTAAAACAGCAGGCAGGCGGATGTATTGAAATTGTTGCTCCTGTGGGAGGCATATTCAGCTCCGGAATAGATAATATGGAAGATAAACTCACAATGGATAGTATTGACAGCATTTTGCCGTCTTTTATTACAGAGCTTGATAGGATAGATATTGCTTTTTCAGATACTGTCGCTTACGGACAGCCGCTGTGCAAGATTGTCAATAATTATAAATGGGCATATGCTGCCGTTGTTGACGAAAAGAAGATTGAAGGCTTAAAGGAAGGTTCAAGTGTTGATCTCTCGTTCTATGACTTGGCAGATGACTCTGTTAAGGGAACAATATCCCATATTTCAGATGCAGAGAATGGCAAGAAAGCAATTGTTGTAAGCACCAACAGATTTGTTGACGGCATATATTCGTCAAGCCGTGCAAATGCGGAGATAATTTTGATTAAGGTTGACGGCATTCGTTTGCCGGTCAGTTGTCTGCACGTGCAAGACGGTGTGACAGGTGTGTATGTTATCAGATTGGATACGGCTAAGTTTGTGCCGGTGAATGTCAAATATAAAAATGAGGATTGGGCAGTTGTTTCCGCTGTCGATAATATAAACTCAAGCAGTAAGCTCCAGATATATGATGAGGTTATTGTAGAGGGCAAAAATATCAGCGACGGCAAGGTTGTCAGGTAATCAATATGGGAGATGCTGATGTAATGAGTATTGAAAGCAATATTAAATATGTACTCTCTGAAATAAGTGCTGCTGCAAAAAAAGCAGGGCGAAATCCTGAAAATATTAAACTTGTGGCTGTCAGCAAGACAAAACCTTTTGAAATGCTGAAAGAAGCATATGAGTGCGGAATGTATGATTTTGGAGAAAACAGACCCCAGGAGATTGCTGAGAAGTTTCCTATGTTTGAAGGTGCAGATGTCAATTTTCATATGATTGGACACCTTCAAAAAAATAAGGTAAAAATGATTATTGATAAGGTCTGCCTTATACACTCTGTTGACAGCGTTGAGCTTGCCGCAGAGATAAACAAAAGGGCGGCGGCAATAGATAAGGTTCAGGATATTCTGATACAGGTTAACATATCCGGTGAGGAAAGCAAATCGGGAGTTAAGCCTGAGGAACTTTTTGAATTATGCAGACAGATAAGTATGATGAATAATGTCAGGATAAAAGGTCTTATGACCATATCGGTCAAAGACTATACCTATGAAGAGAACAAGCAATTATTTGAAAAGCTTGCAAGTCTTGCACGAGAAATTGAGGAGCAAAGTATAGAAAATGTTTCTATGGATGAGCTGTCAATGGGTATGACACACGACTATGAGGCGGCGATAGAAGCAGGAGCCACCATTATAAGGGTGGGTACCGCAATATTCGGCGAGAGAGATTATTCAAATTTGTAATTTATTAATGTAAATATATATAATCAGGGGGAAATATAATGAAAAACTTTATGAACAAAATGCTTAACTATGTTGGCTTTGAGAATGATTATGAAGAAGACGAAAATTCATATGACGACACAGTACAAAATGAAGAATTAGATGATGAGCCAATGTATGACAGATTTTCGGAAAGACGCAGCAACCGAGTTGTTAAACTTCACAATTCAAACGCACAGATGCGTGTTGTTGTAATTCAGCCCGAAGCTTTTGAGGAGGCTCGCGATATCACAAATCACTTAAAGAGCAAAAAGCCTATCGTTATTAATCTTGAGTCAGTTGAAAAGGCTGTTGCAAGAAGAATAATAGACTTTTTAAGCGGTGCAGTATATGCTTTGGACGGAAGTATTCAGAAGGTTTCCAATGGTATATTCATTATCGCTCCCAATAATGTTGATATTATGAGCGATGATATCAAAGGTGAGGTTAAGCCTGCATTTCCTTGGAATTAATCAAATATAAATACTATGGCTGAACAGAGCAATAAAGAAGATAAGCTGATTTTGTCAAGGGCGGAGGATGCCGTTGACTTTGCGGAGAACAAATATCAAATCAAGGCGGTAGGTTTTTTAAACCCACATAAGCGTACCTTGATAAGCAGAAACATATGTAATGCCTATGGGTGCAAGTGTGTGTTTGACGGCGGATATCCCGACGCGGAGCGTACTATGTTTGTGTGCTGTCCCGAGTATGATGAATATGACATTGACGATATTGTTTCTGTAATAGAGATTACGGGCAGAGAGCTTGGCAGACTTTCTCACAGAGATTATTTGGGAAGTTTGATGGGACTTGGAATAACTCGGGAGAATATTGGAGATATTTTGGTGTTTGACAGCGGGGCTTTTATCTTTGTTAGAGGAGAGATTGCAGATTATATAGTGCAAAATCTCAATAAAATTGGCAGAAACGGAATAAATACCAAGGTTGTTAAATGTTCACAGGCGAAAATTCCCGAACCTAAGTATAAGGAATTACAGGGAACTGTTCCGTCGGAGCGTTTAGATGCGATCGTTGCCTTTGTTGCAGGCACGTCGAGAGGCAAAGCCTGTGAATTGATTGAAAAGGGATTGGTTTGTGTCAATTGGGAAGTTACCGATAATGTTTCCGCAAAAGTTTGCGAGGGTGATTTGCTTTCCGTCAGAGGAGTGGGCAGGTCCAGAATAAGAAAGTTTGGCGGTTTGACAAGAAAAGGCAGATTGGGTATTATTGCTGATAAGTTTGAATAATTTTAAGGAGTGAATTTTGTATGCTGACACCTAAGGATATTGAAACAAAAATTTTTAAAATATCTTTCCGTGGTTATGACGTTTCTGAGGTTGACGACTTTCTGCAGGAAATTTGCGACAGCTATGTTGAAATTTACAGCGAGAACAAGAAGTATCAAGACGGTATAAAGCGTTTATCTGATGCGGTCGGGCAGTATAAATCAATGGAAGAAACCATTACGGATGCGGTCACTGTGGCTGATAAGTCTGCAAGCGAAATAGAGATTGATGCAAAACAAAAGGCTGCGGCAATAATAAAAAATGCCGAAGATACTGCAAAGTCAATTGTGGCAGGTGCAGAGCAGAAAATTGCAAGCGAGGCATACAGATTAGATACTATAAAGAGAGAGATAGAGATTTACAAAGGTAAAATCATAGATTTGCTGAATGCACAGTTGAGTGTTCTCAAAGAATATCCCCAATCGGGAGATTGTGAAAGCAGCTTAGGCAAAACTCACGAACAGCAGATGTGGAAGAAAAAAAGTGAAAAATCTTTTGTAAAAGAAGACGTGGAAAAATCGGAAGATATCTGCGAAAATACAATGCCTATTGAAGCGGTCAGCGATACAGAAAACGCTGATGCGACAGCGGGTAAGACAGCAGAAAAAACAACACAGGAGCTGCCCCGCATTTCTGTCGATGATAACGGTGAATATGTAGTATCTGATAAATAGATAGATAAATTTAATAGGGAACACATCGTGTTCCCTTTTGTTGACTTTAATTTGGAGATTTGATGTAGTATGACATATATTATTATTGCGATTATTGTATGGTTGATTGATATTATTACCAAGATTTCGGCGGTTAAATTTCTGATGCCGATAAGCTCCGTTGAGGTAATAAAAAACATTTTGAGTTTTACATATGTTGAAAACAGGGGAATTGCATTTGGTATGTTTGCGGGACGAAGAGTTTTCTTTATAGTCGTGTCTGTGATCATACTTGCGGTGGTGGTGTTTGTTGTCGTTAAGACACCCAGGCAGAGCAGAAGTGCATTTTTAAAGCTTGGCGGTGCATTGGTAATAAGCGGTGCTGTCGGCAATTTGACAGACAGAATTATTAAGGGGTTTGTTGTTGATTTTATTGAGGTAAGATTTATAGATTTCCCCGTTTTTAACATTGCGGACATTGCTGTTTGTGTGGGTGCCGCAATGTTGATTATACATTTTTTGTTCTTTGATGGTAAAAATGTCAGTTCAGCGGAGGAGAAGGGTGATGAATGAGCCTTTTGTTATAAAAGTGACGGAGGAGTTTTCGGGTATCAGAATTGATAAGTTTATAAGCGATAACATTGAAGACTTGACGCGTTCATATGTTCAAAGGTTAATGGACGAAGGCAATATAACCGTAAACAGCGATGGTGTTAAGTCAAACTATAAGGTGAGAAATGGCGATGTAATTACTGTTATCGTTCCTGACATAAAGGAGCCTGATATTCTGCCGGAGGATATTCCGCTGGATATAGTGTACGAGGACAGCGATATGCTTGTTGTGAACAAACCCCAGGGTATGGTTGTTCACCCTGCTGTGGGAAATTACACGGGAACATTGGTAAATGCCCTGATGTATCATTGCGGAGATAGTCTGTCGGGAATAAACGGCGAAAAAAGACCGGGAATATTGCATAGAATAGATAAGGATACAAGCGGACTTTTAATGGTTGCCAAAAGTGACAGAGCACATTTGGGTTTGGCGGAGCAGATAAAGGAGCATAGTCTGACGCGTGCCTACAAGGCGTTGGTTCACGGAGGATTTGCCGAAGATAAAGGAATGTATGCCGATCCTATCGGCAGGCATCCCGTTGACAGAAAAAAGATGGCGGTAAGCTACAAGAACTCCCGTGAGGCGGTTACACACTACAATGTTTTGGAGCGGTTTGGCAAGTACACTTATGTGGAGTGTATTCTGGAAACGGGAAGAACACATCAGATAAGAGTGCATATGTCACATCACGGACATCCTGTTGTGGGGGATAAGACCTATGGTGTACGCAAAGAGGAGTTTAAACTTGATGGTCAGCTTTTGCACGCTTATAAAATCGGGTTTATCCACCCGGTTAGCGGTGAGTATATGGAATTTGAGACAGAAATTCCTGATTACTATAAAAATGTTCTGTACATTTTAAGAAATAAATGATATGATATAATTAATTATAAATTATATGGGGAGAGGTATTTGTGAAAAAATTTTTATGCGGTTTGATGACAGTGTTTATGTTGACATCTGTGTTTGCGGTTTACGCTGACGAGGAGGTTATTCCCGTTGCGGAGGAAAAAGTAAATGAAGAAGTTAATGCCGTTGAAGAAGAATCGGCAAAGGACGAAAAGAATGATGTTGACAAGTCTTTGAAATATAATAAGATTTATGTTGATTTAAAGCTTATTCCCAGAATGAAGGTTATAGATTCATTTGCTAAGCTTGAGATTTGCACCAAAGATGATAAGGTCATAGAAGAAAAGGTTGAGTGGGTAGGCGGAATAACCGAAAAGCTCAGCTTTGAGTTTGACGTTCCCGAATACAGCTTGGGCGAAAGTTTTATTTTAAAATTAAAAGGCGGCTTGCGCTATATCAAGTACTATGATGATGTATATACGGCAGAGCAGTCGGTTAAACTTGATACATATGGATATACAGACGACAACGGCGAATTTGTTGCGGGCAACAGGTTTGCATTGGACGGCTGTCCTGAGTATGAGCACGGTATCGTCACATATGTTGAGGGCAGGCAGATAAAGCTTTCACCATATGCAAGACTTATTAACAGCGTTGCTATGGTGCCTGTAAGACCTGTGGCTGAGGCTATGGGACTTGATGTTCGCTATGATGAGAGATATAACAGCGTTGTATGTGAAATAGGCGGAAAGCAGGCTATCTTTAATGTTGGTATGAAGTATGCAACATTGCTTGGAAAAGACACATACCTTCCCGAAGCTTGTACGTTTATCGGCGATACGGTTTTTGTTCCGGCAAGAAGCCTTGCCGAGGCATTCGGAGCAGAGGTAAAGGCTCTTGATTTTGATGACCATATAGATGTTTGTATTGGTGAATCACCTGTTGTAAAAGAGTATATGCAGCAAATTCCCGTGAACAAATATGGTATTACAAGCAGAACGTCATATCTTGTATGGGTTGATAAATCTGATTACAGAGTTCGTGTATATACAGGCTCTCAGTATAAGTGGAAGCAGGTTGCGTCATTCCCGTGTGCAATCGGTGCCCCGGGAACACCTACCATTACAGGCAGTTTTGAATATCAGTACAAGGTATCAAGCTGGACTTACCCCGGATATTATGTAGGTCCGTGTCTTGTGTTCTACGGAGGATATGCCCTTCATTCTACACTTTTGCAATACAATGGTGTTCCCTATGATGACCGTGTAGGTGTTATGATTTCTCACGGCTGTGTCAGACTTCACAAATCGGATATAGATTGGATTGCCGCGAGACTTCCCATAGGCAGCAGAATTTATGTAACTGAATAGCATTACAAGGGTGACCGATTTTACGGCCGCCCTTTTTGTGAATTATTTTATTAAAGTATTTGTAAAAAAAGATGGAAATATATATATTATTTGTTATTTTTTAAGTAGACAAGAGCTACTGCTTTGTGGTAGAATATAGATTAGATAAGTATAGTATCAATATGGTATGTTAAATATAGAGGGGGACAGAACACAGGATGAAGCATTTGCTTGGAATAAAAGGACTAACCACCGAGGAGATAATTGAAATTCTTGACAGAGCCGAAAGAATGAAACACGAGGTTTTAGAGGGCGGCAAGAAGGACAATCTTTTGTCGGGCAAGAGTGTTATCACTCTATTTTATGAGAACAGCACAAGAACTCGCTTGTCGTTTGAGCTTGCATCAAAATACTTAGGTGCGACAGCGGCAAATATTACCGCATCGGGAAGCAGTGTGGAAAAGGGTGAAACATTAGAGGACACAGGAAAGACCATTGACGAGATGGGAGCCGATGCCGTTATTGTAAGACACGCTTCTTCGGGAGCACCCCATATGCTTTCAAACTACACCAATGCATCTGTTATAAATGCAGGTGACGGAATGAATGAGCATCCTACTCAGGCTTTGCTTGACTTTATGACAATGCGTGAAAAGTACGGTAGCTTTGAAGGGCTTAAAGTTTCTATAATCGGTGATGTAAAGCACAGCCGTGTTGCAAGAAGCAATATTTACGGACTTACTAAGTTAGGTGCTGAGGTTGTATTGTGTGCACCGACAACCCTTATGCCTGCCGAAATTGAAAGATTAAATGTAGAGGTTACAACTGATGCGGATTATGCGGCACATAATGCAGATGTTATTATGGGCTTGCGTATACAGCTTGAGAGACAAAAGAGCGGTTTGTTCCCATCTGTCCGCGAATATCACAAGCTGTTCGGTATAGACAGCAGAAGGTTGGCACTTGCAAAGAAGGATGCCATCGTAATGCATCCTGGTCCTGTGAACCGCGGTGTTGAACTTTCGGCAGATGTGGCAGACGGACCTCAATCTGTTATCGGCGGTCAGGTTACGAACGGCGTATGTGTACGTATGGCCGTTCTTGATATGCTTACCGGAGGAAATAAATAGACTAATAAAGACAGATTTATGCCGATGCATAACGGCGGAATGGAGATAACTATGAAGCAGATTATAAAAAACGGATTTGTGATAAATCCTGCACAAGGCTTTTCGGGTAAAGCCGATATATTGATAAATTACGGAGTTATTGAAAGAGTAGCAGAAAATATAAACGACTATGACGCTAAAGTTATAGATGCTGAAAATATGATTGTGGCACCCGGGCTTGTTGATTTACACGTGCATTTCAGAGAACCTGGGTACGAGCATAAGGAGAATATCTTAACAGGCAGCCGTTCTGCGGCAAAGGGCGGTGTTACCACAGTTTTGTGTATGCCAAACACCAACCCTCCCATTGATAATGCGGCACTTGTTGAGTATGTTATTAACCGTGGTAAGAAGGCAGGGCTTATAAACGTGCTGACAACAGGCTGTGTTACCAAGGGACAGAAGGGCGAGGAACTGACAGAGATGGCTGAGCTTAAAGAGTCAGGTGCCGTCGCATTCTCTGATGACGGCAGACCTGTATCATCATCGGGTATTATGCGCCGTGCGTTGCAGTATGCCAATATGATAGATATGCCTATAATGGACCATTGTGAGGACTTATCTCTTGTGGACAACGGCAGTATGAATGATGGGTTTACTTCCACGTATCTTGGACTCAGAGGTATACCTAAATCTGCCGAAAGTGCGGCTGTCAGCCGTGATATACTCCTTGCAGAAGAGCTTGGAGCTAAACTTCACATTTGCCACATCAGCACTAAAAACTCAATCGAGGCTGTACGTGCGGCAAAGGCGAGAGGCGCAAGAATAACAGCAGAAACAGCACCGCATTATTTCGCTCTTACGGACAAGGCGTGTGACGGTTTTAATACCAACGCAAAAATGAACCCTCCACTCCGTGATGATGAGGATGTAGAGGCTATTATTTCGGCTTTGGCTGACGGAACAATTGACGCAATCGCAACAGACCACGCTCCCCATCACAGCGATGATAAGAGAATTGAGTTTGAAAAGGCTGCAAACGGAATAGTAGGTCTTGAAACATCATTGTCTTTGGGAATAACTTATCTTGCTAAAACAGGTAGACTTTCTATGATGCAGCTTATTGAAAAAATGAGTACAAAGCCTGCTGAAATTATAAATTGCGGCAGAGGCACTCTCAATGTGGGTGCACCTGCTGATATCGTTATCTTTGATGAAAACGAAAAATATACGGTTGACGCATCTTCCTTTGCTTCAAAGGGTAAGAATACTCCGTTTAATAATATGGAATTATACGGAAGAGTGCATCGCACAATAACAGGCGGTAAAACCGTATTTTCGCTATAAACAAAATGGCAGAAAGGATTGGCTGAAATGATAGATACACTAATTGAGAAGATTAAAGAAAAGGGTAACCCGACAGTTGCGGGGCTTGACCCAAAGCTCGCATATCTTCCTGAGGAAATGAAGAAGAAGGCTTTTGACCAATACGGCGAAACCTTTGAAGGAGCGGCAAATGCTATATTTGAGTTTAACAAGGAACTGATAGATGCTCTGTATGATATTGTTCCTGCTGTTAAGCCTCAATCCGCATACTATGAGATGTACGGCATAGAGGGAATAAAGTGCCTGAAAAAGACAATAGATTATGCAAAAGAAAAGGGAATGTATGTTATTCTTGACGCTAAAAGAGGGGATATCGGTGCGACCTCTGAGGCGTATGCAACAGCATATTTGGGCAACACCGAAATTGGCGAAAAAACGGAGCCTGCCTTTGATGCGGACTGTCTGACAGTCAATCCGTATCTTGGCTCTGACGGCGTACTGCCTTTTGTAAAGATGTGCGAGAGCAGAAACAAAAGTATTTTCGCTCTTGTAAAAACATCTAATAAATCGTCGGGCGAGTTACAGGACTTAAAGTCGGGCGGAAGATATATCTATGAGGTTGTGGCTGAATTGGTTAAGGAATGGGGAAGTACAACAATCGGTATGTACGGATACAGCAATGTCGGTGCTGTTGTCGGTGCCACATATCCCGAACAAGCTGAGGTTTTAAGAAAACTTATGCCTCACACTTATTTCCTTGTTCCGGGATATGGTGCACAGGGCGGCGGTGCAAAAGATGTTGTACCTTGCTTTAACAATGATGGTATGGGAGCTATCGTTAACGCATCGCGTTCTATTATGTGTGCATATATGAAGAACGGCGGTTCTGTCGGCGAGGCGGCAAGACAAGAAGCCATCAGAATGCGTGACGATATTACAAGTGCTCTCTAAAGGGGGAATTTTAATTGGATTGTATTTTAACCGAAAAAAATAAGTTAGCTGATAATATCTATGATTTTAAAATAAAATCATCGGTTCTTGCGGCAAATGCCAAGGCAGGGCAGTTCTTGCATATTTTGTGCGGAGGAAATGCGTATCTCCGCAGACCTATCAGTATCTGCGAAGTTATTGACGATGAGTATGTAAGATTTATATTTCAGGTCAAGGGCGAGGGTACGACAGCACTTGCCAATGCAAATGTGGGTGACACCATAGATGTACTTGGTCCTTTGGGCAACGGCTTTTCCTTTGACGAATGTGAAAACGTTATCGTAATTGGCGGCGGTATAGGAATTTTTCCGCTTTTGGAGGTCACAAAAAGACTTGGCAAAAAGGCGATTGTTTTACTCGGCTTCCGCTCGGCTGAAAATGTTATACTCGAAGACGAATTTGCAAAGTATACCGACAGAATATTTGTTGCAACAGAGGATGGCTCCTGCGGATATAAGGGTTATATCACAGATTTGCTGAGAAACATTTTGGAAACAAATAAAGTTGACAGGATATATGCCTGCGGACCTATGCCAATGATGAAGGCTGTGTCCTCCGTTGCCGCAGATAAGCAGATTGACACACAAGTATCTTTAGAGGAGCGTATGGGTTGCGGAATAGGTGCTTGCGTTACATGTACCTGCAATATAAACGGCGGACGTAAAAGGGTTTGCAAGGACGGACCTGTATTCTCTGCATCGGAGGTGGAATGGGATGCCTAATTTAAAGATAAACGTTGCAGGAGTTGAATGGAATAATCCCGTAACAACTGCATCGGGAACATTCGGTTTTGGTGAGGAATATGGTCAGTATTTTGATTTGTCAGCACTTGGAGCGGTCTGTGTAAAGGCTTTATCTGCTGTTCCCAGGCTCGGAAACCCGTCACCGAGAATTGCCGAAACACCTATGGGAATTTTAAACAGCGTTGGACTTCAAAACCCGGGCGTTGAATATTTTAAAGAAAATTATCTTGCCAAACTCAGAACATATGACACCAAGATAATAGCAAACCTTTGCGGAAGTTCAATTGACGATTATATTAAGGCGGCTGAAATGTTAGGCGATTGCGTTGATATGCTGGAACTCAATATCTCCTGTCCTAATGTTAAGGTTGGCGGTATGGCTTTCGGAACAGACCCGCGTTCAACCGAAGAGATTACGACTGCTGTTAAAAAGGTTGCCAAGGCACCTTTGATAGTTAAGCTGTCACCAAACGTAACAGACGTATGTGAGATAGCGAAAGCCGCAGAGGCAGGCGGTGCAGATGCATTGTCGCTTATCAATACCTTGCTTGGTATGAAGATAGATATTCATACAAGAAAACCTGTTTTGAAAAACAACACGGGCGGACTTTCGGGTCCTGCTATAAAACCTGTTGCTGTCAGAATGGTTAGCCAGGTATATCACGCTGTTAAACTGCCGTTGATTGGTATGGGCGGAATATCAAATGGTGAGGATGCCATTGAGTTTATGCTCGCAGGTGCCACTGCCGTTGCAGTAGGTACAGCGGGCTTTGTCAATCCATATGCTTGGGTTGATACCGTTCGCGGAATTGAAAAATATTTAGTTGACAATAAAATAGAAAACGTAACTGACATTGTGGGACAGGCTGAATTATACTAAAATTATAAGAGAGGATTGACTAATATGACAAATAATGAGATTATTGAGATGTTAAAAGAGGCAGAGGTTTTATTGGAGGGACACTTCCTTTTGACTTCGGGCAGACACAGCGATAAGTATATGCAATGTGCAAAGATTTTCCAAAACTCAAAGTACAGTGTTCCCCTTTGCGGTGAGCTTGTTGAAAAGTACAAAAATGACAACATTGAAGTTGTAATAGGACCCGCTATCGGTGCAATTCAGATGGCATATGAGGTTGGCAAACAGCTTGGAGTTAAAAACATTTTTGCAGAGCGTGAAAACGGAAAGATGACTCTCAGACGCGGTTTTACAATAGAAAAGGGACAGAGAGTTCTTGTGGTTGAAGACGTTGTTACAACAGGCGGCAGCGTAAGAGAGGTTATCGAGTTGGTTGAGCAATGCGGCGGTGTTGTTGCAGGAGTTGGCTCTATCGTTGACAGAACAGGCGGCAAGATTGACTTTGGCGTACCTTATAAGAGTGCGTTCTCAATGGATATCACATCATATGAGGCAGACGAGTGTCCTATTTGCAAAACGGGTGCTCCTCTTGTAAAGCCGGGCAGCAGAAACGTAAAATGAGTATAGCTTCCGATAACAAAAGCCAAATACACAACGGCCACAGACGAAGAATAAACGAAAAATGCAATCTTATGGGTTTTGAGTTCTTAGAGGAACACGAACAGCTTGAAAGAATTTTGTTTGAAGTAATTCCGAGAGGAAACACAAATGAAATTGCTCATAGACTGATTGATAGATTTGGTTCTATCTACGGCGTTCTGTCTGCTGAGGCGGACAACCTTGAGGAAGTAGATGGAGTTGGCAAAAGAACGGCAGAGTACCTAAGTGATTTGTTGCCATTGCTCGGTGTTGTTGAGCGTTCGATTATGAAGGATAAAAGTATAGCTACCCTCGATACCGAAGATAAGATTGGAGAGTATGCAAAAACCTTGTTCTATGACAAAAGCGTTGAGAATTTGTATATGGTCTGCCTGAACTCAGGAAATCAGGTTATAAGATTTGATAAAATTTCTGAGGGAATACATACCTCAACAGATATCTCTGTGCATAAAATTGTCAAAACAGCTGTTTCGGCAGAGGCGAGCGGGGTGATACTTGCGCATAATCACCCGGGCGGGACACTTGAACCGTCTTTTCAGGATTGCGTGCTTACAAGAGAGATTGATGCCGCATTAAATGTGATAGGCGTAAAACTTAAAGCCCACGTAATTGTGGCAGGCGGAAGCTGGAAC
>CACYTW010000014.1 GCA_902777435.1 uncultured Ruminococcus sp. | reverse complement strand
TGTACAACATAATACCGTGATACACGATTTCCCACAGCGGAATTTCACAATCAAGCATATAATCAGGCTCCGGAGGCCATGAAACATACAGTCCGAAATCAAGATATTCTGCACAGAAATCAAACGTGCCCTCTGACGCAAAGCCGCCGAACAGCTTGTGACACAGCTTCATTATCCTATTATAGCATTCAAGCGTTTCCTGCTCATTGGAGGGATGATTTTTATCACAGCACCGCCTGAGCGGAACAACGGACATAACATCGATGTAATGTAGTCCCTTAAAGCCCAACTCACTTACTTTCGGTAAATCTTTTTCGGCATACTCCAGCGCTTTATTCGGGCATAAATTATACATTCTTCCGCCGCTCCACGGCATATCGTTTACGGATAAAGAACCATCACGATTCTTAACCACAATATCCTCCGAAAAGCTGTCAGCAATACTGTAGCAGTCTGTGCTGTTGGTATGACATACAATTCTGTATCCCTTTTCCTCTGCATACGCTATAAGATGCCGCAGTCTTTCCTCGCCGCCGAGCCGTTCCTCAACCGGAAAAAGCTGAGGGTATCTGCCGTCATGACCGCTTTTGTTCCAACCTACAAGACAAAGCTGTGCTTTATCCACGCCTTGAACCTTAAGTTCATCTATTATATCGCATACCCTGTCAAAAGTGCAGGCAATCTTCATTTCCGGCTCGTTCTCCGGTGTTTGCTCAAGCACTGTCGGAGGCGCGGGCTTCCATCCCATTCTTATCCGTATTTCAGGTGCGGCAATCGCATATTTCAGTGCTTCGCGCTCCTTCATTTTTTCCACGAGCGGTCTGCACACGCCTCTTTGCAGCTGATACTCTCTGTATGCGACAGCCATTTCCGAATACCCGCATTCTGTCCCAAGCTCAACAAGCCTGATGCTTATATTCTCATAAGGCACTTCTCCGTCAAGCTGAAATCTCGGATACATATAATATCTGCCATCCCGCACTCCAAAGACAATATACATTTCATATTTAAAGCCCTCAGCTATTGCAAGAATACATCTTCCGCTTTTCTTCATTCCGAATATCGGCATTAGATTTTGTTTATATACCCGTTCTCCGTTTTTCTTGTCATTGAATTTACATAAACGGCTGCCTTTTCCGCCGGCATCGGCAATTACAAAATAGCCGTCCTCTCCTGATTTTGCTTTAAAATCGCTGAGCTCAATATTTATATACTCTGTCCCGGGTGCAATATCATTTTTATCAATGTATACAGCACCGCCATCCTTATGTGCACTGTATTCCTTTCCTTTATTATCCGAAATCCTTAACATCAAAGCTCCACTCCTCCCTTTTGCGGAACGGGGTTTTAAATTTCTTTGTCAGAACGCCCTTTTCTTCCAAATGGACATAGCAGGCGATGTCACAGGCTCTTCCGCATATCGAACACTGATAAGCATGCTGCGCCGGAGGATAAAAATATATTTTATCGAGGATTTTTCTTGCCGTTTCGGGTGTCACCTTCGCCTCTCCGGCAATAATTTCAATGCGGTTGTCTATGCCCTCAAACGCGTCCGGCGGCATAAACGGATTTTTTGTGCCGTTTGCCCCATTATAGTATACAGCACACTGCCACGGATCTGTATTGCCATTTTCATCTATAGCCTTTCCCGGACACGCTGCCCTGCACTTGCCGCATTTGTCGCACAGATGCGGCTTTATTACATCTGTCGCTTCAAGCTCTGCGTCAGTAAGGATAAAGCAGTACCTTATCATAGGTCCGAATTCATCGGTAAGGAGGGTGTTATAAAAGCCTTTCTCACCGAGTCCGCATTTTACCGCCGCGTCAAAAAAATCCATCTGTGTTTCCACACCTTTGTCACGATAGACCGCGTCATATGCCACCTCGGGATTTGTGCTGTTCTTTTCTGCCATTATCTGCTGATGTCTGCGCTGCGGTATGGCGGTATATCCCGCTTCCTCAAGCTCCATAGCTATTTTAAGTTCTGCCATAGGCATAATGGTCTCCTCCATATTTTCCACAGCCATTGTGGTATACTGATAATAGGTACTACCTTCCTCAATACCTCTGTATATACCTCGCAAAACTCTGAAAGCAAGTCCAATAACCGTTTTTGTTTTCGGCATAATTTTAAATACCGCACTGTCACGGTCAAATCTTTCAGCCGGAGCAAAGCCTACTATGTCCGCTCCGTTTTCCTTTGCAATTTTTATAATTGTATCTCTCATATCAAAGCACCCCCCTTAAATGCTTATAACACGCAATATCGCATTTGCGTCCGCAAAGACACGGCGAATATCCCCACTGTGTGTTAGGCAGAAAATTCATTTCCTTATATATTTCACGCGCCGATTCTGCATCAAATCTCTTTTCTCCGTTAAGTATTGCCTCTCGCTCCGGATTATCCTTCAAAAAGTCATCAGTGATAAACGGATTGGATTTATGCGCTCCCTTATAATACACGCTGCACTGCCATGTATCGAGTCCGCTTTCACTGACGGCATTTCCCGGACACGCTTTAATGCACTCGCCGCATTTGTCACAAATCGGTTCTGTCAGTGCCTTGTCACATTCAAGCGGTGCATCGGTTATAATAAAGCAGTAACGCATAAACGGTCCATATTTCCTGTTTATTATCTTTCCGTTCAGTCCCATTTCGCCGATTCCGCATGCTTTTGCAGCCTTACCGAAATCAATAATAACATCGGGAGCCGGCTTTCCGTCATCTACGGGATCGGAAATCAGCTCATAAGTATCCACAACCTCCGGGTTGGTTGTTTTGTCACCCTTAATTCTAAGATTAGGTATAGCCTTTTGCAGACACGCGTCATACCCCTCGTTCTCAATCATAGCGCCCATCTTAAGCAGAAATATCTCCGCCATTTCCTCGTCCACATACTTCACGCCTAAGCTTGTATATGTATAATACTGCGCTCCACTGTCCATAGCTTTATAAATCCCTTTCGGGACAGCAAAGCCGAAACCTATAATACACCGCGCGTACGGAAGTATCATTTTGGGATCTCTCTGCGGGTCTTTTTCCTCATATACTCTGCCTATTCCGCAGACAGATGCGCCAAGTTCCTTTGCTTTTTCTTTTATCATTTTATAAGTCAACAAAATTCTCATCCTCCCCTGTTATTTTCATTTTAACTATGGTCCTTTTTTCTGTATTTTCCGCGCTTGTATCAGCGTTTTCAACCACCATTACCGTGGCATCACAGCTCACGACAATATGATGCCACACACCCTTTGGAATGTTATACAAGGTGCATTTTTTCATTTCGCACTGTTCGTTTTCCGTATAAAGAACAGCCCTGCCGTCCAGCAGTATGAAAGCCTCGTCAGTTATGAGATGTCTTTCAAGCTGCTTAAATTCCGAAAATCTCTCACTGTATCTGAGAAATCCTATTTTCCAATTTTCACACTTCTTTAATACTTCAAAGTCCTCGCCACTAAAGGAATATTGCTCTATCATCTGTCAAGTCTCCATGCCTTTTTCGTTCTGAGCGGCTTTTCAAATCGTCCTTCCATACAGCCGCCCTTTTTCTCAAGCATTGACACGCAGGCTCTGATACAGCCGCCGCATTTTGCCATATTATATCCTACCCAGCTTGGAAAATACTTCTGCAATGCGGTATAGACCTTCATAATTTCCTTTTCGTCCGCAATGTCTGTAACACCCTCCATAAGATCAAGTGCACCATCCTCGTTCTTATCCCAGACCTCTTTCGGCACAAACGGGTTGTAATATCTTCCGGCATGGGTGTAAAACGCATAGCACCGCCACATATCTATATCGCCCCACTCAAGGATTTTACCGTCAAGATTTACAGTCACGGTTTTGCCGGAGTTCATTGCCGGAATACAACTTCCCGGGCACTCTCTTACGCAAGCGCCACATCTGCGGCAAAGAGGCTTTCCACTGTACATTTCGTCATATTCGTCAAACTCTGCATCTGTGAATATAAAGGCAACCCTCTGCAGAGGTCCGAATTCGGGTGTGAGCAGCATTTTGCTCCAGCCTATCTCTCCCAGACCGCAGGCAACCGCCGCAATACGGAACTGAAACTGTAAATCAGGAGCCACGCTTCCCTCTCTTGCCGGTCTTGTAAACTGCACGCTTCTGTGATGTGCCGTTGAAGTTTTCGCATTTTCGTTGATTTCAATCTGTTCCTCGGGCGAAAGTGTGTTACCCGGACTGCCGTCCATATCCGATACGACACCTCTTGCTCCGGTATTGCGGTATACAAATGCCTCATATCCTTCGTCCTCTATCACCTTGCCTACATAATAAAGTACTGCGGGTGCAAATATTTCGTTAATACCACCATAAGCCATAGAGGGATACTGATAAAACTGAGTTCCCTCCTCAATACCCCTCTGAACACCGCGCGGTATTCTGAAAACAAAGCCTATACAGCTTTTTGCCTCCGGGAACAAAAACTGTGGATTCATCTCGTCCGGCGCACTGTCAAATCTTGACATAGGCGATATTCCGCACTTATCCGCACCCGCGGCAAGCGCTGCTTCTTTAATCATTTTGGCTGAAATCATCAAATCACTTTCCTTCCATTTTTATTTAGTATAGATCTTCTAAATTTATCAAAGCATTGTGATAGTTCTCCTCACACTTACCGCATAAAGAGCAATTCTTATCACAATACAGATAATCATTTTTAAGTCTGCCGTTATCAATGACATAGGGATATATTCTCCCGGCATGGTTTGGCTCTAAAATTTCAAGAATGTTGCCGCTGTGCCGCCCTTGTATATAGCTTTTAAGTATCTGTATCGGTCTGTCCGACACCCTTGTCGCAAGCTTCATAGTGTCAAAATACGGCTCATAAAGCTTTACATCCTCAGGCCTTATAAAGCTTGTGTCACGCACAAGTGACACCCTTTTTTCGGAATTTTTAAGATATTCATGGCATATGCCCGTAAAGCTGTAACAGTTGTCCATTGCGGCTATTTCCGTCTCGTGTGCAACGAGATTATCGTGGAAAATATGAGCCGAGCAATTGTTCAGACAGCCGCTGTTTGCAAGTATGTGCAGCGTTTTCCCGTTGTCATCGCACCACCGCTTTAAGAGACTTATCCTTTCAAAATCACGATTGTATTCTCTTTTCATATAATAACCGTCAAAGTACCCGGCAAGATAATCCATCCCCTGCACGGTTCCTATTTCCATATTGACCGACGCTCTTGTTTTTACATCACTGAAATTATCCTTTACAAATTTTGCAATAATCGGAGAGGTCGTTGTGACCGACGAGAGATTAAATCCTGTCATAATATAATCTATTGTTTCTCCGACTTTGTTAAAAAAACTCCGTGACAAGCTATCCTTGCCATAACAGCAGCCGTTAAAAAGCAGATTGAATTTTATACCGCTTTTATTGAGATCCGTTAAATCCTCTATTTGTCTCTGCTGTGCCTCCCACGGCGTAAAATATGACTGAACGGTTTGCATATTTCTCCCGTTAGCAAAATCGCCCCACGAAAAATACACCTCATCAATCGATGGTTGGTTTTTGATAATTTCTTTTATAAAAAAATCACTTTCACATATTTGGTATCCTACAGAAAATTTCATTCAATTCACCGCAATTCTTAATATTACCTATTGATTTTATCACATAATCGGTATATAATGAATATATAAAACAAACTCAAAATTATAAAAAACAAACATTTGGTGATAATATGAAAATCTATGAGATAAATCCCTTTATACGATTTGCAACTGCAATCCGTCTTTTTGCCGATACGGAAAATACCTCAAGCCGTGACTGCAGGCTTTTTTATGTCCTCAAAGGCAGTGCGCGGCTTGTTATAAACGATACTCAATACGAGCTTTCGCAGGACAGCGCAATTCTTTTTCCGAGCGGAACGATATATAAATTCGATATTGACAAGCCGGTAAAGCTTATTGCTATTAATTTTGACTACACACAAAACAACAGAAATATAACAGGCAGCCTGTCCCCCGTTGCCGCCGATAGGTTTAAAAAGTATATGAAGTTAGAAAATATATTTTTTGAGGATGCCGATATTTTGAATTATCCTCTCCAAATTGACAAGGCATTCGGCTTAAGGGATAAGCTTGAAAACATTACGAATGTATATAAAAAAAGAGAGCTGTATTATATTGAGCGGTGCTCGGCACTGCTTAAAGATGCTGTAGTTGATATACTGCAAAATGCTCTTTTCACATCACAGACTATAATGGATAAGATAGACACTGTAATTGATTATATACAAAAAAACTACTCCGGCAATATCAATAACACTGATATTGCCGAAATAGTCAATTATCATCCGTACTACCTCAACAGGCTTATGATTAAATACACAAAGCTCACACTCCATCAATATCTGCTTAATGTACGGCTTGAAAAGGCAAAGGAGTATTTGCTAAATACGTCATACAGCATAAGCGTTATAGCCGAAAAATGCGGCTTTTATTCCCCTGGACATTTTTCAGGCACATTTAAAAAGGAGTATGGCTGTTCGCCTAAGGAATTCAGAATACAGTACAAGAATGTATTATAAGTTACGTACTCTGTCACTCATTACCCAGGAAGGTCCACAATATGCTTTTCACTGTCTGTCCGTACTCAAAAATCTATCAACAACAAGCTGTCTGAACTGCGGTGAAAGACTTGCGAAATATGCGGTAAAGCCCGTGACTCTCACAACAAGATCAGGATATAAATCAGGATTTTCATTTGCCTCCATAAGCTTTTCCCCGTCAAGAACGTTTATGTTTATAAGCGTTCCGCCCTTTTTAAAATGAGTTTCTATCAAGTTCAGTACTATGTCTATACCTTTTTCATCAGCCTTAACATCGGGATCAAACTCAATTTGCAATGGTGCTGTATTTCCGTATCCACACTGTACCGATGCTATTCCGTTAGACTGTGCTGTAGATGCACCATCCTGTCTGAAATGCGGATTCGGATTTGCTCCGTGTGAGATTGGCTCGCCCGCACGTCTTCCGTTGGGAGTTGTGCCTACCTTTGAACCGTATTCTATTGTTCTTGACCAGGAAAACCATCCGGGGATAAGCTGTCTGCCCTCAGGCATTTTCTGCGCCTTGACAAGTCCTACCCAGCTTTCGGTAAGCCTCTTTGCCCATTTGTCAGCAGCGCTGTTTCCGCTGCAATACTTTTGTGCCGAACTTAAAATGAGCCTTGTTCTCTCATTCTCAAAATTGTTATCGAGTGCTTCAAACATATCCTCCCAACTGAGCAAATGCTCCTTTTCCACTCTGTCCTCCAATGCTCCGAACGAATCAGCTACAACCGCAAGTCCCGCTCCGTCTATGCCGACCGTAAAAAGCTCGGCACATTGGGATATATCCTCTCCCTTTTCGATACTGTCCTTCATCATAAGGTTCATAATAAGCTCAGGAGTAACCTCCCACTGGTGGTCAAGGTGAAGATTTATTCCCGCTGCGGTAACCTCTATCGCTTTTTTAAGATGTGACTCATATAGTTCAAACAATCTTTCGGTACTGTAACACTCCTCTTTTCTTAAATCCTTGAGTGCCTCCTCCATAACCTTTGCAATATTGATTTTGACAGTATCGTTCATCGGGAATTCCTTGCCCGGCACGCACATCCAATTGCAGCCTACCGCTATTCTTTCCCTTGCCGTTTTCTTGTCTACGCCGTTTCTCATATATCCCTCAGCCAAAGACTTGTCATTGCAAAATCTCGGCCACGCATTCTTATTCTTAATAAGATAATAAACAGCTTTCCTTACAAATTCCCTGTCACAGTTTTCGTGCATTCTCACCGTAAGATTGCACGCAATGTTTATACTGTCCGCTGCCTCAAGAACAAGATATGAAAGATGATTTGTCATATCTTTGTCGTTCTCGTCAACACCCGAAAGCTGATAATAATGCGGATCTATAAGCAGCAGATTTGCTATAAGGAATTTCGCTGTTTCATCATCAAGTATCCCTGCCTGTATATCTCGTTCGTAGTATGGATAGAGCAAACCATCTATCTGAAAACCTGCACCGTCACGGGTATATATTCTCGACGCACAGTTGAAAAATGCAGTCCACTGGCATGCCTCATGGAAGGTCTTGGGAGGATTCTCCTTTATATTTTCGCATACCTCTTTCATCTTTATAAGGCTCTCTTTGATTTCCTGTCGTGTTTCGCTTTCTATAAGCTTCGCCGCCTTATCTATGTGTCGCTGTATAAATCGCTGTATAGCCTTTACGCAACGTTCCTCAGCGTCATAAAAATCCTTTTTGTCCGGATTTATCTCGCGGTACTTGTTTATCTTGTCAAGAAAACCGCCGAAGCCCAGCTCAAAACCTATACGGTAATCGCATGCAAAATGCGCATCACCGTCAATTCCTGTGGTGATGTTATACTTTTCCTGTAACGGCTTTAAGTCGTCATACGGAAACCGCTGCTCATCCCAACGCTTTGACCACTGATTTGTCGCGCCGTTTTTTATAAATTCAAGATTTTTCAGATTGTTTTTTAGCCAATCCGGCATATAATGAAGGTCTCCACGGTAGTTTACAAGCATATCACGCCACCTGCCGCAAAGCATTTCCATAGGATCTATATACGGCTCATGCGCATCTATTACCCTGCAAAAATTTTCACACATTCCGTCATAACCGTAAAAGCTGCCGTTTGTGCTGTTATACCATGGCTCTACGCAGTATCCCTCAGAAATCGGAACCGTTCCGAAATCGTCAAGATCGGTATAGCCGTTTTGTTTTCTTTTCTCAAGCGTGTGTCTGATTTTTGTTTCACGCATTGACCTCAATCTGTCAGCGTACGAAAGCATATTTATTCAACTCCTTCATATATTCTCTGTCCGGCTCCTTAAATCCGTCCGGCTCCATACCCAGAGCCGCTCTTTTTGCATTGCCCATAGGGTGATACGGCAGCAGCTCATATTGCTTTACATTTTTTAGATTTTTTAAAAATCCTGAAATTTTGTCTATTTCCTGGTTAACACTCGGAATTATCGGTGTTCTTGCTATAATGGAAATATCAAGTTTGTTCATCCTGACAAAATTTTCTTTTATTCTTTCATTCGGTACTCCGGTATACTCTTTATGTATATCGCTGTCCCATATTTTAAAATCAGCCATTATAAAATCAAGCTTTTTAAATATTTCTTCATTATAATAAAAAAGCGATGTTTCAACAGCACATCCTATACCCTCGTTTTTGCACTCATCAATCATCAGCTTTAAAAACTCAGGTTGTGCCAGCGGTTCTCCGCCCGAAAATGTAACACCGCCGTTTTCTCTATAATAGTCTTTGTCGAGAAGTATTTCTTTCATAAGAGTTTGTGCATCGTATTCCTTTCCGCATATCACTCTCGCACCCGAAAAACACCCCTCATCGCACTTACCGCAGCCTATGCACTTTTCGGGATAATACATCATCTGCGGTTTAAAGCCGATGCATTCGGGGTTATGACACCAACGGCAGTTAAGGGGACATCCTTTAAAAAAGACTGTCGTCCGTATTCCGCTGCCGTCGTGGGTTGCCGCACGCTCAATATCGGCTATCATTCCCTTAATCACCGATTTTTTCCTCTTTTCCGCTTACAGAGCTTTTAGCAGCCGCGTCTATGATTGCCATTATCTCAATATTTTTATCAAGCGTGAGCATATCAAATATCGGCTCTCCTGTTCGTATATGATTAACATAATGGCACGGCATATTCTTAAATTTCTCACCAAGCTCGGCATCGTTAAGCACTATTTCGTTTCCGTATATGTCGTATGCCTTAACGTCCGGCTCATTTTCCGCGCCGCCCGTGCACATAACAACACCTTCGGTGCATATAACCATCGGTCCCGATGGTATAACCGCTCTCGGAGTTGTCCAGGTTCCTTCAAGAACAGACATTTTATCATCATATTTTACGATAGCCGCAAAGTTATCATCCGTATTTCCGAACGGAGTATTGAGGTTTGCTCCGTATGACATTACGCTCTGCTCTCCGTCACCCATAAGCCATTTGGTGAAATAACCGCCGTAGCAGCATATGTCAAGATATACGCCGCCGCCAAGCTCCGCCTTATGCCACCACGTCTTGCCACGTTCATCATCATTCATTTCCTCTGCATTTGCCGACACACCTCTGTGCTTTGCCCCCTTGCCCAAGGGACCGGTATGTCCGTTTATGTATCTGAGCTTTAAAGGTTTGCCTACCACTCCGCTGTCAAGCGCATTCTTGAGCTTATACAGATACGGGCGCCACGCAACAGGCCAATTTACAACCACCTCTATGCCATATTCATTAACGGCAGCTTTTATTTTCTTTGCCTCTTCAAGGCTCACCGCTATCGGTTTTTCGATAGATACATTTACGCCTCTCTTTGCACACTCTAAAACTATCTCGGGCTTCTGTCCGTTTTCGGTCAAAATAAACGCTATATCCGGCTTGACTTCGTCAAGCATCTGCCTATAATCCTCGTATATGTTTGGACAATAATTCTCCCTTACATTCTGCAAATTCCATGCCGGGGTATATCGTTTTGGGGCAATTGCTTCCGTCTGTGACGGAACGTCTGCCGCCGCACAAAGTTCTATACCCTCCGCATCATTTATGTACAGTGCAATTTCATTGACGTGCATATGTGAAAACCCTATTATTACCGCTTTTATTGCCATTTTAAAATCTCCTTATACAAAAATTTTATCCATATGTTCACTGCGTATACTTTCAAACGAATATCCCGATAAGGCACACAGTGCTGCAGCTTTTCCTGCCGCCTCGCCCGTAAGGGCACAGTTCGGTATTACTCTTGCAACCTCCCAGCCATCACCCTGCGGTGCAGAAATCACGCGTCCTGCCGCAAGAATATTCGGAAAATTCCCGTTGTATAATGCTCCGAACGGAATCTGATAATGTTTTCCGACTCCGTCGGGTCTGAAATCGCCGCAGTTTCCTATTGCGTCATCATATGTTTCACCGTCAACCGCATTGAAATCCGCTGCTCCTTGAAGTCGTCGGATTGTTCTAAGCTGTGGCATAAACGACAGTGTCATTATGTCAAAGCTGTCTTTATCCATACTTTTTATTTTCTTTAAAAGACAAGCCTTACCCGTCAGCATATATTCTGTTATATCATCGGTATTCGTACCTGATATTCGCTTCATACCCTCGGGATGTCCGTTCCCAAACATATCACTGCCTATTCCCATCCATTTTCTGAACGCGGAAAAATCGGCATCGGAGCAAAGCCGCTCCGCGCCTGTCACATCACAGTAATGAGCCACATATGTCATATAATTTTTACCCTCGACAGTGGGCATTCCGGCTCTGTGAATAACAGAAGCATCCCCTGTGGCATCAATAACGATTTTTGCACCGAAGAACTCCGCACCCGAAACGCTCTCGGTTATTACTCCCTCGCATATATTTCCGTTCATTATCGGATAAGTGGTAAGAGTATCAAACCGAAGTTTTACACCACTGTTCACAACAAATTCATCCAAAGCCGCACTGAAAACAGTCGGCGAAAAATACGTTGAATATCTCTCGTTTCTTGAAGCATTATGTCCACTGCCGCCCCAGCACTTCGGAATATTGTCAAATGAGTTTTGTGAACACAATTTAATAAGTTCCTCTGCTATACCTTTTACCATTTGATTGCCCTGTCCGTCACACAAAGGTTCATACCACGAAATCAGTCCATTGGTTGCAAGACCGCCTAAATTAACGCTTTTTTCTATAAGAAGTGTTTCGGCACCGCCCCGCGCCGCGGCAACAGCCGCTGCAACTCCTGCTATTCCGCCGCCTGCAACTATAACATCATAACTCTCACGCTCTCTTATTTTAAGATTGTATTCTTTCATTTCATACCTCTTTTATCAAATTAAATTAGTCACGCCCTGTTATCCGTAAGTTCCTTTACCTTTACCTCTCTTCCGAGTTCTGCAGATTTATAGAAGCACTCAATCGCCTTTGTTACCTCTATATTCTGATGTTTCTTGATAAGGTATTCCTCTTTACCATTAAGCGTGTTAATAATGTTTCTGTACATATATCTGTGCTGTTCAAAAGGAACGCCCTTATATTCGCCGTTGTCAAACCACTTCATATCACATTCAGTCTGATACCTGCCAATGTTTTTGTACAACTTTTCCTTATTCACAGACAGACCGCCTTTGTCACCGCAGATAACCATATCAAGATTTGTTGTTGGCAGATTTAATGCCCATGAGAACTTGAAGTTAACTGTCATACCGCCCTCCAGACGCATAAAGCCTGTTGAAAAGTCCTCGACGTTAAACTCACGGTAATCATATTCACGCGGTGTGAATGTTCCGCTGTAAGCGCCGCTTTCAGCAATACTCAAAAGGATGTCCTCACCCTGATTTGCTATCTTTGTATAAGCTGCACCTGAAACTGCCTCAACCTTCTTGTCACCTACAATCCAAAGCAGTGAATCTATAAGATGAACACCCAAATCACAGAACGGACCTCCGAAATTATGCTCCTTCATATGGAAGAATCCCCAAGTCGGAATACCTATTCGACGAATGAATTCAATATCAGAGAAATATACGTCTCCCAATTCGCCGCTATCAACAATATTCTTTGACTGCTGCATATAATTTCTCCATCTCATACACTGACAGGGGAAAAGCATCTTGCCACAGTCTTTTGCTGTCTGCCACATTTCCTCAACATCGGCAACACTAAGTCCCATAGGCTTTTCGCACGCAACGTGCGCACCTGCCTGAAGAGCCTTAATTGTCCATTCCTTGTGGTACATATTCGGCGTACATACTGCCACAAAGTCCGGCTTCAGCTCATCAAGCATTTTCTGTGGGTCCTTATAATAATTCGGTACATTATGTCTTTTTGCAGTTTCGGCAGCGACATCTTCTCTTATGTCCGCAACACCTACTACATCAACAATACCTTCTTTTCTTAAAACATTAAGTGCCGGGAAATGTGCACTGTTTGCTATCATACCTGTTCCTATTACTGCTACTCTTAATTTATCCATTGTTATCTCTCCTTATAATTCAAATTACAGTTCAAACGGATCGTGTGCCGTTTCTATGTTTCCGCTTTCGCAGGAGCGTATTCCCGCATCAAATGCCGCCATTGCTCTCATATTAAACTCGGGCGTTGTTATCTCATGTATGGGAGTTCCTTTAAGAATATGGTTTACCATATTGTCCGCAACACCATCAACTGCCGGGTCAAATGAGTGAACTTCTGTCGGGTCGCAGGACAAACGATACCTATCGTTCTCTTTATATACCTTTACGTCTGTACCAAAGCGATCTGCCGTTATTGTGCCCTCGGTTCCGTACACAATCGGACCTGTAGGTATCTGACCGTTGCTGAGTGTTGACCACGATGCTTCTATAAGTCCCATAGCACGACCGAAATCAATAGTGAAGGTTGCATAGTCCTCCGCATCCGAAAATGGTATAAGATAATTCTTTTTAAAACCGCTTACACGTTTTGCCGTACAGCCCGTTATCCACGTGGTTAGCACACAGCCGTAGCCCGCATAGTCAGGTATAGCTCCGCCTCCCTCATTGTGCTTAAACCACCATGACTTTGCAAGCTCTGACGGTGGCATCTCATCTCTTGCATACGGGCCGCAGGTTGCAGGACTTCTGTATTCAACTCTCAATACCTCACCCACTGTTCCCGCATCCGCAAGCTCCTTTACCTTTCTGAAGCACGGGAACCATGCTATCGGCCAATTTATCATAAGCTGTGCATTGCTTGCCTTGTATGCACGATACATTCTTTTTGCTTCATCCATAGTAAGTGCCATCGGCTTCTCTATTATTGTATTGATGTCCAATGCAAGGGTTTCTTCAACAATATCGGCATGGTCATTTACACCTGTGCATACAACCGCTATATCAAGATTTTGCTTAAGTAATTCCTTGTAATCCCTGTATAGCTCAGGCTCTATTCCCTCCGGGGTGTGACGACGCAGGTGAAATTGCAGTTCTTCCTCCGTACAATCATTATATTCCGCAATTCCCACAAGTTCTGTATCGGGATTTTTTGTAAACGCCTCAATCATTTCCTTTGTATGTACGTGGTCAAGACCGATAACTGCCGCTCTTAATTTTCTCATACTTAGCCCCCCTATCAGAATGTCGTTTCAAGCACTGCGGGCTTTTCTGTTTCAAGAATTTCGGGAATTTTGCACATAATCTCCAATATATGTCTTGCGTGTTCAGCATTAAGTACAGGCTCCGTATCGTTTTCAATTGCACGTATAATGTCCTTAAGACAACAGCACTGGCTGATCATTTTTTCAGGCACTTCTGCACCTGTCATAGGTTTCATCCAGCCACGTACATCCTGTTCGGGTATGTCAATATAAACGTCAGGTATTGGATTTTCCATATACGGCTCTGTAAATGAAATTGTACCCTTGTCACCGAATATCTCAAGCGACGGAGCCTTTGACGCTTTCTGCGAAAAACCTGTGTCAACAAGTGCCATTTTTCCGTCACCGAAATCAAGAGTTATAACATATTGGTCGGGAATTTTATCTGTCTTTAACCCTTTTCCGTCATACGCACCCGACCTCACTGTTCGTTCAGGTGTTGTTACCTTAGCCATACAGTTAATCTTTTTAGCAGGACCAAAGATTGATGTAACAATTTGGAGACCGTGTACACCCATATCAACCAATGCACCCGCACCGGGCTCAAAAAACCATGATGGGTCAGCGTCACGATATTGGAAATACTCCGGTCCGCCGTGTGACATATTACATCTTGCGTAATATGCATTACCTATAGCACCCTTACTCATTATGTTCTTTGCTATATTGATATCATATCTCATCGGATGAATAGGCACGCATACAAATTTCACATTCATTTTCTTTGCAAGCTCTATTTGCTCTGTAAGCATTTCAACCGACGGTGCCGCCGGCTTTTGGGATATGAGATGCTTTCCGGCTTTGAGAATTGCCATATTTATTTCGTGATGTGCCTGAATTGATGCCGCATCAATAGCTATATCAAAATCACAGTTTTCGATAAGCTCATAGACGTTCTTATAATGATTTTCGATATTGTATTTTTCGCAAGCCTCTATCGCACGTTCCTCAATAATATCAACAGCCGCTACACATTCCGCATCTGCCTCCTTTGTAATGTTGGGCAGATACTGTACATTTGAGAAGAAACCGCAGCCAATAACTGCTATCTTCCATTTTGCCATTAAAACCACTTCCTTAAAAAATTTTTAACTATTCACATTCTACCATTTTACAATGAAATAATGAATAGATAATATACTCAAAAAAGTGGACTATATTAACATTAAAAATACTGTATTTATAAGTAGATCGTTTTTCCTTGAAGCTCTGCCGATTTATAGAACAGCTCCAGAACAGCAGTCGTATTCATTGTTTCATCAGGCTTTATTACAGGCTCCGCCTCACCTTTTAAAACATAACGCAGGTTATCAGCTATATACATATGGCCGAAAAACGGAGTATCATACGGACACTTTTTTATTTCTAAAAGCTTCTCTCCGCTTTCACCAAAATAAACACGCCCTGACGGCAAATCAATGCCAGCCTTGCGGCTCACCAATCGTATATCCGACGCTTCCGGCATATTCGTCGCCCACGCCACTTTAAAGCTTACCTTTGCATTATTTTCAAAGGTCAGCATACCGCAGGAAAAATCTTCAACATCCATTTCGTTCGGATTGAACGGTCTTATATTATGTACCTCGCCTGTCAGAGCACCGCTTCCCTTAAGACAACCGATTTCATCCTTATGGTTCTGCATAGCAATACCGCTCACTGATTTTATTTTCGGATTGCCCATCAGCCATATAAGTGCATCAAGCATATGTACTCCTATATCCACAAAGGCGCCGCCGCAACTCATCTTTTTCATATGAAATGTACCCCAGGTCGGTATCCCTCTGCGTCTTACGCGCGACAACTCGCCGTAATAAATCTCATCCATTCCGCCCTCGTCTATAAACTGCTTGGCTGCAAGGCGGTCAGGCGTAAATCTCATACTTTGGCACGCCATAAGAACCTTTCCCTCACGCTCAGCGCAATCAAACATCTCTTTTGCATCGTTATAAGTAAATGCAATTGGCTTTTCACAAAGCACATTTGCACCGTATTTTAACGCCATAAGTACATATTCCTTATGTAAACAGTTCGGAACGCATACCGATACAACATCCGGCTTTTCCTTTTCAAGCATTTCCTCCGCGCTGACATAATAACGCGATATTTCATACCGTTTTGCTGTTTCCCTTGCCGCATTCTCGTTTATATCGCACACCGCCGTTATTTCAAAATCCTCCGGAAATCTTCTGTACGCAGGAATATGCGCGGAATTGGCAATCATTCCGCAACTTATTATGCAAACCTTAAACATTTTATCTTATCTCCTTTAAAAATCCCATTGTATCCTCATCCGCCTTTGTAGCTCTGTATTCAAGTCCTATATATCCGTCATACGGTAAAGCATTTATTTGACTTATTATTGACGGATAATCAATGATGCCTGTTCCCGGCTCGTGTCTGCCCGGCGCGTCAGCCACATGAAAATGTCCGATAATATCTATATTTTCTCTTATATCATCAATCGAAAAATCACCTGTCATACTTTGGTGATATATATCATAGAGCATCTTTATATTCGGACTGTTTATCTCACGCAAAATTTCAAAAACCGGTTTTGTATACGGCATACAGTAGCCTTTTCTGTCTGTTGCATTCAGCGGCTCAACAATAAGATTTATATCCTCCGCCTCAGCCAAAGCTGCCGCCGATTTAAGGCAACACAGCACGTTATCCCTATTAAATGGTGCTCCGTCACCTATCAATACGATCATAGCCGAAGCTCCGAGCCGTCTGTATACAGGTATGCTCTCTTTAACAGAGGAGATAAGTTCATCCGCTCTGCCGTCGTTTAAAATACCGCACGACAGATCATTTGACAGCTGCCTGTCGGCGCTGTCAAGATTGAATATCGACACGTTCATATTGTTATTATCCAACAGCTTTTCTATCCTGCCAATATCCTTATCCGACCACTTCCAAAACTCTATTGTTTCTATTCCGCATTTTCGCACAGCCTCAAATCTGTCGTAAAAATTTATGCGGGAAAACATCATATCAATGCAACAGCTTATGTTCACGTTAATCCTCCTCATAAATCAGTGCAAGCACTCCACCTCATAATACCCGGACATATCCTCATAGTTATCCTTAAGCTCATAGCTTATCTTATCCCAATCCTCAGGTGCACTGCCAAAATCTGGTATATCCATAAGGACTCCTCCTGCAAGTGCCGATTGATGTGCAATAAGTCCCGGTATCATATACCTTGCCGAATCCCATGCGTTGTTCGGCGGCAGCTTTCCGGTCATTACCGCTCTGACAAAATCATCCACCAAAAACGGATGCGAATTGTAATGGCTGAATTTCGGCGTATTTCTCATTGTTTTCGGCAGTCTGCTCCGATCCTGAATAGGTGCAAAGCCTTCAATGTATTTCACCGATATTGGGTCGCGGTGCATATCCATTGTACCGTTCTTTAAGTCATCGTTGTATTCAATTGTATTTACAAGATGTCCCACATCCTCAATATACGGCTCCTTGCCGCTTGCGACTCCAATCTGATATGTATGCTTTGTTACCGAACATTCATATGCCGCCTTTTCTCCGTACATACAAGTTATATATGATGACGGTTTGTTTATGCCGACTCTACGGAACTCGTTTATTCTTACAACTCCACCCCCTGACATTTGGAACAAAGCCGTTTCATTACTAAACGGATTTGCCCAATAATTCTTTTCCTCGCCGTATATATTATCATTATGATTATCACGGTAACCCATACAGGAAACCTTTGTGGCATATTCACCGATTGCCGAGAACAGCATCGAAATTGAATGTGTAGGATAAAACATCGGCGGAATACCTGCCGCTTTTCTCCATTCATCACCGCCGGAGCGTTTAAAATCATTATACATTTCCGATATGTCATGATAATACTGCGACTCACCATACACGAACTTGCCCATTTCTCCGCTGTTATACTTTTCACGACAGAATAATGCACACGGATAATAATAACAGGTTTCTCCCATCATATAAATCTGCCTTGTTTCACTTACAATATCAATAATATCCTTAATTTCATCAACTGTGCAGCCTATGGGAACAGCACTGTAAACGTGTTTACCTGCCTTTAACGCCTTAATTATCATAGGTCCGTGCAAATGACGCTGTGTGAAAATCCCTATACAATCCACATCCGGTGCCTTTTCGAGAACATCCTCAAATGATGAAAAACCTCTTTTTAAATTGTGCTTTTTCAAGGTTCTTTCTACACGCTCCGCGTCCAAATCCGCAACAACAACTTCCTCCACGTCCGGGTGCAGATTGAAAAGACGCACAAAGTCATCAGAAAATTGCCCCAATCCTACTATTCCTATCCTCATAATATTTTGCCTCCTTGCATTTTTGCCGCCACATTAAGAAACAGCTTTATTTTTCTAAATTATATATCCCTTGTGATAAAGATACAATTGACAAAATAAGCAAATACTTGTATAATATGATAAAGGAGATGTTTTGTGTGAGTGAAAATTTTTATGTTAATATTTCATCCACAGATGAGATTACAGGATATCGTTTTGGCGTTTTTATGGGAATTGTGCCAACTCCGGATGTATATGTATGTACTGAAAATGACAAAAAATTTTCACGCTTTTTTTATGTAATAAATGGTACAATTACATTTGATAAGGGGACAGAAAAAGAAATCTCTGCACCCGCCGGTACCATTGTATATCTTCCCAACAATGTCACATACAAATCCGAATGGTCTGCCGGCACCGATGGCAAGTATATATCCGTCAATTTCCAGCTTGATGAATTATATATAACGCTTCCCGACAGCATCTGCATTGCGGCTGTTGACAGAAACAGCTATTATCTTAATATGTTCCGAAAAATATATGATATATGGATAAAAGGCGCACTCGGCTACAAAATTGAAGTTCTATCGGAAATTTACCGTCTTATATATAGCCTTATGAACGAAAGCATATACAGCCACGCCAAAACAGAGTACCGAACGATTTATAAGGGAATACTCTATTTGGAAAACAACTATCTCAGCGATGTGTCGGTCAGTGAGCTTGCGGAAATGTGCAGCACCTGCGAGAGCAACTTCCGCCGTCTGTTCCGCAGATACAAGAAGATGTCGCCCGTCACATATAAGAATTATCTTAGAATACAAAAAGCATGCGACCTGCTCCGAACGGGCGAATACTCCGTCACAGAGGCGGCATATGCAGTGAATATTGACGATATAAGCTATTTTCATAAACTCTTCACCCGTTTTACCGGATGTACTCCCAAACAGTTTATACCATAAAAATAAGATAAAAGATAACAGATGAGGTAAATAAAATGTATTACAAATTCAAGCTTGCGACACTGCCTAAAATCACAAATTTTTATTCGGTAGTAAGAAATACCGTATGGCAGATAAGCGATAAGGATAATATTCTGATAATAATAAATGAGGGCGTATGTGAAATATCCTGCGATGCCGAAACCTTCACCGCGGCACGGGGAGATGTTGTTTATATACCCGCCAACCATTCCTACTGCCGCCGCCCCATAGACAATACAATGTGCAAAATGACATATATCCATTTTAATGAAAACAGCGAGCCTGAGCAAATTGAGTTTCAAAAGCTGGCAATGGATATTTTTGAACAAAAACAAATAATGGATACAGAAATGATTTCCGAAACGCAATTTGTGACTTACCCTCAGAATATATACATACAAAACCACAGCATCGGATTGGATATTGATAGGCTTACATCACTTCTTGCCAAAATAACACTGTTTTCCGCCAAGCGTGAGATTACCTGTTTTTTACAATCAAGTGCGGCACTGTGCGAAATATTAATATATCTTACCAATATCACTCTTTCACATATTGCCGACAATATCAGCCTTGAAAATGCAGTTTCCATTCCGTATAACCTAAAAAAAGCCGTTTCATATATACGCCGCCATTACACACGCAACATAACGCTCGACGATCTTGCACGCTGTTGTAATGTATCAAAACAGCAGATAACAAGATACTTTAAGAATGCCTTTGGCGATACACCGATAAACTATGTAATAAAATACAAAATAACAAAGTCTAAGGAACTTATGTTCAATCATCCTCAGCTTAGCGTAACGGAAATTGCGTACGAATTAGGCTTCAACGATCAGCATTATTTCTCCAGAATTTTCAAAAAGATTACCGGTGAGACACCGTCACATTATAAATATCGGGTGCATCATTATACCACAGATTAAAAATAACGGCTCCGTCCCCTCAGAGCCGTTATTTTTTGGTTTATAAAACATCAAACTCAAAATCAATATTTTTCCGTAATCCGATATTTTCCCTACATAGCCGATCCGCAGCGTGCCGAGACTATGCCTTATCCTTGAAATCAGCGGAAACCGTGTGGAAGATTTACTTGCACGCGTAAATGCGGATATAAAATGCAATCTATAACATTATAATCAGTGGTTAATCCGCTTGTATTATTAAAATCTACAAGGAATTTGCGTTTCAAAAAATTACACTTCTGTTATTTTAATGCCATATCTGCCACCGTTTAAGACCTTATTGTCAAAATCGGACTTAAAGTTATCGGAAAGCTTAAGACAACCGTGCATTCCGTCGGGTATGCTTACATCAAGTATAATATCACCATTTTCTCTTATCCATTCCGCTTCTAATTTTCCGAAATCGGATTCAAAATAAGCCCTTGCATAATCCAAATTCGAAACAAAATGAGGTGCAATCTCAAATTCCGCAATATCATTTAAATTGGGATTGGGACGAATTCCAACAATATCGCTTATAAAAAAGTTGCTGACATCACCCAAAAAGTGATGATTCTGCGAATTCATTTTCCTTCCGTCTTCGTAGGGGAAGCTCTCCCACATAGTGGTTGCACCCGCTTTAACCCAAGCACCATAGCAACTGTGTTCAGTCGATGTTATAAGCTTATACGCCATATCAGCTTCGCCGATATCCGCAAGCACATGATAAATAAACCTAAGTCCTATTACGCCGCAAGTGTTTATCTCTTTGTCCTCTTTTATTATCTGCATAAGTCTTCTTACGGCTTCTTCGTATTCATCATCATCATTGAAGATTCCGGCATACATAGCCAATGCTTGAGAAGTCTGGCAATTACCGATAACCGTCATTGTATCAAAGTCAATCATATGCTTGCGGATATTTGCCTTAAGCTCTTCCGCAAGGCTTCTTGCATAGCTTGCTTCAGCATGCTGACCGATTATATCAAACAACTCCGCAGCTCGTTGAGCAACCCAAACCATAAACGCCGAGGACGTGAATCTTCGGGGCGAGATAAATTCGTTTCCGTTTATCCTAAAGGGTGCACACCAATCACCAAGACCGTAATTCAGCAATCCGTCCTTATCCTGCCATTTACGCTGAAAGTGCAGATACCTTATCATCATAGACGCATTGTCACGTATAACCTTTTTATCACCTTTAAATCTATAGATATTGTAAGGCAACATTACCGAAACAGAATCCCATACGGGACCGAACTGAAAGAATCCCCACGTATCCGTCGGAACTATTCCGGGAATTTCGCCGTCCGCACCTTGCGCAAGACGCACATTATCAAGCCATACCTCAAGGCTGTTTGCGGCATCAAAATTCAGCATCATCTGCTCTGCGGAAACCGCTGCATCACCTGTCCAGCCGTTCTTTTCTCTTTGGGGGCAATCAGTCGGGAAGTAAAAGAAGTTGGACAAATCCGATCTTTGTACCATAGTTTGCAATTGATTTAAAACAGGGCAAGAGGATTCAAATCCGCCTCTTAGCTTTATATCAGAGCCCATCGTCAGATACGTTAACGCATCCTCGTTGGCTTGCTCCGCCTCCATTCCCTCAACGAGGGCATATCTAAAGCCGTCATACTTGAATTTCGGAACAATGTATCATCAGTGTACCACATAGGAAAGTTTGTGTTCCATATATTGTTGTACAAATTAAAATACATATCCTGCTTGGGATTTTTAATATTATATCTAAGCAAATTTCTGCCATAAAGAGCAACAAGCACGCTGTCAAGGGGATAAACCGCCGTATCGACGTTTTTAACACCGCCGTCCGCTGCGGAAATTAGTGGGCTGCCCACAATATCCTCAGGCTTAATCCATCGGTCAAGCTTGCTGAGCTGCCAATCCTCGGTTAAGCCCTTAAGCTTAAACCAAAATGCTTGCGGCAGACGAGATGCCTCCTTACCCGTCATTAAAATGGATACTCTTCCGCCGCTTACCTCCGCCCAAAAACAGGGTAAGCCGTAGTTTGATGCGGCAGCCTCCTCAAACTCCAGCTTGTACAGCATTTTGTCGTTCTGCTTATTCTTATAGCATTGGGTACAAA
>CACYTW010000013.1 GCA_902777435.1 uncultured Ruminococcus sp. | reverse complement strand
AAGTAAGCGTACCGACTCAACCGCTATGCTTGCAGATATTTGCAAGCTACGAGAAGATAATCATGTATCTGTAATACTACCTGAAATTTATGCACCAAGAGATGTAGACGAGATTATGCCCGACTTGTATTACAAAGTAAATTTCTGTGTCGATGAAAGCACTGCATGCCCTGAAGATATTGCATTGACAATTACAGACTGTGAATATATGTGGGAACAAATTTTTGTTAAGGCGTTTAAAGAGTTTGATATATTGCAGACACCTAAAGATAAGGAAATCAGGCAAGGTACGATTGTTGACTATGACAGCACCTACGGAAGATATAAAGTTGACGTGCCGGGCAAGAAGGTTTATAGCCTTGACAGTCATAATAAGTATCATATGGGCGATACGGTAAGCATCTACATTCAGGATAGCAAGAAAGGCAAAATCACCTTATATAAAGGCGGTCAAAATGAGCGTGTATATGTCACCTACAAAGCAATAAAGCGGTGTTCAAAATGTGGTGAACTGTTTTATGCTAAGCAGATGGGTAACGGCACTGGGAATTGTGAGATTTGCAACAGAAGATAATGGAGTACTTTAGTAACATTTTATAAATATTATACAAATATTCGCAAGTTGATTTGTTAAAATCCAACAAAAATCAAATGTTTTTATATATGTTTGTCACAATGTATAAATGGAAACAAGATTGTTTCCGATGTTTTGAATTCGTACTTCAAACAATAGTTGTGTATATTGTGGACATTATGTATATGCAACAACCCCGCAAATATATCCTCTTCCGATTGGTGTATTTGCGTTTAAGAAGAGAGAGTAGGACTTCCACAACCTATTCTCTCTTTTTTTGTACCAAAAATTTTTACAGAAAGGAGAACGATATGGAACTAAAAAAGAGGCTGTCCGACTACATCAAAAACAGCGGATTAAAGAAGCAGTTTGTGGCTGAAAAAATAGGTATTCCACCCTCTAAATTAAGTTATTATCTTCACGGCAAATTGTTTGTTACAGATGACTTTGCAGACAAGATTAAAACTTATTTGGAAAGCGTAGGTGCATAGTAATGAGCCTTCAGCAACAGCTACAAAAAATCACAAGCCGGATTGATTTAAGGTTAAGTCGAGCAGCACAAGAGATTATGCTAAAGACCAAAGAACAGCTTAAAGAGTCGGTCAATACATTGTGGTATTCCACCTACTCACCTACTGATTATATTCGCACATATGAATTATTGGATGCGGTTAGTGGTAAAGTGGTGAAAAATAGTAAGGGTAATTACACCATAGAGGTGTATTTTGATGAATCTCTTATGAGTACAAAGTCAAACACCTATGGTTGGGGAACTCACTCAGGCTTTGACAATGGAGACTTTAGAAGCGGTCTTATTGATAGCATCATCCACGGTATGCGAGGCTCAAGAACTAATCCCCGGTACGGCGAATCAACCAATGTAATCGATGTTGTTCGGCAAGAATCAGAGAGATATGCAAATAGCATACTCAAAAAATACTTATGAAGGAGGAAATACATAAATGAATTTCAAAAAGGTAAATTACAACGGCACGGATATAGAGGACATCTATAAGTTGGCTCTTATCGGTGCTGATTTTTCAACAGAGAAAAACGAAAACGGCATTACTCTTGTTAATACACTTAGCAAAGAATTGTATGCTAAAACTGTTTTGCTTGCAAGGTTTTTAAAATCTGTTGACCTTCCTGAAGACAGAGTAATGAGTATCGAACAGTATAAAAACAATGCTTGTACTATTGAAGATTTTTCGGGTAAGAACGCAAATAAGCTGAAAGCAGACTATAATTTGTTTACTGCTATGCTTGATGAAGAAATCAAGAATTGCATTACAAGAGAAAACGATGTTACCATTCGTATTCATGAGATGATGGCAGTAGATTTGTCTCCTGAAAATCTTGAAGTTATGCAGAAGAACACAAAAGACTTTACATCTCAATTAAAGAAAATAGTAAAGCTTGTTGAAAAGGCTGATACTGCAAAGGCTAAAGCGTAAGGAGGAAATCTATGGCTAATAGTGATGATAGAATACTCCTAAATTTAGTCTTAAATGAGGCTACTGTCAGTGCTGTTGAAGGCAGAGTGCGTAACCTTGTAAACAGGCTAAATAATCAAAATATCAGTTTGAATATCAATGGGCGAAACCTTGATAATATCTTAAACCGATTGGGCGATATTCAACAGAGAATGCAGACAATAAACTCTACGCCTGTAAATATCAACGCCAATCTTACATCAGCACAGCAACAATACCGCCTTGAAACAGAGCGTATGCGAGTTGCACAGCAATTAGAGTTATCAAGACAACGAACATTGCAGACCGAAAATCAGGCTATTTCCGCTCTTGCACAGCAGAATAGAACACTGAATATAAACAATAATGTAACACATCAAATAGAACAAGGAGCACAAAATATTGGCAATAATATGAATATTGCCGGAGGTCACGCAAGAGACTTTGTTGACTATCTTGCTGATGGCGTGAGATACATAATTGTATATAGAAGTCTTTATGAGATTATGAATCAAATCGGAGAAGCATTCTCTGAAATGAAGAATGTTGATAAAGAATTGATTTCCGTAAGAAAGACTACAGGAATGGCAGAAAACGAGATTGAAAAAATCCGCAAAGCATCCTATGGTATTGCTACTGAATATGGTAGAACAGCAAGCGAATATTTAGGTAGTGTGTCTGAATTTGCAAGAGGCGGTTATAAAGAACTTAGTACAGAACTTGCAAAAGTATCATTGCTTACACAGAACGTAGGTGATGTATCGGCTGACAGTGCTAATAAGATGCTATTGAGTGTCGATGCGGCATACAAACTGAATGGTAATGTTACAGAGCTTACCAATGTTGTAAACGGCTTGAATAATATAGCAAACCTTAACCCCACTTCGATGCAGAAGATGGCTGACGGTATGCAAGTGTCTGCATCTATGGCAAAAGTAGCAGGTCTTGAAATCTCCGATCTTGTCGCACTTATAGGTACAGGTACAGCGGTTACTCAACGTGAAGGTAGCGAAATTGCAAGAGCAATCCGTACAATCATGATGAATATAAGACAGGTTAAAGGCGAGCTTGAGGACGGCACAGTTATAGATGATGACTCTATTGCAAAGGCAGAGGCGGTATTAAATGGTGTTGGCATTGCGACTAAAGAAGTAGTAAATGGTGTTCGTGAACTGAGAGACCCGATGGATATTCTTGATGAGCTTGCTGGAAAGTGGTCTACTCTTAATACAGAAGCACAGAGCGTTATTCTCGAAGGTTTAGCGAATAAGAGACAAGCAAATGTTTTGGCAGCCATTTTGGAAAATTACGAGATGGTAGGCAAAATGCAGAGCGAATACTTTAACTCTGCAAATAGTGCCGTTAAAGAAAACGAATTGTATTTACAAGGATGGGAAGCAACACAAAAACGTGTAAGTGCAAAGTGGACTGAATTTATCGCAAATATGGCAGACACAGCTTTGATTACAGGCTCTTTAAATGCTTTATATGGCGTTCTTGTTGCTCTTGATACTCCTATTGGAAGAATTGCAATGTCTATTGTTCTTGTAAACACGGCACTTGCGGTTTCAGGTAGATTATGGCAAGCAATACGAGCAAGAAGTATTGTAGCAGATATTCTTTCTATGGGCGTAGCTGAAAGAAATCTTGGTACAGCGATACAACTTGTGTCTGGACATCTGGGTAGACAAGCATTGGCTTGGGCTACTTCACCTTTGGGCATGGCTACAATCGCTGTCGCAGGTATTACCCTTATAACTTCTGCTATCGAAAAGAACAGCCAAAAGTTAGAGGAAAATGCTCAAAAAGCAGGTGAAGCATACGACAAAGTTAAGCAAAACATGAATGAGCTTGACGATTTAATCAAGCAGTATAATGATTTGCAGATTTCTAATGAATGGGATAATACACCTGTTGAAACCAAGAAACAACTTCACGAAGATATTAACAGACTTCTTGGAGATGAAGCCGATAAGGTTGACATTCTTAACGGCAAATATAAAGAAACAACAGAAGAGTTGTTCAAACAAAGGATGTCTAAGCTTCCCGAAGAGGAAAAGAAAGCATTCGATAACGAGCAAGCTAAAGGCAAAAGTTTGTGGGACACCGCATATTGGAATGGTGGTGGCGGTGCAGGTGGATATAATTATGGCACTATGCAAGCAACTGAAGCCGAAAAGAAGTTTATTGAAAAGTACGAAAAAATATTTGACGAAAAGTATTACTCTGCCGGTCATGGTATGGGCGGTACTGATTATGTTGTAAGATTTGATAATTTTGATGACTTCATGATGAAGTATGAAGAAGCTAAAAAGATGCTTCAGGAACTTTATGATGAGGGCATGGGTGAATCAGAACTTTATAAAGGATTGAACTCCTTCATTGCAAAGTTTGACACTAAGGTCGGTGAATATAAGACCGCAGTAGAAGAACTTGAAAGCACTAAAGCAGGTCAAAAACTTGCAGACTACATCAACACAAGTGTTGGTGGATATGTTGACAACTTAGATGAGTATAAAATTGTTGTAGATTGGATAAAAGGCAATTTTACGGGCAAAGATGCAGACAACGCATTAGGCTTACTTAATTCATATTTCTCCGAGTACGCAGAAAAGGTCTCTAAGACCAACGAAATGTTGGGTCAAGAGGGACTTTCAATTCAAGAATGTGTGTTTTGCACCTTACTATACAATAACCTTTTTTTATCAAAAATTTTTATAACTTTGAAAGCAACGGCGTTATGCCGATGATATATATTATAGATTAAAATTCACAGAAAGGAAGTGTTTACATAAATGCAGTTAGATGAAAACCTATGGGGATTAAGTGAAGAAAAACACAAGAAATATAATGTCGCTTATAATACTTGCACCGATAAAAAGGTGTATAACTCAAAAGAATATCATGCGTGGTCTTATATGCTCCGTATGGTATATGAAGATAATGACCGCTTCACTAATAAGCGAAAAGATAAAAGCATAACCATATGTGATGAATGGCTTGACTTCGCTAACTTTAATGATTGGTTTAACGAAAATTATTATACTGTTGGTGATGAACCTATGGACTTGTGCCGAAACCTATTGAATCAGGATAATGAGCATTTCTGCCCAGACGAATGTGTGTTTGCACCGAGACGTATTTTACAGCTTGTAACACCAAAAAACTTATCAAAATCAAGTTTACCAAGAGGTGTTGGATATAGAGAAATTTCCAACACTTATTACTCGACTTGTTATATACAAAAAGACGGCAGACCGACTACTATAAGGCGGTCAGGCTTTAAGACCGCTGAGGAAGCATTTGAGCAGTACAAAAAAGATAAAGAAGAGTACATCCGCTCCGTAGCAAAACAGTATTCAGGCAAACTACCCCGTAATGTGTATAGAGCCTTAATGAAGTATGAGGTAAGACCATGACAGACATATTATGGGAATTATGGGAAGTACCTCATCCACCACAGAAAAAGGTTTTAGGTATTGGATATAGCAGCAAGTATTTGACCGGAGAGGATAAAAAGCATCTATCATACAGGCTATGGCACGATATGATATATCTATGTTACGGTATCGGTAAAACATATGACCAACAAAGACGAGGTAGAAAATATACTTGTTGTAATAGTTGGCTGGATTATCAAAAGTTTCTGCTGTGGTTTGAGAAGAATTATAACAAAAATGCTATCGGCACGATGAGGCTTACAAAGTGTGTTATCGGCAAGGACAATTCAATGTTCAATCCTAATAATTGTGCTATTGTGCCGACAGAGATATACACATACTTTGAAACTGAAGATGCTAACACGGATAAAGCTGTAATGTTAGCCGATAAATATAAAGACTGTATCACTGAGGATATATATGAGATATTGACGGAGGAATATTAATGGAGCAAAAAGATAAAGTAAAGGATGACGAAAAAGAAAGACAAGAAAAAATTAAGAGTTTGAGAGAAAAGCTTGCTACAAGATACGGATGTAGCAATTACCTTTTTTATCTCAAATCCAATATAGATACAAGAACGACAAGGGGGTTATAATGAGCGTAAATATATTTAAAGATGTCACACTACGAAGAAAAGAAATTTTGGAACGTGTCAATCCTAAAAACGTAGAGATGGCACAGGGGTATTTGAAGTATATTAATATATCAAGTTTTAAGAAGAGTACGATTAGCACTAAGATACAAATGCTATTGCATTTTTTGGATTTTATACATAATAATCTTAATGATAAATTGGTCACAGATGTAACAGTTCAAGAGATGGAAGATTATTTATTGTATGTGAGTAAGTGCGGACTTAAACCAAGCAGTATTATTGCCAAAATGCAAGTAATATCTGTGTTCTATAAATATCTTATAAACCAAGGGTTAACACAGTTTAATCCCATATATTACATTCAAAAACCACACACATTAGAAACTAAAGACAACAAACACTACTTGACATCGGAACAGATAGAAACCTTAAAAGAAAAATTGGAAGAAAACGGAGACCTGACATTACAAGTGTATGCCTTTTTTTCGCTATCAACTGCAGCGAGAGTTACGGCAGTATCATCTATCCGTTGGGAACAGATAGACTTTGAAAAGCGTATGGTATATAAGGTTAAAGAAAAATTCTCAAACTATTGCACACTTATATTCAGCGACTATGTAAAAGATTTATTGTTGAAGTTAAGAGCTGAAAGAGAACACAATAAAATCAACGATGGCGGCTTTGTGTTTTATTCTCCCGTTAGGTTTTATAAAGACAACTCTATTGAGATAAGGCACTTGGGTTCAGGTACATTATGTGATTGGACGCATAAAATAGGTGCTATGGTCGGTGTCCCTGACCTTACACCACACGATTTTAGACGTACTGCTTGTAATCTATTGTTGCAAAAGGGCGGAGACATAGGTATTACATCTTTAATTCTTCACCATAAATCTATAGCTACAACTTTGCACAATTATTGCAATTTAGACGATGATAGTTTCTTGCTACAGTATAAAGACAAATTTGGCATATAGGAGGCATATATGATAGCGAAAAACGGAATAGATTGGAATGCTATGGGATTTACTGTATATGGTGAATGCCCTGAATACAAAAGTACATTACATAAAACGAGCAAAAATCACAGAAACAAGGATAAAAACATATCCTTTACTCCGGCATATAAAATGTGGTCTATCTTACTTAGAATTGATAGAGGCACAGAGTTTGGTCGGAGCGGTGTTTTGTGTGAAGAGTGGAAGGATTTTGATAATTTTAGTAAGTGGTACGATGAAAATTACTATGCTATTGACGGGGAAAGAACGGAATTGAGCTATAAATTATTTGATTTTGAAAACGAATATATATCCCCTGAAACAACCTGTTATATACCATCGTCAATCAATTACAATTATTACAAGCCACATTATAACACATGGCTTTCCAATAAGATTAAACAATACAAAAATGTTATGCCCGAAAGAGTATATAACAGGCTAAAAGAGATTTTGGAGGAATACAATGGGCAGATGGGATAATTACAACGATGTTGAATATAAAGTGCATAATTTAAGCAGACGGGATTTATTTGAAACTGTTTGCTATGATAATGCCTATCATACATTGGAATATATAAAGCACTTTTATGATACAAAGAGATGCAAAAGCAAGCCAAATGTACAATTTAAACGTTTATACAACTTTTTGGAATTTTTATATGATGTCAAAGAAAATTTGAATATTCTAAAAGTAGATGAAAGCATTGCTGAGGATTTTATGTACTATATGGCAGATAAGGTTTGTTTGAAAGAAGTATATATTACTATGTGTAAACTGTCTTGCTTTTATGACTACTTGATTATAAATGGTTTGATAGAGAAAAATCCTTTTATGAAGGTAAGAAAACTATCAGGGCAAGCAGATCGAAAAAGCAAACAGTTATCTACGAATTTTATTACCGATGAACAAATCGAAAAAATCAAAACCAACTCACCGTTGCATTTGAACGCTTATGCAATGTTTTCTCTTTCTTCCGGGGCAGATGTAAACACCATACAAAATTTGAAGTGGGAACACGTTAGTTTTGATAAAAGGATGGTACAATCGAGTGATGAGAAGTTCTTTTTTAATGAGTATGTGTCAGAGCAGCTACAAGCAATGCGTGATTTAAGAGTAAAAAAGGGATTGGATGACTGCGGTTATGTATTTAGAAGTCATATAGATGCTAACTGCAACAAAAATACACCTTTGACAAAAACAACTATCGGAGAATGGTGTGCCAGATTAGGTGACATAATTGATGTGCCGAATTTAAGACATTTGGACTTTCGGCATACCGCTATAAGAAGTTTCTTATCCGCAAGCGGTAGTGTTGGTATGACAAGCGTAATTATGAATCACAAATATTTAAGCACAAAAGCAAGACAATTTATCGTAGAAGAAAATAACGATGATTTACTACAAGAATACAAAGATTTATGTGAAATTTAAGGAAAGAGGTGCTACCTTAACGGGTTGTGCCTCTTTTAATATATAACGAAAAGGAGAAATGAATTATTTGACAAACAATACTGCTACAAATACTATACCCATTTGGGAGAAATTTTTACTCACACCGAAAGAAGCATCTATATATACCAACATCGGTATAAACAAAATGGACGAGATTATAAATAACCCTATGAATGATTTTGTGTTGCATATAGGTAAGAAACGATTGTTAAAACGCAAAGAATTTGAAAGGTTTTTAGAGAAAAGTATAGAGATATAATACGAAATTACAGAGTTTTGACACGAAATTTGTGTATCTAATTGACTTTTTTGGCATATTATGATATAATATTACTCTGTGTCAGACTCTTTAGATAAAGGAGTTGATACAATATGGGAAAAGACTTAAAAGGCAAAGAAATCGGAGCCGGAATATACCAAAGGAAAGATAAAAAGTATTCCGCAAGATTCGTAAGTAAGGTTACAGGCAAGCGTGTCGAAAAGTATTTTGACAAACCCATTGAAGCTAAAAAATGGCTTGCTGAAGCAAAGTACGAGGACGAACACAACAAGCGTGGCGTATCATCACAAATGACTGTTGATGCATGGTTTAACTTTTGGATTGAGAACATTGTCGGTGATTTAGCACCGAATACCCTTAGAAACTATCGGGAAAGATATAAACAAAATATTCAACCCGTAGTAGGTAAACTGTTATTATCCAATGTAAAACCGCTTCACTGCCAAAAGGTCTTAAATGACATGAATGAGGATTACGCAGGTGCAACTATAAGGCAAACATTTATAGCTATGGGTACTATGTTCAAATCCGCTCTAATGAATGATTTAATACAAAAGCATCCTATGGATGGTGTTAGATTTACGAAGCCTGTAAAAGCGGTGAATGACATTAAATATCTCACTATAGAGGAACAAAAGAAGTTCTTGGAAGTGGCGAAAAGGTCACACAATTATCACCAATATGCCTTAATACTTGAATTGGGTTTGCGTACAGGTGAATTAGTTGGGTTAACTTGGGATGCTATAGATTGGGAAAATCGTACATTGACCGTGAATAAGACATTAGAGTATAGACATAGCAGAGGTTATTGGAGAGCAGGTACACCGAAGACACAAACAAGTTATCGCACCATACCTCTAACAGACCGTGCTTACGAGATATTGCAAGAAGTGTACGCCACAAAAGATACGAGAAAACAGTCTGATACTCTCTCTCAAACATTAGAGTTTGTGGACAGACATACAGGCGAGAAATCCACTCTTGTAATGAAAGACCTTGTATTTATCAATTACAGAACTGGAGAGCCGGCGAAGAATAGTTCTTACGACACCCATTTATATAAGCTGTGTGATGAAGCAAAAATAAGAAGATTTTGTATGCATTGCCTACGCCATACATACGCAACAAGAGCGGTGGAGGCTGGCGTAAATTTCAAGTTTCTAAGTTCTCTACTCGGTCATGCATCTATTAAGACCACTCTTGACAGATACGCACATACAACAAATGATTCAATGCTTCAGGCGGTACAGCAATTTGAGAACAAAATGAAAGAGATAATGGCGTAAAAATGGAGTATGAGCCAATTAAAAAACGCCTGAAACCCTTGAAAATAAAGGAGAAGTGAAATATTATGAAACTTGGAATAGTCGGTTTGCCGAATGTAGGAAAGAGTACATTGTTTAATGCTATAACACAGGCAGGAGCGGAGTCGGCAAACTATCCATTCTGCACAATAGAGCCTAATGTGGGAACGGTCATTGTTCCCGATTATCGCATAGATAAGCTTGTTGAGATGTACGATCCGGACAAAACGACTTACGCTGTAATAGAGTTTGTTGACATTGCAGGTCTTGTAAAGGGTGCCAGCAAGGGCGAGGGTCTCGGAAACAAGTTCTTATCCAATATCCGTGAGGTTGATGCCATAGTTCACGTTGTGCGTGCGTTCGAGGACGACAACATAGTACACGTCGAGGGTAGTGTTGACCCCGTTCGTGATATAGAAACCATTAACTTAGAACTCATTATGTCTGACCTTGAGATTTTGGACAGACGTATTGACAAAACAAAGAAGGCGTTAAAGGGCGGCGAAAAGAAGTTCCAAAAAGAACTTGATTTTTTTGAGAGAGTACACAGCGTTTTGGAAAGCGGAAAATGTGCACGAACAATGGATATATCAGAAGAAGAAATGGAAATGCTGAGCGAGGTATCATTGCTTACGTTAAAGCCTGTTATCTATGCGGCAAATGTTTCTGAGGACGACTATTCTGTACCCGAAGACGAAAACGAATATGTATGCAAGATAAAAGAGTTTGCCAAGACCGAAAATTCAGAGGTTATGGTTATCTCTGCAAAAATCGAAGAGGAAATTTCCGCGCTTGAAAAGGACGAAAAGAAAATCTTTTTAGAGGAGCTGGGTGCATCTGAATCGGGACTTGATAAGCTGATAAAGGCAAGCTATAAGCTGTTGGGATTAATCAGTTACTTGACCGCAGGCAAGCCCGAGGTAAGAGCCTGGACCATAAAAGAGGGAACCAAGGCTCCGCAGGCTGCGGGAAAAATTCATACAGATTTTGAACGCGGTTTTATCAGAGCAGAAGTCGTTGCCTTTGATGATTTGATGGAGTGCGGTTCTATGAATGCGGCTAAGGAAAAGGGACTTGTTCGCTCAGAGGGCAAGGAATATGTTATGAAAGACGGAGATATTGTTCTGTTTAGATTTAATGTATAAATTTATATATAAAAAGTGAGGTTGTAAAAATGAATTTTTTAGAAAATGTAAAGGAAGTCGTTGCGGACACAGCACAAACTGTTGCAAAAAAATCAGGAGAGCTTGTTGATAAGACTAAGACATCTTATGCAATTTATGATTTGAACAATGACATCAAAAAGCTTTACAACGAGATTGGCAGACTCACATATCTTTCAATTGAGGAAGAAGAGGACCACACAGACAGCATCAAAATGAAGTGTGATATCATAAAGGCTAAGCTTGCAAGAATAGAAACCCTTAAGACACAGACTAACTTTGGCGGTTTTAAATGCCCTGTTTGCGGAAAGCCGTCAGACAGCAGTGCGGATTTTTGTCCTTCCTGTGGTGCAAATATGACAGTTGATGTGGAATGTGACGTTCAAGACGGAGAAGAATAATGATAATGATTTTATCAGACGGCGGTACAAATACTGCCGAAGTCGAAAAACAATTAAAGCTGCACGGTGATGAATATTGTCTGTTTTTTTCAGACGTAATTTCCGCTTCCAGGTATGCAAAGGGAAATGTTTTGATAGGAATGGCTACAAGGTGGAGTATGGCGAAGGTATATGCCGAGAATAACATAACGGCTGTAATTGATATTACCGAAAAGCCAAATTCCAAATTATCACGTGCGGCTCTTTTGGCTTGCTCAAAAAACATTAAGTATGTCAAATGTGTAAGATGCGAGACTGTCGAGGGAGCAAAGCGCTGTCTTTCATATAAACAGCTTGTCGACAAAATAAAAAATTCCAAAGGCAACGCATTGATATACGCACAGCCTGAAACAGTAAGTGAAATATCAAGGCTTGCAGGTGAGTTTTCGTCAAAGATATATGTTGTTTTGCCTAAGGATATTGTCTTTGATGTGGACAGAGCACTTAAATATTCAATTCCCCTGCTCAATGTGATAGAGATGGATATGACAGACGAAAGGGAGTCCGTTGCTTTAGCTGTTGAGAAGGTTGGCGCAGATATGGTAATTTTTGCAGCCGAAACAGAGGAGGTTGCAGAAAAGGCGAAGTCGGCACGTTCTGTCGGTGCGGAAGTCATTGTTACACATTCAATGGGAATTGAGTATCCGAAGATTTTTTCAAATGTGAGAGATGCTGTTATCGAGATACATACTTAGTAAACAGGAGATGAATGTATATGAAGATAGCAATAGACGGACCTGCAGGGGCAGGCAAAAGTACGATATCAAAAGCGGCGGCAAAAAAACTTGGGTTTATTTATATAGACACAGGGGCTATGTACCGTGCGGTAGGGCTTGCGGCTGTCAGACAGGGAATTGATACAACTGACACAGAGGGTGTTACCTCTATATTAGACGATATTGAAATTTCGATTTCCTATGACGAGAGCGGTCAGCAGATTTTTTTAAACGGCGAAAATGTTTCTGCCGATATAAGGCTGCCCGAGATTTCGGTTGCGGCATCGAATGTTGCTGTAATCCCTGCTGTCAGATTAAAGCTTGTTGAATTGCAGAGAGAGCTTGCGGCACATAATGATGTTCTTATGGACGGCAGAGATATAGGAACGTATGTATTGCCTGATGCCGAGGTTAAGATTTTTCTTACTGCCTCTGTTGAGGAGCGTGCAATGCGACGTTACAGGGAACTTGCCGAAAAGGGCATAAAGGCTGATTTTGATGAGGTTAAGGCGGATATGGAATACAGAGATAAGAATGACTCCGAGCGTGAGTTTGCACCTCTTAAGCCTGCAGAGGACAGCATAATTTTAGATAATACCGATTTAAGCCTTGAGCAATCAGTTGATAAGATTTGTGAGATTGCTGAGGCACGAAAGGCGGAAAAGTAATGAGTTTTTATAGTTTTGCAAGAGGTCTGGTCAATGGTGTGGCACACCTGCTGTTCAGAGTTAAAATAGTAGGTGTTGAAAATGTGCCTAAGGACGAGAATTTTGTTATATGTTCTAATCACAAGAGCAACTTTGACCCTATTATGGTTGGCATAAGTATGCCGATTGAGCTTAAGTTTATGGCAAAGGAGGAGCTTTTCCGTTTTAAGCCTGTTGCCAAGCTAATCAGTGCTCTCGGTGCTTTCCCTGTCAAAAGAGGGAAAAGTGATGTGGGTGCTCTTAAAAGTGCCATAGGTGCTTTGAAGTCAGGCGGAAGCCTCGCTGTATTCCCTGAGGGCAGACGCTCGCCCAAGACCCATTTGGGACAGGGTAAGGGCGGTGCTGCACTTATTGCCGTTAAGGCCGGTGTAAATATTCTGCCTGTCGGTATTAACGGAAAATACGGACTATTCTCTAAAATTACTGTGAACATAGGCAAACCCATAGATTTGTCGCAGTATTTTGACACAAAGGTTGACTCGGAGACGATAAAGTCGATTACTGACGATATGCTGATGCCTGCAATTTCAATGCTGTCAGGTGTCCCTACATACGAAGAAGCGGTACAAAAAGAATTAAGAGGTAGCTTTTAATTATGAAAATAGAGATTGCAGATAAAGCAGGTTTTTGTTTCGGCGTTGCAAGGGCGGTAAAAATTGCATATGAAAATGCAGAAACAGAGGGCAAAACAGCCTGCTTCGGAATGTTGATACACAACAGAGATGTTACGGGCGGTCTTGAGGATAGAGGAGTTTATACAATAGATGATGTTGCTGACGCAAAGCCTGATATGAATATAATTATCAGAGCACACGGAATACCCAAAGCCACTCAAGAGACGCTTGAGGCAAAGGGGGCAAATATAATTGATGCAACCTGTCCCTTTGTAAAGAAAATTCATTCAATAGTGAATGAGGCGTATGCAAAAGGGAATACTGTTATAATTGTAGGGGACCCGAATCATCCTGAAGTAAAAGGAATAAACGGATGGTGCGAAAATTCCGCTTATATTATATCTTCTGAGGAGGAGGTTGAGCAATTTGCCCAAAAAACAGATATAAAATTTGTTACTGTTGTTGCTCAAACTACCATCAGAAAAGATTTTTTTAAAAAAATTATAAATTTTTTAAAAAAACATTTTACAAATGTAGAAATATTTGATACAATATGTAGTGCGACCGATGAACGTCAAAAGGCGGCGGAGGATTTAGCGTCCCGAGCGGACTTTATGATTGTAATCGGCGGAGCGGAAAGCTCAAATACCCGCAAGCTGTACGAGCTGTGCAAGGAGCATTGCGAAAATACTGTTTGCGTTGAAAATGCCAAAGAATTAAAAAATTATATAAACAAGGGGATAATCCCCGAAACAAAAAAATTAGTGGGTATTACCGCAGGGGCGTCAACGCCTGAGACGGTAATCAAGGAGGTCTATTTAACCATGGCGGAAAACAATGAAATGAACTTTGCAGAGGCATTAGAGGAAACTTTAAAGCCGATCAAATCGGGTGAGGTTGTAAAAGGTGTCGTAATCGGTGTTACACCTACTGAGGTACGTGTTGATATCGGTAATAAGTACGACGGTGTTATACCTGTTGATGAACTTACTGATGAGGTAAATCCTGACGTAGAGAGCCTTGTTAAGATTGGTGAAGAGGTTGAGGTTTATGTTGTTCACGTAAGTGACAGAGACGGCGTTGTTACTCTTTCAAAGAAGAAGATTGACGCTGTTAAAGGTATGGAAGAACTTAAAGTTGATTTTGAAAACAGCGAAATTCTTACAGGTCGCGTTATCGAATTGGTTAAGGGCGGCGTTGTTACTATCGTAAAGGGTGTACGCGTGTTTATTCCTGCTTCAGAATGTGCTGAAAGATATATAAATGATTTGGGCGTGTTGCTTGGCACTGAGCAGAAGTTCAGAATTATAAAAATGGACGTTGACAGACGCGGCAGACAGAAGGTTGTCGGCTCAATCAAGTCTGTTGCAAAAGAAGAGAGCGAAAAGGCTGCTGCTGAATTCTGGGCATCTGCTGAAGAAGGCAAGCAGTACAAGGGTGTAGTTAAGTCACTTACATCATTCGGTGCTTTTGTTGATTTAGGCGGCGTTGATGGTCTTATTCATATTTCTGAGCTTGCTCCTACAAGGATTTCTCATCCTTCTGAGGTCGTTAAGGTTGGCGACGAAATCGAAGTTTACATTAAGGAGCTTGACAAGGAAAAGAACAGAATTTCTCTTGTTAAAGAACTTAAAGAGCAGAAAGCTGCTGAGTTCTGGGCATCTGCAGAAGTTGGTAAGCAGTATGTCGGAACTGTTAAGTCACTTACATCATTCGGCGCATTTGTTGACTTGGGCGGTGTTGACGGATTAGTTCATATTTCTGAACTTTCGTGGCAGAGAGTTTCACATCCGTCTGAGGTTGTTAAGGTTGGCGACCAGATAGAAGTTTATATCAAAGAACTCAACCAGGAAACAGGTAAGATTTCTCTCGGATATAAGAAAGAGCAGGATAGCCCTTGGGTTAAGGCTACAAGCAATTTAGCTGTCGGTGATGACATCAAGTGTAAGATTGTTCGTATTCTTCCTTTCGGTGCATTTGCTGAAGTTGCACCTTATGTTGACGGACTTATCCATATTTCACAGATTTCAAATGAGAGAATAGGCAAGCCGTCTGATGTACTTGCTATCGGTGACGTTGTTGATGCAAGGGTTGTTGAAATCAATAACGAAACAAAGCAAATCGGTCTTTCTATGAAGGCACTTATGGCTCCTGTTGAGGAAGAAGAGGCTGCTCCTGCAGAGGAAGAAGCTCCTGTATCTTATACAGAGGACAGTTCTTTCACTCTCGGTGATATTCTTGACGCTGAATAAGTCAAAGAATAGTTTGTGATGAACTTAATTGGGCTGTTGCGTTAAAAAGCACGTTGGGACTGATTGATTTTAGATGCAGAACGGACAGAACACACCCGACGGTGTACTTTGTGTACTCCGAGTGGTGCGTTCTGTTCGTAGACGTATGGTTATATGCCATATGTCGATCTGCACTAAAAGCAACAGCCCCTTTATTATTAATATGGTTAAGGGAATGGTTTGATTGACTATACAAGAATTTAAAAAGAGTATAAAATCTAAAAAAACGGCTGTTATCGGTGTTGGCGTCAGCAATATGCCTCTTGTTCACCTTTTGGCTGAATGCGGTGCTGATATAACAATTCACGATAAAAGAACCCCTGATAAGTTAGAGGGAGATTACGACGAACTGAAAAAGCTCGGTGTAAAGATGGTCTTGGGTGAGAATTATCTTGATAAGATTGAGGACGGCACAGACTATGTATTTAAGACTCCCGGTGTCAGGTTTGACGTTCCGGCTCTGGTTGAGGCGAAGAATAATGGTGCGGTAATCACTTCCGAAATGGAGCTTTTCTTTGAGGTTTGCCCGGCAAAAATTATCGCTGTTACAGGCAGTGACGGAAAGACAACAACAACCAGCCTTATATATGATATGCTAAAAAGAGCAGGGCATACCTGTCATTTGGGTGGCAATATAGGTCATCCGTTGCTTGCAGAAACAGAGAGCATTAAGCCTGATGATATTGTTGTTGTGGAACTGTCAAGCTTTCAGCTTCATACTATGAAGAAGAGTGCGGATATTGCCGTTGTGACAAATGTTACACCAAATCATCTTGATTGGCATACTGATTTTGATGAATATGCGAACTCCAAGAAAGCTGTTTTTGCATATCAGAGTGAAAACGGCAAGGTTGTATTGAATTATGAAAACCATATAACCCGTGGGTTTGGAGAAGGGCTTGACGGTGCTGTATATTTTAGTTCTAAGACAGAACTTGATAACGGCTATTCTTTAAGAGGAAATATGATAGTGCGTTCAAAAGACGGCGTTGAGGAAAATGTGCTTGATATAAACACAATCTATATTCCCGGAATGCACAATGTTGAGAATTATATGGCGGCCGCAGCTGCTGTTGAGGGACTTGTCAGCGATGAGGTTATCCGTGAAACAGCGGTTGAATTTAAGGGTGTTCCTCACCGAATAGAATTCGTAAGAGAGCTTGATGGTGTTAAATATTACAATGACTCCATTGCCAGCAGCCCGGCAAGAACAACGGCAGGACTTGTGTCATTCGGAGAAGAAAAGGTAATATTGATTGCAGGCGGTTATGATAAAAAAATACCGTTCGACGATTTTGGCAAGGTTGTAAATGACCACGTAAAAAAACTTGTCCTTGTGGGATTGACATCTGAAAAGATAAAAAATGCGGTACTCAATGCAGATAACTATGATGGTTTGCCTGTCTATGTATGCTCTGAATTTGAGGAGGCTGTAAATAAGGCAAGAGAGGTTGCAGAAAGCGGTGATATTGTAATATTGTCGCCTGCTTGTGCAAGTTTCGATTTATTCAAGAACTTTGAGGTCCGCGGCGATACGTTTAAGAATATAGTTAAAAATTTTTAGCAGTTATTTGAGAGGTAACATAAATGGCTTTTATATTAAGTTTGAATATGTTTTTTACAATAGCGTATAATGTTATTATTTATGCTGCGTGTGTATACAGCTTATTTGTTATTGGCAAAAAGAATAATGTATGTAATGCTTGGCTTGCATTTGTACCGATTTTGCAATATTATATAATCGGTTCTATATGCGAGGAGTATGAACTGCTTGGGTGCAGAATTAAAAACTTGCAGTGGGTTCTCTGTATTATTGCCGCTGTTCAGGTATTGGCAAGCGTTTCAACTGTTTTCGGTGCAGGGATAATAGGTCTTATTGCAGGAATACTGATTGCACTTATCCTGCATAAGTTTTTCTATTTGTTCGACCCGTCAAAAGCAACGATTTATGCTATATTATGTTTGTTCGGCAGATTGCCTCTGGCAATTATACTATTCCTGGTAAAAAATATGTATATCCAAATGTCAGCAGGTGCATATCCGTACCCGTTTGCAAATAAATTATAGTGTTGATATAATCAAGATGTTAGGATGTTGAGGCGTGAATAAAGTTAGGGGAGATTGTTATGAAGTATAAGAAGATAATAGCAGGTATTGTATTGACTTTGTTTGTTGCAGGTACCTTCTTGCCCACATTTGCAGCGGCACCACCGACCGTGACAACGCATAACTTTGAGATTAGTATTGATGTAAATGATTTCGCGGAAAATTATTATGAATTGCAACAGAATAATGAATTAAAAATCGAAGAAAACTCAGATTTTAGCTTGTTCGGGCAGAACGATAATGTTGCGATTACTCCTGTTTCTCCCGATAACTATTATGGACGTCAGGCATTGGCAAAAACTGAAAGAGGTGTAATTCGCACTACTATTTATGACAGCATTGTATTTGCGGTTGAGAACGAAATGGAACAAGCAGAGTTCAGAAATATAGAGGCACAAGTGACTAAAGAGGATTGTGACGTTGCGTGGAATGCAGTTATATATGATTATCCGCAACTTTTTTACTATAATTCATACGGAATGAGATATCAGTACGAGGGAATTATATCAGGTGGTGTAATACCTGAAGAGAATAGAGACTATGTTGCTTTGATGATTAGTTATCATACTTTTTCGGACTTAGAGAGAGAAAAAGCCGAGTTTGAAGAAACAGCAGATTACATAATTGAAAGTGCAGGGATAACGTCAGCAGATTCTGATTACGAAAAGGCAAAAAAACTGCACGATACGTTAATTGGCTGGGTTGAGTATGACCACAAAGCTGCAGAAGAAAATTCATCAAATTCACTCTCACACACAGCATATAATGCGATTGTCAAACACAGCGCTGTCTGTGACGGATATGCAAGGGCATATCAATACCTTTTGTATAAGGTTGGGATTTTATCTCATATCATAACAGGATATGGTCAATCAGGAACTTCGCCTGAAAATCACGCGTGGAATATGGTGTGGCTTGACGAAAAGCCGTACTATACAGATGTAACCTGGGATGATATGCAAATGGGAAATAGCAAAATCGGTTATACGAATGTCGGGATATCTTACAGATATTTTAATATTAATGATGGTATTTTAGAAAAGGACCATTATGTTAACCAAATGATAGACCATAATAATGGCAATGCGATTGTAGCTGAGAGCTTAGGTTATGAGTTGCCTGTATGTACTGCGACCGAAAATTGGTATTATAGTCGCGAAGGCATAGTGCTTACGGCTGAAAATAAAAATGATGAAGAAACAATCAATAAAGTTGCAACACTTTTAGCATATGATGTAAAAGCAAGAATATTCATTGATGATGATATAAGTTTTGGTGAGTGGTGGAGCAACAATGGTTATAACATATTTTTGGCATATAAAGATAAAACCTCGTGTACGGATATACCTCAAGTTGGTTACACATTAAGCGATAATGAATACTCGTTGTTCTTTTTAGAAAGCGGAACAATAAAAGCAAATGACAACTATGAGCTTATAATGTATCATAATAAGGACCATTCAGGTAAGCTGTGTCAAATGGTATATGACGAAAGTGGAGTAGGTTCTTATTGTGATATGATAGATATAGGTGTGTCGTCGGGAGACGAGATTATAAGCCTTATGATGTATCCCTGGAAAAAGAATTTAAAATGTAAGAACGCAAGATATATGTTCATAGATTTTGATAATAATTTTCGGCCATTAATGAAAAAGTACGATATAGAATTTTAGTTAAACAAAAGCCTTCCTATACGCAAGGAGGGCATTTTTTTGCACATTTGCGATTTGTACAAAATTCAAAATAATTTTTCATTGAAGTTGGGCTTGGCAACTGTATGGGCACCGGGCATTTATTCAATAAAATTATTTTGAATTTGTAATTTATGCAATGATGTTATTCGCCAACGCATAATTTGGTGCACAATTGTTAGCATTTTTTCGGTTTGGTGGTTTCCGACAAACCGCTGTGTCATACTTTTTTACAGCCACTATTTTTTGTCTTTATGCCTTTGTACACCTCTCGTATGCCGATTAGACCCAAAAATATTCCAAACATTTTTCTCAGCAGTACATTATTTAAATTCATTGCTGTTATCGAGCCGATAATCGCACCGACAATGCCGCATATTCCGATTACTAATGCGGTTTTGATAACTACGTTTTTATTTTTTATATGAACAATTAATGCAAACACAGCGGTGGGAAGAAAGTACACTAAGTTTATGCCCTGTGCGAGTTTTTGCTCTATGCCTGACGTCAGTATGAGGGCAGGAATTAAAATGGCACCGCCGCCGATACCCATACCGCTTATTATACCGCTTAAAAAACCTATTATAATTGACATATACGCACCCCTTTAGAATACAAGTTTAATAGCTGTTATAATAATGACAGAGCCAAATATAATTTTAAGCCACTTAACAGAGATTTTTGATAATATCTTTGCCCCCAGCAGACCACCGACGACACCGCCTATTGTGACGGGGATCCATAGCTTGAAATCGAAAAAGCCGTTTTTTACATAAAAGTAAGAGCTTACAATGGACATAAGAAAGATTATGGCAATGGCTGTTGCGTGCGATTGTTTTTCGTCAATATCCAAAAAGGCTTCCATAGCAGGTACGACTATACTTCCGCCTCCTGCCCCGAACAGACCGTTGAGAATACCGCTTACCAGACCTATTAAGATGTGCTTGTAATATTTTTTTATAAATCTCATATAAAATTCCTTTGTGTTTACAATTTATGTTAGTTTTTCGTAAAATTATATGTTTTATTCAAAAAAATAAAGCTGCCTGTCGGCAACTTTATTTTTGGTCGGAGTGACTGGATTCGAACCAGCGGCCACCTGAACCCCATTCAGGTACTCTACCAAACTGAGCCACACCCCGATATTCATAACAAACGATATTATACACCATTATACAGAAAAAATCAAGTATTTTTTTAAAAAATTTGAAATAATATATAAAATATACTTGCATAAATTATTTATATATGCTAATATTTAGGTTGGACAAGTAAAGAATACATTATAAGGAGTGATAATTATGTCAAAAAATATATCGTTTTGCTATGATAAAGCAAGTGACTTTATCAGCAAAGAGGAAATAGAAAAGGTTGCATCACAGGTGAGTCTTGCTCACAAAACTTTGACAGAAGGTACAGGTGCAGGAAGTGACTTTTTAGGTTGGGTTGACTTGCCTGTAAATTATGACAAAGAAGAATTTGAAAGAATAGAAAAAGCGGCTGACAAAATAAGAAATGACTCAGACGTTCTTGTTGTTATAGGTATCGGAGGTTCTTACTTGGGTGCAAAAGCCGCTATCGACTTTTTGACAGGCCCGTTTTATAACTATACTGCAAAAACTCAGATTATTTTTGCAGGTAACAACATAAGCCCTAACTACTTAAATTCTGTTGTTAAATGTCTTGAGGGCAAGGATGTTTCTTTGAATGTTATATCTAAGTCAGGTACAACAACTGAGCCTGCTGTTGCCTTCCGTGTACTCAAAAAGTTTATGGAGGATAAGTATGGCAAGGAGGAGGCTAAACACAGAATATATGCTACAACGGATAAGGCGAAGGGCGCTCTTAAAAATCTTGCTGATGATGAGGGCTACGAAACATTTGTTGTTCCTGATGATGTAGGCGGAAGATTTTCTGTTCTTACAGCAGTCGGACTTTTGCCGATTGCTGTTTGCGGTGCTGATATAAAGGCTATGATGCAGGGCGCTGCTGATGCAAGAGAGATGTATGCTTCTGACGACCTCAAAACAAACGAATGTTATCAGTATGCCGCTGTCAGAAATATCTTGCACAGAAAAGGCAAAGATGTAGAGATGCTTGTAAACTATGAGCCTGAGCTTCAGTATTTTACAGAATGGTGGAAGCAGTTGTACGGCGAAAGCGAAGGTAAGGACGGCAAGGGTATCTTCCCGGCAGGCGTTAGCTTCTCAACAGACTTACATTCAATGGGACAGTATATCCAGGATGGCAGACGAATGATGTTTGAAACAGTTTTATGCGTCGAAGAAAGCAAGACAGACGTTATAATAGGCGAAGATGCAGACAATGTTGACGGACTTAACTTCCTTGCGGGCAAGGGTATGGACTATGTAAACAAAAAGGCTTTTGAGGGAACATATTTAGCTCATAATGACGGCGGCGTTCCTAACTTAATCATAAATATCAAAAGACTTGATGAGTACACCTTCGGTCAGCTTGTATACTTCTTTGAAAAGGCTTGCGGTATCAGCGGTTATATGTTGGGTGTTAATCCGTTTAACCAGCCGGGTGTTGAAAGCTACAAGAAGAATATGTTCGCTCTTCTCGGTAAGCCGGGCTATGAGGATCAGAAGGCTGCTCTTGAGGCAAGACTCGGATAATTTCTTAATAAAGTATAACAACGGAGGAACTAATTATGGTTACTTTACTTATCGGTAAAAAAGGAACAGGCAAAACTAAAAAGCTCATCTCTCTTGCTAATGAGGCTGTTGCTGCTTCAACAGGCAATGTTGTTGTAATTGAAAAAGGCTCAAAGCTCACATATGATGTTACACACAAGGCAAGACTTATTGATACAGAGCAGTATCTTATCAGCGGTTACGATATGCTTTTCGGTTTTATCAGCGGTATCTGCGCAGGCAACTATGATGTTACTGACATTCTCGTTGACTCAACATTCAAGATTTGCCCCGAGGCTCTTGCAGGCCTTGAAACTTTCACAAAGAAGCTTCAGGATCTTGCTGAAA
>CACYTW010000012.1 GCA_902777435.1 uncultured Ruminococcus sp. | reverse complement strand
GTACTTACCGCAAAGCAAATGATACGATTAAAAAACTTAATTGGTCCAAAACTTTCTTTTATAGTGTAGTAAAAAAATATGAAAATGAAATTGACTTTGAACTGTACGAAGAAAGATTAAATCAGCTTTCATACAAAAAACTTATAGATACAGTAAAAACCATAGGTGCAAAATATTTTGGCTTTGATTTTGAAATAACAAACACAGAACTTATGGACAAAATCTTATACGATACATGTACAGGCGGTATCTTCGGCCACGAAAGAAATGATAGTATTCGTAACGGGTTCCGCACAGAGTTCTGTAAAAGACGCTCAGATGCTTCAAAGTTAAATATGGATTATATGCTGTTATTTAAGTTGGAAAAAAATATTTTTCAAAGAATATTTATCAGCAGGAAAAGATTGATTGACAGCGGTTATGAGTATGCAAAACACATTTTGCTTGTGCCTTTTGCGTGGCTTCAGCGTGCATATGATACATTGGTTGAAAGAAAAAAGTCCAAAAGTGACCAAAATGTTCAAAATAAATTTAATGAACGATTAGATCTTATGAAAGAACTAAATATGATAAAATAGGAGTTGGTACTAAATGAAAATTGTAATAGCAGGAACAGGATATGTGGGACTTTCAAATGCGGTTTTGCTTGCACAGCACAACTCAGTTACCGCAGTTGATATTATTCCCGAAAAGGTTGAAATGTTAAACAATGGCAAATGTCCGATAGTTGATAATGAACTCGAGGAATATCTTGCCAATAAGAAACTTGATTTTAAGGCGACCTTAGATGGAAAATCAGCATACTGTGATGCAGAATTTGTTATTATTTCAACACCCACAAACTATGATCCGGTTAAGAACTATTTTGACACTTCATCAGTTGAAAGCGTAATAGAACAGGTTATGGCTGTAAATCCAAATGCTGTAATGGTTATAAAATCAACAGTGCCGGTTGGCTATACAAAATCTATGCGTGAAAAATACAACTGTGAAAACTTGCTTTTCAGCCCTGAATTTTTGCGTGAGGGAAAAGCACTTTATGACAATTTGTATCCCTCAAGGATAATTGTCGGCGTACCTGAAGGCAGCGAGCGTATGAAAAAGGCTGCTGAAACCTTTGCGGCTTTGTTAAAAGAGGGAGCCATAAAAGAAGATATAGATATTCTTTTCACCGGTCTTACTGAGGCAGAGGCAGTTAAGCTGTTTTCAAATACATATCTTGCGCTCAGGGTAGCATATTTTAATGAGCTTGATACCTACGCTGAACTGAGAGGACTTAATACGAAAGAGATTATCGAGGGCGTAGGACTTGACCCAAGAATAGGCAATCACTATAACAATCCTTCTTTCGGTTACGGGGGATATTGCCTGCCGAAAGATACAAAACAGCTTAGAGCAAACTATAATGATGTTCCGCAAAATCTTATCGGTGCTATTGTTGACGCAAACAGCACCCGAAAGGACTTTATTGCAGACCAGATTATAGCAAAAAATCCTAAAATCGTTGGTGTTTACCGCCTTACTATGAAGTCAAATTCAGATAATTTCCGTCAAAGCTCTATTCAGGGCGTTATGAAAAGAATTAAGGCTAAGGGAATTGAAGTTGTAGTATACGAGCCTACTCTCAAAGAGGAAAGCTTTTTCAACAGCAGAGTTATTAAAAGCCTTGATGAGTTCAAAAAAATATCAGATGTTATAATCGCAAACAGATATAATGATGATATTGCAGATGTTTTGGATAAAATCTATACAAGAGATATATATTTCAGAGATTAATCAGCGTAACGGAATTTTACAGTAAAATATTGAATACATATGGGAGTATCTGCTTAATGCGAATGCTCCCTTTTTTATTTACAAAATATCATATCCTGATTTAGTTTTGGCTTGACGGTTTTAGTTCAATGTGATAAAATTATAAAATATAATGGCAGGAAAGGATTTTTAATTATGGCTAAACTTTGGGGTGGTCGCTTTTCAAAAGCAACCGATACACTTGTAGACGACTTTAACTCGTCAATCAGATTTGACTCCCGTATGTATGTTCAGGATATCGAAGGCAGTATGGCTCACGCTGAGATGCTTGGCAGACAAGGGATAATAGATAAAAATGATGCTGACTTAATCGTTAAAACTCTCGCCGAAATCAAAAAAGATATAGACGACGGAAAAGTGGAGTTCTTAATTGATGCAGAGGATATTCATATGAATATAGAAACTATTCTTATTTCAAGGATAGGCGATGTGGGTAAACGCTTGCATACAGGCAGAAGCAGAAACGACCAGGTGGCTCTTGATACAAGAATGTATTTAAGAGCACAAATAGACGATATATATGCTCTCTGCGAGGAACTGAAAAAGACTTTGCTTGATATTGCAGAGAATAATCTTAACACCATAATGCCGGGATATACACATCTGCAAAAGGCGCAGCCTATTACATTGGCACATCACGTTATGGCATACTATGAGATGCTGAACAGAGATTGCAGTCGGCTTATGGACTGCAGAAAAAGGTTGAATGTTATGCCTCTCGGCAGCGGTGCTTTGGCAGGTACAACCTATCCTCTTGACCGCGAATTTGTTGCTGAAAAGTTAGGCTTTGACGGCGTTACACTCAACAGCCTTGACGGCGTGTCGGACCGTGACTTTGTGTGCGAGCTTGCCTTTGACTTATCTATGATAATGACACATATGTCACGTTTCTCAGAAGAAATAATATTATGGAGCTCCAATGAGTTTGGCTTTATTGATTTAGACGATGCATACAGCACAGGTTCGAGCATTATGCCTCAAAAGAAAAACCCTGACGTGGCAGAGCTTGTCAGAGGCAAGACGGGCAGAGTGTACGGCTCACTTATGGGACTTTTGACAATGATGAAGGGAATACCCCTTGCCTACAACAAGGATATGCAGGAGGATAAGGAACAAATATTTGATGCAATTGACACAGTAAAGATGTGCCTGCCTGTGTTCTCTAAGATGCTTGCGACTATGAAAATCAAAAAGGATGCTATGCTTCAAGGTGCAAAGGGCGGTTTTACAAATGCCACGGACGTTGCCGATTATTTGGTTAAACACGGCTTACCTTTCCGTGATGCTCACACTGTTGTGGGCAGACTTGTCGCTTACTGTATTGAAAAGAATACCGTAATCGACGCACTTTCTCTTGAAGAACTGAAAGGTTTTTCTGAGTTAATCGACGAGGATATCTATTCAGAAATATCACTTGAAACCTGCGTAAATCAGAGAAAACTCGTTGGCGGTCCTGCGATGGACACAATGAGAAAAATAATAGATAACTATAAAAAGGATTGATTGTATGGCAATCTTTGCAATATCCGATTTACACCTGTCCTTAGGCGGTGATAAGCCAATGGACGTATTCGGCAGTAAATGGGAGGACTATACCGAAAAAATGAAAACTCGGTGGAACAGCATTATAACGGATAATGATATCGTGGTTATTCCGGGTGATATATCCTGGGCAACATATATTGATGATGCTGTGTACGACTTTGAATACATAAACAGCCTGAAAGGCAGGAAGCTGATTTTAAAGGGTAATCACGATTATTGGTGGACAACACAAAATAAAATGAGACTCTTTCTCGAAAGAAATGACTTCGACACAATTGAAATTCTGCAAAATACCGCATATTTATACAACGGCACAGCCATATGCGGAACAAGGGGCTGGACAATACCTTCGGCAGAGTCAAAGGGTGAAGACAGAAAGATATTTGAGAGGGAAAAGCAACGGCTTATTCTATCCCTTGAAAGTGCAAAGGCGTTAAACCCAAATGAAATTATTGTTGCAATGCACTATCCGCCAATAGATAAAAACAATATAAATTCCGACTTCTTGAACATAATGAATGAGTACAAAGTTTCGGAATGTATTTTCGGACATTTGCACGCTGCAGCACATGCTCACGCCCCTGTGGGAACATATGATAATATAAAACTTCGACTTGTTTCGTGTGATTACCTAAATTTTACTCCCATTTTAATTAATAGGCTGTCATAATGCTGAAAATTAAAAATTAATCTTAAAAATACTTGATTTTTGAAATTTTTATGATATAATGATTACGTTATGCTATGAGTAGCTATTTGTATATTTTTTAAGCAGAGAGGAATGTTTAGATGAGTACAGTAGAAAAAGTCGATAAGAATGTTGTAAGTTTTGAGTTTTCTGTATCGGCTGAGGAATTTGAAACAGGAATTGAAAAGGCTTACAGAAAGAATGTAGGCAAAATTAATGTGCAGGGCTTCCGTAAGGGTAAGGCTCCCAGAAAAATAATTGAAAAATATTACGGTGCTGAAATTTTTTATGAAGATGCGATAAACATTGTTCTTCCGGATGCATATGATAAAGCAGTTGAAGAAAATAATATCTTCCCTGTGGATCAGCCTGAAATTGACATCAAGGGCGAAATCAGCAAGGAAAATGGTATTACTTTTACAGCAAAGGTTACAGTTAAGCCTGAATTTGAGCTTGGTACTTACAAGGGCGTAAAGGCTGATAAGGTTAGCCACCGCACTCTTAAGAAGGATATAGACGCAGAAATCGAAAAAATGCGTGAAAGAAATTCAAGAATGGTTACTGTTGAGGACAGAGCCGTTCAGAAGGATGATATTGCAAACATTGATTACGAAGGCTTTGTTGACGGTGTTGCATTTGAAGGCGGCAAGGGCGAGGGTTATGACCTCACTATCGGTTCAGGACAGTTTATCCCGGGCTTTGAGGACCAGCTTATAGGCAAGAGCACAGGCGAGGATGTTGAAGTAAATGTCACCTTCCCTGAAGAATATCACGCTGAAGACCTCAAGGGTAAGGCTGCTGTATTTAAAGTAAAGATTAATGCTATCAAGTATAAGGAATTACCTGAGCTTGATGACGAATTTGCAAAAGATGTCAGCGAATTTGACACTCTTGAAGACTTAAAGAAAGATGTTAAAGAAAAGCTTTCTGCTGCAGGCAAGGAAAAGGCAAAGCACGAAACTGAAGAAAACGTAGTTAAGGCTGTATGCGACAATACAGAAATTGATATTCCTGAGGCTATGATTAATTCTCAGATTGAAAAGATGATTCGCGACTTTGATATGCAGCTTCGTTATCAGGGCTTGAACCTTGAACAGTATATGAAGTACACAGGCTTTACGGTTGATACGTTCAAAGAACAGTATAAAGAGGAAGCAACTAAGAATGTTAAGACATCACTCATACTTGAAAAGGTTTGCGAAGTTGAAGATATCAAAGCAACAGATGCTGATGTTGAAAAGGAATACAACACCTTGGCTGAGCAGAATGGTATGAAGGTTGAAGACATCAAAAAGTATATTAATGAAGCTGACGTTAAAGAGAGAATTAAGGCTCAAAAGACAATTCAGTTCCTTGTTGATAATGCAGATTTTAAATAATCTTAGAAAAGACTGTATATATACAGGTTGATTTGGATATATTATCCAAGTCAACCTTTCTACTATATTAAAAATTATTATGAAAATTGTAAAGGAGGACATATTTATTATGGAAAATTTTAGAAGTAGTATGATTCCGTACGTAATTGAACAGACAAGCAGAGGCGAACGTTCGTATGACATTTTTTCACGTCTTTTAAAGGACAGAATTATATTTTTGTCAGACGAGGTAAATGATGCAACAGCAAGTCTTGTTGTTGCTCAGCTTCTCTTCCTTGACAGTGAGGACCCTGATAAGGATATCAATCTTTACATCAACAGTCCCGGCGGCTCTGTTACAGCAGGTATGGCAATTTATGACACAATGCAGTATACAAAAGCCGATGTATCAACTATATGTGTAGGTATGGCGGCTTCTATGGGTGCTTTTCTGCTCTCATCAGGTGCAAAGGGCAAGAGATTTGCTCTTCCAAACAGCGAAATTATGATTCATCAGCCTCTTGGCGGAACACAGGGTCAGGCAACTGATATGAAAATTCACGTTGAGAGAATGTTGAAAATCAAAGATAACTTGAATAATATTTTAAGTAAAAACACAGGTCAGCCTTTGGACGTTATCAAAGCCGATACGGAGCGTGATAACTTTATGGACGCTGAAACTGCTGTTAAATATGGTCTTATTGACAAGATAGTAACCAACAGATAGGGGAATATCTATGCCGAATAAAATTGACGAAAATAAGGTATGCCGTTGTTCATTCTGCGGCAAAACGGAAGAGCAGGTAAATCGTTTGATTGAGGGTCCTGGTGCCTTCATCTGCAACGAATGTGTTGATTTGTGTGTTGAAATCTTTAAGGAGGACTACACAGCATTTGATAGTGAGTCGCTTAAAGACGTGCCAAAGCCTGCGGAAATACACGCTTTTTTGGACGAGTATATCATAGGTCAGCAAGCCGCAAAAAAGGCGTTGAGCGTTGCGATTTATAATCATTATAAACGTATTTACTCAAAATCTGTTCCTGACGATATAGAATTGCAAAAGAGCAACATATTGATGTTGGGACCTACGGGCTGCGGTAAGACGTTTTTGGCTCAAATGCTTGCAAAAAAGCTGAATGTGCCATTTGTAATTGCAGACGCAACCTCTCTTACTGAGGCGGGATATGTCGGAGAAGATGTTGAAAATATCCTTTTGAAGTTAATTCAGGCAGCCAATTATGATATTGAGCTTGCCGAAAAAGGTATAATCTACATTGATGAAATTGATAAAATTTCAAGGAAGTCCGAAAACCCGTCGATTACCAGAGATGTTAGCGGTGAGGGCGTTCAGCAGACATTGTTGAAAATTCTTGAAGGAACAGTTGCCTCCGTTCCCCCTACGGGCGGAAGAAAACATCCCCATCAGGAATTTATACAGATAGATACAACAAATATTCTGTTTATATGCGGCGGTGCATTTGAGGGAATAGACAAAATAATTGAAAGCAGAATAAACGAAAAAACCCTCGGCTTTGGTGCAAAGGTTGAAAGCAAGAAGGACAAAAACCGTGGCGATATACTCAAGTTTTTACAGCCTGAGGATTTGCTGAAGTTTGGCATTATACCTGAGTTAATAGGCAGACTTCCTGTTGTGACAACCCTTGATTCTTTAAATGAGGAAGCGTTATGCTCTATATTGACGGTGCCGAAAAACGCATTGACCAAACAATATAAGGCAATGCTTGATATGGACGGAGTTCAGCTTGAATTTGATGATGAGGCGATACACGCAATTGCTCACCTTGCGGCTAAGCGTAAGACGGGAGCCCGCGGATTGCGTACAATATTAGAGGATATTATGCTTGATATAATGTACGAAATTCCGTCAGACCCGACGATTGAAAAAGTCGTTGTTAATAAAGGTTGTGTGGATAAAACTTCAAAGCCAAATATAACATACAATACAAACAAAAAAACACCCCAAAAGCCTGCAACTAAGACAGAACTTATATCAGGTGAGGATAAGAGCGTAGGATGATTTTTAAGGCAGAAACGATTTCGTTTCTGCCTTTTTTGGTATGCTATATTGCCTATCCTTTCGGGACGTCGGGGACGCCGTACCCTGCGTGTTATTGTTTGAGATGTTATGCGAAAATAATTCTACTTTTTATTTTGTAAATCTTCTGTTCCGTAGGATATAGTTTCAAAATCAATATTTATATATTTTCATAAAAAATTTTCTTTTTGTTCCGATATCGTAGCATTTTTATTATAATATTATGATATAATTTGAGATATAGATAAACATAATATCCTTTTTACAAAATTAATAATTCAACATATTTTGTAGGGCAGGGGCTTGCTCCTGCCGAATTAGTAGGGGGCGATGCACGTGTTGCTCCGTTGATTAAATTCAAAATAATTTTAATAAATAATTGCCCTCGTCGCCACTTGCTGCACTTGTTTGATGCTCATTATATTCGCATCGTTTCTCGTTCCGCAGTGGCTCCTCTTTCCCAAAAAATCTCGAATCAATTCTTGATTTTTTGGGAGCCCTAATGCCCAACTGCAATGAAAAAATTATTTTGAATTTAAAATGAATAATTCAATATAATTTGTAGGGCAGGGGCTTGCTCCTGCCGAATTAGTAGGGGGCGATGCCCACATCGTCCCGCTTAATATAATAAAAAACGCAACTCCAATTATTTTGCTACAATAATACAAAAAACGAGGCGGTGAATTGAACCGCCTCGTTTTATAAGGTTTATATTATTTTAATAGAGTTGAAATCACATCAATAAGATTGAATTTAACGATAACACCTGCAAATACGATTGAAACCATACTCAAAAGCTTGATTAGTATGTTTACGGAAGGACCTGCAGTATCCTTGAACGGGTCGCCGACTGTGTCGCCTACGACAGCGGCTTTGTGATTTTCAGAGCCTTTACCGCCGAAGTTACCGCCTTCAATATACTTCTTGGCATTATCCCAGGCACCGCCTGAATTAGCCATCATAATAGCGATTGCAAAACCTGAGATAAGAGCACCTGCCAACATACCAACAACGCCGTTTACGCCCAAAACAAGACCTACAACGATAGGTGCGATAATACCGAGAGCGGCAGGAACAATCATTTCGCGGAGAGATGATTTTGTACAAATATCAACGCAGGTTTCGTAGTCTGCTTCGGCAGTACCCTGCATAAGACCTTTGATTTCTTTAAACTGACGGCGAACTTCAACAACTATCTTCTGTGCGGCACGGCCAACAGCCTGCATTGTAAATGCGCTGAAGAGGAATGGGAGCATAGCACCGATAAACAAACCAATCAATACAGCAGGACTTGTAAGCTGAAGGTCAAGCTTGCCGCCCATTGCTGTTACCTTATCAGTATAAGAAACGATAAGAGCAAGTGCTGTAAGAGCGGCACTTCCGATAGCGAAGCCCTTGCCTGTTGCGGCAGTGGTGTTACCGAGAGAGTCGAGAGCATCTGTTCTTTCGCGTACTTCAGGGTCAAGACCTGCCATTTCTGCGATACCGCCTGCGTTATCGGCAACAGGACCGTATGCGTCTGTTGCGAGGGTAATACCTAAAGTCGAAAGCATACCAACAGCAGAAATACCGATACCATAAAGACCTAAAGCAAAGCTTGAGGCACCGCCCGATACAAAGTAGCTGACGAGAATTGATACAGAAATTATTATAACGGGGATTGCTGTTGAGTTCATACCAAGGGCAAGACCGTCAATAATAATTGTTGCACTGCCTGTTTCTGATGAAGCAGAGAGTTTTCTCGTAGGTTTGTAAGAGTCAGATGTATAGTATTCGGTAAAGAAACCGATTAAAACGCCTGAGAGCAGACCTGATATAACTGCCCAGAAAACACCTGTGTGTTCAGGTAAGAATTTGAATATAAGAAATGCAGAGGCAATTGCCGACAAAACAGAACTGATGTATGTGCCCTTACGCAAAGATGCCAGCAAATTCTTTTGTGTTGCACCTTCCTTTGTGCTTACAAAGAAAGTGCCGATAATGGATGAAACAATACCGAGGGCGGCAACCATCATTGGAATGATGACACCAACCATACCCAACTGTGCGGCAGCGGCAAGAGCACCTGCTGAGATTATAGAGCCGACATATGATTCGTAAAGGTCAGCACCCATACCTGCAACGTCACCTACGTTGTCGCCTACGTTATCGGCAATAACAGCAGGGTTTCTCGGGTCGTCCTCAGGGATGCCTGCTTCTACCTTACCAACCAGGTCAGCACCTACGTCAGCGGCCTTTGTAAAGATACCGCCGCCCACTCTTGCAAAAAGCGCCATAGAGCTTGCACCCATACCAAATGTGAGCATTGCACCTGTAATAGCACTAGGGTCGTTTCCGTAAAATGCCCTGAGGATTAAGAACCATACACTAATATCGAGCAAACCAAGACCAACAACGGTCAAACCCATAACAGTTCCGCTTGAAAATGCAATTTTCAAACCTTTGTTAAGGCTGTCTTTTGCACCATTTGCAGTTCTTGAGTTAGCATATGTTGCAATTTTCATTCCCACAAAGCCTGAAAGTCCGGAGAAAAATCCACCTGACAGAAATGCAAAAGGAACAAACCAAGTAAGGTTGCCTGTGGCAGCCATTATGATAAGAATGACAATCATAACAGCAAAGAACACAGCAACGGTCTTATATTGACGCTTTAAGTATGCCATAGCGCCCTTGCGTATCTTTGCGGCAATGTTTGCCATCTCAGCAGTACCCTCTGATAAGCCTTTTACCCAAAAGAACTTATAGATTGCAAAACCGAGTCCGAGAAGTGCAGCGATTAAAACAATAATCGGAGCAATTGAAATGAGTTTTTCCATAATAAATCCTCCTATGAATTTAATATTATTGATCTCGGAAAAGTATCTTCCGATATTTTTTTTCTAAAACAAATCTTACTATATACTATTATAAAATGATTAGATATCTATGTCAAGAAAAAAATGGCAGATAATACTTATTTTATTAAAAGAAAACAGAGATGTATAAAAAGGTGTGTGATGGTAAAACTATAAGCAATAATAAAACAAAATATAATTTGTATGGCGTATTTTGCCGTACGGAAAGGAGCAAAAAGAATGGATACACTTTCTTTAATATTAATTATAATCGGGGCATTAAATTGGGGGAGTATCGGCATATTCGGCTTTGATATAGTGGGTGCCTTATTTGGCGGTCAACTCTCTGTATTCAGCAGAATTATTTTTACGATTGTTGGACTTGGAGGTCTGTGGGCAATCAGTTTCTTTTTTAAGGAAAAAATTATGAATAAAAAGGAAGCGTAATTGCTTAGGATGAAAGTACAAATCGCGGTTCGGGTTTATACTATCACCCTAAACAGGCAAAAGCAAAAGGCTGCGGAGAATTTTACGCGGTCTTTTGCTTTTTTTGCATAAAAAAATAAAAAATATATAGCAAAAAATAATAAATTTTCATAAAACCCTTGATTTTTTATAAAAGTTAGTTTAAAATTAGTTTGACTGTAATATAAATTTAATATACGTTATTAAATTTATGGAGGTTTCTTAAATGAAACACAGTCAGAAAAAAATCTTTGGTTTAGGGACAGGCATTGTGCAAACCATTGCAAAAGTTGCTGTTGTTGCCACAGGAGCGGTTTTTCTGTGCAGCAGTATGACATATCAGAGTGCTGTTTCGGAGGTCGTTGAAAATGACACTATTTCCAATATTTCCGAAATAGAGGCTTGTGCAATTGAAATTCCTGTGGAGAACAACGAGGAAGAGATATCTTTTTTAAATCCGGTTGAGGGCGTGCTTACTTCGGCATTCGGTGAAAGATGGGGCAGAAAACATACCGGTGTGGATATCGGTGCTGACTTCGGACACGACATAGTTGCCGTTGCTGATGGTGAAATTACCTTTGCAGGTGAGATGGCCGGATATGGAAATTATATCGTGATTGAGCATCAGAGAGGGTTTGAAACATCATATGCTCATTGCAGCCGTATTGCTGTTATTGTCGGTGATTATGTAAAAAAAGGACAAATTATTGGCTATGTGGGAAGTACGGGCAACAGTACAGGACCTCACCTTCATTTTGAGGTTAAAAAAGATGGTGAATTTTTAAACCCTATTGATTACGTTGTGTACTAACTGAAGATAAATGCAGAAATTGAGGGGATAATATGGGAAAGAGAATACTTGTTGTAGATGATGAAAAAAGTATTGTTGATATTCTAAAGTTAAACTTACAGAAAGAGGGCTATACCGTTATCGAAGCATATGACGGAAATGAGGCACTTGAAAAGGCTCTGCCTGCAAATCCGGAGGACAACCCTGATTTGATATTGCTTGATGTTATGCTCCCGGAGGTGAACGGCTTTGACGTTTGTAAAAAAGTCAGAGAGGTTTCGTCCGTACCGATACTTATGATTACCGCTAAGGGAGACGAGCTTGACAAGGTCTTAGGTCTTGAACTCGGTGCTGATGATTATGTTACAAAGCCCTTTAGTATGAGAGAGCTTTTGGCACGTGTTAAGGCCAATATGCGCCGCGTTGAGAGCGTTCCTGAGAAAGTCAACAATGACGACATAATTAAGGTTGGATGCTTCAGACTCGATTGTAACAGGTATGAGCTTTATAAAGATGATAAGCTGATTGATTTGACTGTGAGAGAGTTTGAACTCATTAAGTTCTTATCAGCACAGCCCAACAAGATTTTTTCAAGAAAAAATTTGCTTGAATATGTTTGGGATTATGAGTATTATGGTGATGTTCGTACGGTTGATGTTACTGTAAGACGTGTCAGAGAGAAAATTGAAGACGATCCGTCACAGCCAAAGCATATTATGACCAAACGCGGTGTGGGATACTATTTTGCTCTTTAGACATACGAGTTATATGATAAATACTGCTGTTGTATATAGCTTACGCTCCATACAACAGCTTTTTAATTTTTGAAATCGGAGGTACATATGATAAATATTACTGTTGCCGCAGTTGGACGGATAAAAGAAAAGTTTTATACGGAGGCTGTTGAAGAATATTCAAAAAGATTAAAGAGATACTGTAAGTTAAATATAGTTGAGGTAAAGGACGAGCCTACACCTGATAACCCCAGCCACAGAGAGCGGGAGATGGTATTAAACAGTGAGGGCAAAAGGCTGTTGGAGAAAATACCTAAATCTGCATATGTTGTTGCACTCTGTATAGAGGGAAAGAATATGTCCTCCGAGAGGTTTGCGGAGTTTATTCAAAATAACGCCACAGAGGGAAAAGGCGAGATAGTGTTTGTAATCGGTGGTTCTATGGGGATATGTGACGAAATAAAAAAGCGTGCCGACTTTAAACTCAGCTTTTCGGAAATGACTTTTCCCCATCAGCTTATGCGTGTTATTTTACTTGAGCAGATTTACAGGGCATTTAACATTGCCGAGGGCGGAAAATATCATAAATAATTGTTTAAATAATCTGAAATTATACTGTATTTAGCTTTAGAAAAGGCGAAAAGTCAGTCTTTTTTGAATATTTTATATAATTATATAGATTTTTTCAGGTATTAAATGGTACTTTTTATATAAAATGTACTTGACAAAAAATCGTTCAGAGCAGTATAATTGCATTTGGAAGAATGCAAAGATGCAAAACGACGGGAAGCCGTAATGGGCGAACGTCGTTTTAATAATATATAAGATAAAATAAAATTTTTATAAAAGAAACGCAGGAGGGATTTTATATGCGTGCTGTTGTTACTGTTATCGGAGTCGATAAAACAGGTATAATTGCAAAGACAAGCGGATTGCTTGCAAACAACGATATCAACATTTTGGATATCACACAGACAATTTTACAGGATTTATTCACTATGGTTATGCTGGTGGATATTGACAAAAGTAAGATTGGTTTTGGAGAGCTTTCAAAGCAGTTGGAAGAACTCGGTGCAGAACTCGGTGTAGAAATTCGTGTTCAGCACGAGGATATTTTTAAATCAATGCACAGAATATAAGAGGAGGACGTAAAGTATGATAAACATATCTACAAACGAGATTGTAGAAACAATAAAAATGATACGTGATGAACACCTCGATATCAGAACCATTACAATGGGAATATCTCTTTTAGATTGTGCAGACGAGGACGCAAACCGTGCGTGCCAAAAGATATATGATAAGATTACAAGATATGCAAAGGACTTGGTTAAGACAGGCGAGATAATAAGCAACAGATACGGCATACCGATTATCAATAAGCGCATCTCTGTTACGCCTATTGCACTTGTTGCGGCGGCGAGCAAAACGGATAACTATGTTCAGTTTGCCAAAACTCTTGACAGAGCGGCGGCTGAGATGGGTGTAAATTTTATCGGCGGATATTCGGCTCTTGTGTACAAGGGTATGTCAAAGAGTGATGAATATTTGATAAATTCTATCCCTGAGGCGTTATGTTCCACCAATATGGTATGTTCATCAGTCGGTGTTGCTACGACTAAAGCAGGCATAAATATGGACGCCGTAAAGCGTATGGGTGAAGTGATTTGTGATACGGCTGAGCTATCGGCAAATCAAGGCTCTCTTGGCTGTGCAAAGCTTGTTGTGTTTGCCAATCCCGTTGAAGATAATCCGTTTATGGCAGGTGCCTTTCACGGTGTAGGCGAAGGGGATTGTGTTATAAATGTTGGTATCAGCGGACCAGGTGTTGTCAAGAGTGCTCTTGAACAGGTTAAGGGTTGTGATTTCGGCGTTGTAGCCGAAGTTATCAAAAAGACCGCGTTTAAGATTACCCGTATGGGACAGCTTGTTGCACAAGAGGCTTCAAAAATGTTGAATGTTCCGTTTGGCATAGTTGACCTATCCCTTGCACCGACACCTGAGGTTGGCGACAGCGTTGCCTACATTTTAGAGGAAATGGGTCTTGAAAAGTGCGGAACACACGGAACAACAGCGGCACTTGCTCTTTTAAATGATGCCGTAAAGAAAGGCGGAGTTATGGCGTCGGGATATGTGGGCGGTTTATCAGGTGCGTTTATCCCTGTCAGCGAGGATGCAGGTATGATTGCAGCGGCTGAGTGCGGTGCTTTATGCCTTGACAAGCTTGAGGCAATGACCTGTGTATGCTCTGTGGGACTTGATATGATTGCTGTTCCCGGTGATACACCTGCTTCTACGATTTCAGGAATTATAGCTGATGAAATGGCAATAGGTATGATTAACCAAAAGACTACTGCAGTCAGAGTTATCCCGGCGATAGGCAAGGATGTTGGTGACAGCGTTGAGTTCGGAGGACTTTTGGGTTCTGCTCCGATTATGCCTGTTCACAAATATTCAAGTGAGGAATTTATAAGCAGGGGCGGAAGAATTCCTGCGCCTATTCACAGCTTAAGAAATTAGTAAAAAAGCTACTCTTATCAAAATTGCTCTGCGGATAAGAGGGATTACAAAATATATGCTGTGCGGAGCGGCAGAATGGAGATTTGTTATGGATATAATGCAAGCAATACTTGAGATTGAACAGAAAGCCCATGGCATAAAAGAATCTGCTGATGAGTTAAAAAAGCAACAGAATGATGCGTTGAAGGCTGAGCTGTCGGCAAAAGAAAACGAATTCAAGAAGAAATTTGAAGATAGGCGCAACGGACTTGCAAGAGATAGCTTTGCTTTGAGAAACGAAAAGATGGAGGCTCTTGAAAAGGTCTATGCGGAGAAGCTGGAATTTCTTGAAAAAAGATGCTCTGACAATATGGATAAGTGGGTTGAACAAATAGTTGACGCTGTTATTAACGCTTAACATTTGCAGAGCGGGAGGTTTAGATTATGATTGGGCAGGTAATGAAGAACTCTGCACTATATGCCAAGGTTCATTCTATGTACGGCAAATTGCTGAGCGATAATGATTATAATATGATGATGAATATGACTTCTGTCCCTTCTATCGCAGAGTATTTGGCTGAAAATACTTCCTATAAAAGAATTATAGACAGAGCATCTGTGTCAGATATACACAGAACACAGCTTGAGCAGATACTCAGAGATGACCTGAAAGCAGATGCTGAAAGACTAAGACCGTATATCAGCGATAACGCAAGAAAGTTTATGGGAATTGTTGCCATTGAAGACAGCATTTCCAAACTTAAGGTATCTCTCAGATTAATTCATATAGGACATAATGAGAATTTGTCTGAGTATTTGAGTAAAATTCCGCAGGTGGATACAAAGGGAATTTCAGAGATAAGAAGTGTGGATGATTTAATCTCGGCACTGAGTGCCACACCATATTATGAACCGCTTAAATTCTTTTTGGGAAAGCCTGAGGGACAAGTCCCGTTTTATATGGAAATGGCTCTTGATAATTATTGGGTAAGGCTTGTGTATAAGTATGCAAAGAAATACTTAAGTTCCGACGAAGTAAAGATGGTCAACAAGATTTACGGAACGGAATTTGATTTAGAGAATTTATCCTTTTTGCTGAGGTGTAAAAAGAACTTTGATATGACAGACGACGAAATATATGCCAGCATAATACCTAAGTATTACAGGCTTAAAGAGGACGTCATATCACAGATAGTTAAGGCGGCTACCTATGCGGAGGCAATTCATATTATAAAAGAGCAAACTCCATACGGAAATGCCTTTTCGGAGGAGGACAGATTTATCGAAAGACGTCAGATTGAATATTTGGCAAAAATGAATAAGCATATGTTTAATTCTGCGGGATATACGATACAATCGCCTATATGTTATGTGCATCTCAGAAAGATAGAAATAGACAATATTGTGTCTATAATTGAGGGTATCAGGTACGGATTGGAGCCTGATAAAATCTCAGGATATCTCATAGGCTATGGGAAAGGAGGAAGGCTGTAAATGATTTCTAAAATGAAATTTATAAATGTTATAGGTCCTGATACTGCGTTTGAACGTATTGTGTCGGAATATATAATGGACAGCTCAATTGAGTTTGAAAATCCTATGGCGGCATTGAAATACACTAAAGGCTTTGCCCCGAATACAGAGGGCAATCCTGCCGAAGACATAATGAGAAGATTTATGGAAGTGTTTGACTATGCCAATATAGATTACAGCAATATAGAGAGGTATAACGGCAACTTTACCAAGGAAGAGCTTATGGACATAGTCGATAAGTTCGATACAAAAATTCATTCATTAAAGGGTAAGATAGAAACCCTGAAGGAGGAGATAGAACACTCCAAAAAAATGATAGAAACTCTCTCTTTTGTTGTAAATTCCGAAATTCATATGGACTCCTTAAATCAGTTGAAATATTTAAGGTATCGCTTTGGTAAGATGCCTGTATCGAGTTACGAAAAGCTTGATACGTATTTAAAAGACCTTCCGGCTTATTTTGTTGTTATGACAGCCGACAAGGACTTTGTATGGGGAGTATATTTTGTGAATCTCGAAAACCACGAGAGAGTTGACAGAGTTTTTGCTACGTTATACTTTGAGCGTTTCTGGCTTGACGAGGAGGAGGGAACTCCTGCGGAAATCGTTGAAAAGCTGACAAAGGAAAACGAGGAAAAAACTCAGCTTATCAAAAGCCTTAAAGAGCAGATTGATGCTACGATAAAAGTTCAAAAACAGGACTTGATAAAGGCTTTTGCAGATATTAAATATGATTATGAGTTATATAGTGTAAGAAAATACACTACAAACAGCAGAAATTCCTTCTGTATAACAGGCTGGATTGCGGCTGATGAGGCGGATAAATTGATTAAAAAGGCTGAAAAGGACAACGAGTGTATGATTATCGTTGATAATCCAAGTGCCGTAAGCCATATCACACCACCGACGAAACTTAAAAATCCAAAGATATTTAAGCCCTTTGAAGAATTTGTCAGAATGTATGGTGTGCCGAATTACAATGAACTTGACCCGACACCGTTTCTGGGAATTGTATACACCCTGTTGTTTGGAATAATGTTTGGTGACGTGGGACACGGCTTATGTCTGGTGGCAATCGGAGCCTTGATGATGCTGATGAAAAAAGGCGGTTTTCTTGCAAAGCTTCTTGTACCGATTGGCATTTCGTCTGCGATATTCGGCTTTGTATACGGGTCGTTCTTTGGGCTTGAAGGCGAGCACGCATTGATAAAACCCTTGTGGTTTACACCTTTTGAAAACAGTTCAACAATGATGAACACCCTTATATATGCAGTTGCAATCGGTGTTGTATTAATTCTTTTGTGTATGGTGTTTAACATTATCAATGGTGTAAGACAGAAAAATTATCAAAAGGTTATCTTTTCGCAAAATGGTCTTGCCGGAATGGTTTTTTATGTTCTTGTGATTTTCTGTGCACTAAGTATGGTAAGCGGAGCTAAACACCCGTTGTGGATAGCAGGAATATTCATTGCGGTTTCGCTGATTATGATATTCTTGCAAGAACCTCTCGGGAAATTAGTCGCAAAGAAAAGGGATTGGATGCCGAAAGAAAAGGGCGGATTTTTTGTGGAAGCCTTTTTCGAAACTTTTGAGATACTGCTCAGCTTTGTTACAAATACCGTTTCCTTCCTTCGTGTCGGCGCCTTTGCATTGAACCACGCAGGTATGATGTCGGTTGTAGTAATGTTTATGTTTAAGCTGGGTACAGGCGGCTCAATAGCGATTACTATTTTCGGTAATCTGTTGGTTATCGGCCTTGAAGGTCTTATCGTTGGTATTCAGGTATTAAGGCTTGGATTTTATGAGATGTTCAGCAGATTTTATTCAGGTGACGGACGTGAGTTCAAACCCTTTAACAGTAAATAATTCAGTATAAAAAATCAACTCTTACCTATATTTCCTGCGGATAAGAGAAATCTAAGAAAAATTATTGTCGGAGCAGGGCGGCAGATTGGAGTATGTTATGATTAAAGCAATAGTTATGTTCATTTTGGTTACATTGGCAATCGCAGTTCCGTTTATTGCAAAATACGGATTAAAGCTCAGCGGCAAGAGTATGAAAACCGCTATGGTTGTGAATTTATTTTCGTTTTTCACTTTGATGCTTGTATTTGCAGCTTGCTTGGTTACAGGTTCCTACAATGCATTTGCGGCAACAGAGGGTGCTGCCACGGCATCTGCTGAGGGTATGAAGTTTTTAGGTGCGGCTCTTTCGACAGGCCTTGCCTGCGTAGGTGCAGGTATCGCCGTTTCTTCGTCTGCATCTGCTGCTCTCGGTGCAATTTCTGAGGACCCTCAGATAATGGGTAAGTCACTTATCTTCGTTGCTCTTGCTGAAGGTATTGCTCTTTACGGACTTATTATTTCGCTTTTGATTTTGTTCCAATAATTAGGGAACGAAGGTGAAATTACTATGAAGTTTTACTTATTAAGTGATAATATTGATACTCAGACGGGAATGCGTCTGGCAGGAATTGAGGGCGAGGTCGTTCACGAAAGAGAAGAATTTTGTGAGGCAATGGAGCGTGTTCTCTCTGATAAAGATATTGCTCTGTTGCTTGTGACCGAGAAACTTGTCAATTTGTGCCCCGAATATGTTGCCGAGAAAAAGGTCAGCAACCGTATTCCTTTGATTGTTGAGTTGCCGGACAGACACGGTTCGCAGCGTCCTGATGATTATATTCTGGAATATGTAAAGGATGCCGTGGGCGTAAAACTTTAACACAATAATGGCAGAAAGGCGTGAGTTTAATGGCAAACGATTCTCTCAGTAAATTCGCAAATGTTCTTTATACTGAAGCTTTGCAGGAAAAAGAAAAGGTTGCCCACAGGCTTGAGGAAGAGAAGAATGAAGTTATAAAAAAGAAGGATATAGAGCTTAAGAACAAGTTTGAACGAGAACTTAAAAAGTGCCGTTCTCAACTTGATTATGAAGTTAAAATCGCTCTGTCCAAAAGGGAAAATGAGTTGTCTAAGGTTTTAAGGCAAAACAGGCAGAAGGTAGCTTGCGAGGTCTTTGAAAAAGCGACGGAAAAATTAAAGAATTTTACTAAGACCGACGCTTACAAAGAATATCTCAAAAAAGAGTTTGCCGCAATTGCAGATGAGTTTTTAAGCGGTGAAACTGTATGTACGGCGAAGGATAGCGACTTTGATATAATCAAAGAGATTTCTCCGATAAAAAATATGAAGTATTTATCTGCCGATAATTCTGTAATCGGTGGATTTACACTTAAAAATTCGGAGCTTGGAATATGTGCGGATTGCACTTTAAAAAGCAAACTCGCAGAGCAGGAAGGTCTGTTCTACAATATCAGCGGGCTTGTTATTGAATAAGGACGGAGGGATTTAAGGTGACTGATAGAAAGGCTTTTATTTATGGAATAAACGGACCTGTTGTTACCGTAAAAAATACCGACAGCTTTGAGATGATGGAAATGGTTCATGTCGGAAAGCAAAAGCTTGTTGGCGAAATCATCGGCATTACCGATGACATCACAACTATCCAGGTTTATGAGGAAACAACAGGACTTAAGCCGGGTGACCCGGTTGAGGGTACCGGCGCTCCGATGAACGTTCTTCTCGGCCCGGGTATTATTGATAATATTTTTGACGGTATTGAAAGACCTTTGAAGGCTATTGAGGAAGAAGCAGGTGCATTTATTAACCGTGGTTCCACTGTTTCGGCTCTTGATGACAAGAAACTGTGGAATGTTACAATGAAGGTTAAATTTGGTGACAAGCTTGAGGGCGGTCAGATTTACGCTACTCTTCCCGAAACACCTATCATTGAACACAGACTTATGGTTCCGCCTGAACTCTCAGGTGAAGTTGTAAAGGTAATGCCTGACGGTGAATATAAACTCTTTGATACAGTAGTTGTAATCAAAGACGATGAGGGTGTTGAACACAACCTTACACTTTGTCAGAAATGGCCTATCAGAACTTCCCGTCCGGTCAAGGAAAGATTGACATCTTCTGTTCCGCTTATCACAGGTCAGAGAGTTATTGATACACTCTTCCCTATTGCTAAGGGCGGTACAGCGGCTATCCCAGGTGGTTTCGGTACAGGTAAAACAATGACACAGCACCAGCTCGCTAAATGGTGCGATGCTGATATCATCATCTATGTTGGTTGCGGTGAGCGTGGTAACGAGATGAGCCAGGTTCTTGAGGAATTTTCAGAACTTATTGACCCGAAGTCACAGCGTCCTATGACCGACAGAACAGTACTTATCGCCAACACATCAAATATGCCTGTTGCTGCCCGTGAGGCATCAATTTACACAGGTATTACACTTGGCGAATATTACAGAGATATGGGTTACCATGTTGCTATGATGGCTGACTCAACATCCCGTTGGGCTGAGGCTCTTCGTGAGATTTCAGGCCGACTCGAAGAAATGCCTGCCGAGGAAGGTTTCCCTGCATATCTTCCTTCGAGACTTGCTGAGTTCTATGAGCGTGGCGGTCGTGCTGAGGTTCTCAGCGGTGGCGAAGGTTCTGTTACACTTATCGGTGCGGTTTCTCCGCAGGGATCAGACTTCTCTGAGCCTGTAACCCAGAATACAAAGCGTTTTACAAGATGTTTCTGGGCACTTGATAAGGGTCTTGCTTACGCAAGACATTATCCGGCTATTAACTGGATGGACAGTTACAGCGAATATTTCAACGACCTTGACCCTTGGTTCAAGGAAAATCTCGGTGAGGACTTCATCGAATACAGAAACAGAATAAGCGCACTTTTACAGGAAGAAAGTTCACTTATGGAAATCGTAAAGCTCATCGGTTCGGATGTACTCCCCGATGACCAGAAGCTTGTTATTGAAACAGCAAGAGTAATTCGTGTTGGTTTCTTACAGCAGAACGCTTTCCACGCAGATGATACTTATGTTCCGCTTGAAAAGCAAAAGCTTATGATGAAGACAATCCTTCATCTTTACGAAAAATCAAAGGATATTGTTGCTAAAAACATTCCGCTTTCCAAGATCCTTAACCTTGGTTTGTTTGATAAGCTTACAAAGATGAAGTATGACATTCCTAACAGCAAGCCTGAAATGTTTGATGATTACATTAAGGAAATTGACGAAAAGCTTGCTGCAATTTCTTGATAAGGAGGGAACGCAATAATGATTATAGATTATGTAGGCGTTAAGGAAATTAACGGCTCTCTTATAGTTATGGACGGTGTTAAGGGCGTTTCCAACGAGGAAATTGTTGACATTCGTCTTGACAACGGTACAATGCGTCAGGGTCGTGTCGTTCAGATTGAGGGCGAAAGAATAGTTGTTCAGGTTTTTGAAGGTACAAGAAGAATCAGCCTTAAAAACACAAGAACAAGACTTACAGGTCATCCAATGGAGATGCCTCTTTCCCCTGAAATTATCGGCCGTGTACTTGACGGTGCGGGCAAACCTATTGATGGACTCGGAGATATCTTCCCTGTTAAAAAGGCTAATATCAACGGTACTCCTATCAACCCTGTTTCCCGTGTTTATCCTAAGAACTACATCAACACAGGTATTTCTACAATTGATACACTTATGACTCTTATCAGAGGTCAGAAGTTGCCTATCTTCTCAGGTTCAGGTATGAAACATAACGACCTCGCCGTTCAGATTGTAAGACAGGCTAAAATCAGCGGTGCAAACAACTCTAACTTTGGTGTTGTATTTGCCGCAATGGGTGTTCAGAAAGATGTTGCCGAATACTTCAGAAAGAGTTTTGAAGAAAGCGGCGTACTTTCAAGAGTTGTAATGCTTTTGAACCTTTCAAACGATCCTATCATTGAAAGAACCCTTACTCCGAGATGTGCCCTTACTATTGCAGAATATCTTGCTTTTGAGCTTGATATGCACATTCTCGTAATTATGACCGATATGACATCTTACGCTGAGGCTCTTCGTGAGTTCTCATCATCAAAGGGTGAAATTCCTGGCAGAAAGGGTTATCCTGGTTATCTTTATTCTGACCTTGCATCTCTTTATGAGCGTGCCGGTATGATTAAGGGGCACAACGGTTCTGTTACACAGATTCCGATTTTGACAATGCCTAACGATGATATTACTCATCCTATTCCTGACCTTACAGGTTACATTACAGAGGGACAGATTGTTCTTGACCGTTCACTTCAGGGACAGGGCTTGTATCCTCCTGTAAGCGTTCTTCCTTCACTTTCCCGTCTTATGAAGGACGGTATCGGTGAAGGCTATACAAGAGCTGACCATCAGCCTCTTGCTAACCAGCTCTTTGCTTCTTACGCAAAGGTAATTGACGCAAGATCCCTTGCATCAGTTATCGGTGAAGAGGAACTTTCTCCTACTGATAAGAAGTACATTGAGTTTGGTCGTCTGTTTGAGTCAAAGTTCGTTAATCAGGGCTTTAATGAAAACAGAAGTATTGAACAGAGTCTTGACCTTGGTTGGGAATTGCTTTCAACATTGCCGAGAGCAGAACTTGACCGTGTTGACGATGCTTTGCTTGATCAGTATTACAAGGGTAACGATTAATCGTTTGAAGAAAGGAGTGTGAGCGTTTATGGCAGTACAGGCAGTACCTACCAAGGGCAATCTTATGAACACAAAGAAATCCCTTGCACTTGCCAAAAACGGCTATGAACTGCTGGACAGAAAGCGTAATATTCTCATAAGAGAAATGATGACACTTATCGACCATGCAAATGCAATCCAGCAGAAAATTGATGACGCTTATGCAGAGGCTTACACAGCACTTCAGACGGCAAATGTTACCAACGGCTTTTGTGAAGATATTTCTAACGCTATTCCCTATGAGGACGGTTTGAAACTTGATTCAAGAAGCGTTATGGGTGTTGAAATTCCGATTCTTACAATTGAAGAGCGTGAAAAGCACAGCTTTTTGCACTACGGCCTTCGCACTACTAACTCGGCAATTGACAAGGTTTACACTAAGTTTACCGAAGTTAAAAATCTTACTGTTGAGCTTGCTGAGATTGAAAACAGCGTTTACCGTCTTGCCGATTCAATCAAGAAAACTCAGAAGAGAGCGAACGCTCTTAAGAACATTATGATTCCACGTTTTGAGGAAACAGTTAAGTTTATTTCTGATGCTCTTGATGAAAAGGATCGTGAGGAATTCAGCCGACTCAAGGTAATCAAAAA
>CACYTW010000011.1 GCA_902777435.1 uncultured Ruminococcus sp. | reverse complement strand
AAAGCGGAGGTAATCCTGACGGATTGCCGAGCATTTTAACGCAGATAAAACGTAAATTTACTTTTCAAAATCACGGTTCGGGTTTATACTATCACCCTAACCTCCTGTTTTTAATAGTTCCTCTTCTATTTTATAACAAACTCTTCCGCACATAAGTTTAACCTGAGGAGGAGAGCTTTCCATACACAATTTTTCTCCTGCATACCTCATCATACTTAAATCATTAAAATTATCACCTATGACAAGGGTTTCCTTTACCTTAACACCCAATCTGTTTTGCAGAAAGGATAAGGCATTCCCCTTGCTTGTGCCGTTTTTTATCCATTCACGCCAATTACTGTCTTTATATATCTCATAAGTACAAGGCGGTGTTTCCGAATATCCTGCACCGTATTTTATTATCTTTACAATATTGCTTATTTTATATGTCAACCTTAAATTATCTTTATATTTATTCTTTAAAATGTTTAAAAGACGAATATCTTTTCCGTTGTAGTATGTATATTTTGAACATTGAAATATATAATCTTCCCTATATTTCAAATTATCTATGATGTAATTGTCAATATCCTTATGATAAATTATATCACCGCCAAACTCTATACAACCACCGTCTGAACATATGTAATAAATATCTTTTGAATTGCGAAAAATATCTTTCAACTCACTTAAATGGCGACCGCTTGCCACAGCGAAAATAATATTTTTACTCTTTAATTTTTCTATATTTTTCATCAGCTCATCATTGACAGTTTTCTCACCTTTTTGAAGCAGAGTTCCGTCAACATCGGATACGACCATCTTAATCATACATTTTCTCCATTGTCTTTTTTATTACTATACAACATATTTTAATAAAAGTCAATACAAATCAAAGAAAAAAATATAAAAACACAGAAAAAACAAAATTTATTATAATAATACACACTTTCCACAAGGATAAGCTGTGTATTGGTTGTTGACTAAAAATTTTTATATTTTCACCTGTTGAAAGAAGTGAATTAAAACAACAAAATATAACAGCTTAAATAATTTTATAACTTACGTAATTCAGAGCGTTACAACAGTTATCCACATTGTTACCATTACAACAGCAACAGCATCAACATAAATATAATATATATATTATAAAATAATAATCAAAAATTTCTTTACTATAAAAAAACATTGTGCTATACTAAGTAATGTTAATAAAAAAGAAGGTGTTAAATTGTTTAAAAAGGTATATTTTAATTTTGCAATCAGATGCCTGACAGCATTTTTAATATTTTTGATTATATTTTCGTTGTTTTTTTCTGTGGGTACATATGTGTTCTATTATAAGAATATGACAAACAGACTACTATCGGTATCAGAAAGTAACCTGATATCTTCTTTTGAGTATATCATTAACTCCCAAACCGAGATGGAAGAAAAGTCAAAAGGAATAGAAAACATATTAACCTCATATAACGGAAATATAGGCATAGATGAAAATAGAAAAATTTATATTATAAATTCATCAGATATGAAAGTGATCACACCTTCATCGCTTATGGGTGAGCAGATAGCAGTTACAAAAAATATAACGACGGCATCTGATGAAGGAATAGGAAATAAAATTCAATTTACGGGCAATTATTTAGATTGTGCCTTGTCTTTTGAAGTATCGGGAAGTAAATATATACTATACCTGCGTGACAATAAAACAAACCTGAGAGCAGAATTATTTAATATATTAAAATTTTTATTATGGTCTTTAATTCCGGCAATACTTTTTGCTTTGATTATAGCTTATCTTTTAACCAAAAGAGTGGTAAGTCCTTTAAATAAGATTACCAAAAGAGCAGAAGGCTTTGAAAAGGGTGAGCTAAATGAAAATATTGATGATTTAAAATGCAGTGAGTTCGAGGACTTAATCAGAGCCGTAAATCATATGGGTTATGTTATGGCAGGCAGTATACAGAAAATGAATGGCGATAAGCATAGGGTAGAAGTTATTTTAGAGCATATAAATAATGGAATAATTACCTTTGATAATTATCAAAATCTTATACAGATAAATTCTGCCGCAAAGCGTATATTAAAAACCAACGATGAAAATATAAAATTTGACAGCTTTTTTAAAAAATTTAATATAGATGTATGTATGGCTGAATTTTCGTATCTTGAAAAATCATCAATGATTGAAAAAGAGATAACAAGCGACAAGCAAAAGATTAAAATATGGTTTATTCCGTTTAAGATGGACAGCGAAAGAAATGCAGGTGTTGTCTGTGTTTTAGAGGATATAACAGAGCAGTTTAATGTTATGGAGGCAATGCGTAAGTTTGTGGCAGATGTATCCCACGAATTAAAGACTCCTATAACTGTTATAAGCTCTTATACCGAAACTGTTTTAAACAGTTATATAGATGATAAGGCTATGACAGCAAATTTATTAAATATAGTATATCAGGAAGCCGGAAAAATGACAGAGCTTATTCAAAACTTACTTGATATAAGCAGATATGAGATGAATGCTGTAAATCAAAAGAAGGACCCGTTCTCCATAGATGATATGCTTAATTCTTTAGTGGAAATTTTTAAAATGGAGGCTGAGAAAAAAGAATTATCACTTACCTATAACAGAATGACAGAGATACCTGATTTTGTGGGCAGCAGAGGAGATATAGAAAGAGCGGTCAAAAATATTATATCAAACTCAATAAAGTATACGTCAAGAGGGGACAAAATCAGAATTTTCTCGGGCAGACTGAATAATGAAATCTATATCAAAGTAGAGGACACGGGCTGGGGTATTCCTGCAAATAAAATAAGTCACTTGTTTGAAAGATTTTATCGGGTTGAAGAAGAGGCGAGAAGCAGAGATAAAGGCGGAACAGGACTTGGACTTTCCATTGCAAAAGAGATTATAGAAAACCACGGCGGAAAGATTAAGATAGAAAGTGAATATACCAAGTATACAAGGGTGACTATAACACTGCCTATTAATAATCAGAGATAAAAAATTATTTTTGTTTAGAATATACACAACCGCAGAAATTTTGTCTGTATAAAGAATATTCACGTGATAATTCTATTGAACGCTTATAGCCATTATTTTTTTTAAAATCAGACAAGAGATATTTTACACCATACTTTTCTCCGACTTCTTTGCCTATTCTGTTTAAGGTTTCGGCATTTTTAAGGGGACTTATACTCAGGGTTGTAACAAAGTAGTCAAAGCCGTTTTCTTTTGCGACTTCTGCGGTTTTATTAAGTCTGAGTTCAAAGCATTTTTCGCATCTTTTACCGCCCTCAGGTTCAGCCTCTAAACCTTTTACGGCTTTATTGAAGGAATCATTGTCGTAATCGCAATCAATGAAGCTGACGGGATTTTCAAACTTCATCTCTGAAATCAATCTTTTTTGTTCATTCTTTCTGTATTCATATTCTTCAAAAGGATATATGTTCGGATTATAATACAGAACTGTAATATTAAAATATTTATTTAGGTATTCAAGTACATAGCTGCTGCAGGGTGCACAGCAGCTATGTACTAATAATTTTGGTACGTCGACCTTTAAATCTTTAATAAATTTATCCAATATTTTTTGATAGTTTACCTTTTGTGACATATTTGAACACCTTTAAATTATCTGATATAATTTGTTTTAATCTTTTCTTCCTGTTCGGGAATATCAAAACCATTGTCTTTACCTGTTTTAATGCAGTTTAAAAGCCACGCCATATTTTTTCCAAGCATACGCATTGTCTGAACACCCTCTTCGTCTTTTAAAACATCTTCAGGTGTGTTGCCGTGAACCATATTCCAATAGTTTGATGAAACAATAGGCATATTAGAAATCGAAAAATATTTGTTAAGCTGTTCAAATGCCGCAGTTGCACCGCCACGTCTGCAGCTTACAATTGCGGATGCAGGCTTATATGTAAAGGCTGATTTTCCCGAATAAAAAGCTCTGTCAAGAAAAGAAGTAACAGCACCGCTTGCAGCAGCATAGTGAACGGGCGAACCCACAATCAAACCGTCACATTCCTTCATTTTATTTACAAATTCATTAACGCCATCATTATCACCGAATACACAGCAACCTTTTTTTACACAGCCGCCACATCCGATACAGCCCTGGATAGGCTTGGGACCAATATCAAAAATTTCGGTTTCTATATTAGCTTTATTAATTTCGGCTGCAACTATTTCAAGTGCTGTCCTTGTGCATTTATTTCCTCTCGGACTTCCGTTTAGTAATAATACTTTCACAAAATCATATCCTTTCAAATTAATAATATATTTATTTTATTATTTTATATGAAATTTGTCAACCAAGGAATACTAAAATATATGTTATTTAAATATTATTAATGCCAAAAAAGCCCTCTATGTAGTAAAGGAGGATTGTCAATACTATGTAAAACAAACGGGACGATGTGGACATCGTCCCCTACAATATGCAGGGGGGCCGGCGGAGAAAATAAACAATAAAAAATCATATTATTTTTATTTTACAAAATGATATTAATATGTTATTATGTAATGAGAAATAATTTGCAAAAGGAAAATTAAAATGGAAGCAAAGAGATACAGAACAATTAAAGGTGAAGGGTGCGGTGAGCTTATTGAAAAACGCTCAAGATTTATTGCAAGTGTTAAGCCTGTAACCTGTGAAGAAGAAGCGATAAACTATATTAATGAGTTAAAGCAAAAATATTGGGACGCACGTCATAATGTTTACGCATATATAATCAGAGAAAATAATATAATGAGGTACAGTGATGACGGAGAGCCAAGCGGTACAGCCGGTGTTCCTGTTCTTGAAATACTGAAAAAAGAGAATTTAACGGATATAGTAGTTGTTGTCACAAGATATTTCGGCGGAATATTGCTTGGAACGGGCGGTCTTGTTCACGCCTATTCAAAGTCTGCAAAGCTGGGAATAGAAGATGCAAAGATAAAAGAAATGGTCTTGTGCTGCAGGGTTATAATAAAGTGTGATTACAGCTTTATAGGTAAGGTTCAATATGAGGTTGCGGAATTTGAAAGTGCAATAACAGGCGATACAGAATATGGGGAAAGCGTGTATATGACAGTATATATTCCTGTTGATTTTGTTGATGGTTTTATTGCAAAATTAATTGATAAGACAAATGGAAATGTTGAAATCGAAAAGTCGGGTTTATACTATCACCCTAAGGAGGAAGAGAGATGAAATTTTTAAAGGAGCAAATAAGTGAAAGCTATATTATAAGCTTTTTTGTTGATCTCTTTAAAAATTTTTTGTCTGCCTTTTTTGACTCATATCTTTTCAAAACAGGTGTTAAAATATTTGATTGGTATAATAATGTATTTCTTGAAAGTAAAATTGTAAAACTATTTTTTAATACCACATTTATCTCAGAGATATGGTACAAGAGCTATTTTTACAGAAGATTAATGTATAGGATAAGAAAAATATCCGCTCATATACCAAAGACGAGAATTAATTTTAAGGCAAGTTTTATTGGGATATTCTTTGCGTTAATATTATTGATACCTGACGGGTTGTGGAGTAATCTTCTCTTAATTCCGCTTTTTTTGGCTTTGGTATTACTGTATATGTCAAGAAATTTAAGACACAGACAGGGAATGGTTTTTTTATTTATAAATGTGTTGATAATTATGTTTATCTTATTGACTAAAATAGCGTTGCCAAGCAGAGTATTTTCCACATTGGTATATCTGATTGTAGGAATAGACTTCTTCTTTTTAGTGTCTTTTGCAATAAAGAAATATGATGATTTAAAAGATGTATCAGAGCTGTTATTTATAGCGGCAGTAGTTTTATGTACATTTGCATATATACAAAATATAATAACTTCAAAAGCGGCATATGCAACTTTTTATAACGGAATAACCTTGGGTGAAATTCTTGTGGTAATCTTTCCTTTTGTTTTTGCGTACTCAAATGAATTCCATTCAGGAAAAAGAAGAGTAATTTATATGGCTGTTACCTTTATATTGTTTTTAAATGCAATAACAGTAACGCAATCAAAGGCGGCGTTTATCGGTTTTTTGATTGAAGTATTGATTTTTATTTTGGCATATCCTGCTTATTTGCCCTTTGTTGTACTGTTGATGCCTCTTGGTTTAAATACCATAATAGATAACTTTCGCAAGATGTGGAACGCGACAACGTCATACGGAAATATATTTAATGTTATTGGCTTGTTTAGAAGATTTTGGAATACAGGCTTTGGCATAAACAGCGAAAAAATAATGGAGATGTATAATTTAAGCAATATAGAAAGCATTGAAAAAAATACTGTCGGAATTATTCCCAATATTAAAATAAACGGAATATATATAAATTTCATATTGGATATAGGAGTATTTTTTATAATAGTATTTATGTTTTATATATTGAGGCTGGCACATTCAACTCTTACAAGACTGTTTACCGCAGAAAAGAAATATAAAAGATTTTTTTCCGCAGGACTTGCTATGCTCATAGGTATATCGGTTTCGTCTTTTATGGAAGCCACAATGTTTTCGCCCAGAACAATGCTTATATATTGGGGAATGTTGGGAATATTAAGAGCGGTGAGAACAATGAGTTTTGGCGTATATGAGTCTTGACAAAAACTGATAAATATGGTATATTACATCTTGTTGATAAAATTGCTGGTGTAGCTCAGTTGGTAGAGCATCTCACTCGTAATGAGAAGGTCACGTGTTCAAGTCACGCCACCAGCTCCAAAAAAGACACCGTAAATATTGGCAACGGCGGTGGTCACGGTATGATGTTTAAAACATTTACAAACGAATATAAGTTTATATACCATAGCCCCAATATTCCAACATATGAACGACCGGTCATTTCGAGTATAGAGATTTTTGACCTTAAAGAAAATTATACAATAAATAAAACGAAGTGACAAATTATGCAATCCGCAATATCAGCAGGATACTTTGAAATTCTCGATTCTTATGAAATGATAATATTATTCAAGAAAGGGGTGCTGAAATGATGGTCTTATCAGATAATATAATTGACCTCAACCGTGATATCGAAACGCTTATAGTCCAAGGCTCGGCAACGCGCACAAAGGCATTTAGGACAAAATTCAAAGATGAATTCAAACCACTTCAATTTGTGCATTTTTCCGATATTCATGCCGTTCTTGATTTGTGGAACAGAATATCGGAATATATAAATTATTATAAGGAATATATTGATTTTGCTGTACATACGGGAGACTTTTGCGGTAATAATCAAGAACTGTATGTGGATTTTTATAATTACGGACTTAAATGCGATCGACCTATTTACAACTGCGTTGGCAATCACGATACTTTTGTAACGCGGAAGTGGATTAAAAATACAAAGGAGTCTGCGCATAGGCTTTTGTTTGCTCCAATGAACGATGAATCTGTAGAAGGGACAGAGTATCTGGATTGCGATTATTCTATGACGTATTACAAAGATTTCACGGGTTCGAATATTCGTATGATTGTTCTTGATTTGTATTATGATATCGATAAGCAAATTGTTTGGCTGAAAAAAACTCTTGAGGATGCAAAGAGGAAAAATGTGAATGTAATAACGGCAATGCATGAACCGTCCGGACATGTAAATGACACATTTGGTGTTACGTTCCATACGTACAATGATTATGAATCTTTGTACGGCAAATACCCGAAAATGCCGTTTGAAAATATTATTTCGGATTTTATAAAAGACGGTGGAAATTATATTGCAAACTTTGTGGGCCATGTTCATCACGATTTGTTCGGCATGACGGATGAGGGTGTGTTGAATATAGCAGTCCCGAGTGCCACAAATTGGGATGGCTGGTGCGATGGCAAGAGAGTAAGAGGCACAAGAACGTACGATTGTTTTAATGTTGTAAGCATTGATACAAATTTGGGATTATTAAAAATTGTCAGGGTGGGCAACAACAGAGACCATTATTTCAGAAGTCAAAAATCATTGTGTTATGACTATATAAATAAAAAGGTCATTTATAATGATTAAAAGCGCAGCCGATTTCGGAAATATGCGTCCGAGGTATTTCCAAAAAGAATACATATAATAGATATGGTAACAACTACAATACATGGCTACATGAGTAATTTTCCGCGTATGTAAACAGTTAGACTAAAACGAGTTTGTGTGGCAAAATCAGTGGTGCGGGGTTTTTGAGAATAGAAAAGTCTATAAAAGAATCCCCCTATGATATTTTATTTGCAACATAATACTAAACTACTCAAAATATATCAAGTCTTCGGAAATTTACTGCCGATATCTACATGGTTTAAATCTATATTTTCGGATTCAAATATATATGAATTAATATCATTGTTTTTCATATAAATATTATACCACAAAATAGCTGATTCCGCTACGGTTTCAGCTATTTTTGTGCATAAAAAATCGAGGATTTTCACCCTCGACTTTTTATGCGACTTTTTTTACAGCCCCTATTTTACTTATTCACTAACTTTGCTTTCGGGCAGAATTTCTGCCGTTATTTCGTGAACTTGTTTTAAATCGCTGTCAGTGACAGTAATTTTTAAATTTTTATATACAAAGGACTCTCCGACTTTTGGAATATGTTTTAAGGTATCAATAACCCATCCGCTTACAGTTGGCATATCAAATTCGTTTTCAATACCGAATTTTTCAAGCATATCATCAAGAGATGCACTGCACAAAACTTTATATTTGGTATCGCTTATTTTTACAAAGCTTTGTACTATTTCGTCGTGTTCGTCCCAAATTTCGCCGACAAGCTCCTCAATAATATCCTCCAATGTAACAATACCTACTGTGCCGCCGTATTCATCAATAATAACAGCCATATGTGATTGATTTTTTTGCAGCAGAGTAAGTAACTGTGAAATCTTCATTGACGGAATAATAAATACGGGTTTTGTCATTATTTCTGTCAATTTTTTACCGCTTGAAATTTCACGATTAAAGTCCTTTTGGTTTATTATACCTACAATATTGTCTATGGATTTTTTATAAACAGGGAGTCTTGAATATCCGCTCTCCTTAAATATTTCGTTTACCTTATCCAAGTCGCTGTCCTCGTTTACGGCAACAAGGTCAACTCGGTTTGTGTGAATGTCAATAACCTCAATATCGTTAAATTCGATTGCATTTTTGATAAGCTCACTTTCATAATCGTCAATTTCGCCGTCGTTTTGTGCTTCCTCGACCATAGTTAAAAGCTCTTCTTCGGTAACTCCTCTGTCATCACTTGGCTTAAAAATCATATTAACGAGTTTTTGCCATTTAATAAAAACAAAATTAAACGGAGTAAGTATTATATTTAAAATATTTAACACGGGAGCTGAAAAAAGAGCGAATTTCTCGGGTGAATTTTTGGCTATTGACTTAGGAGTTATTTCGCCGAACAACAATACCAAAATAGTCATAACCGCAGTAGAAACGGAAGGTCCGTTGTCTTTGAACAGCTTGATAAATAAAACTGTTGCGATTGCTGATGATGCAATATTTACGATATTGTTTCCGATGAGTATAGAAGATAAAAGTTTGTCGTAGTCGTCAGAGAGTTTTAATACGAGTTTTGCACGTTTATCACCATTAGATGCCATATTTTTTATACGAATTTTATTCATAGAAAAAAAGGCTGTTTCCGTCGCAGAAAAGTAAGCGGACATAAAAATCAGTACAGCAATATATATAATCTGCTTTATACTGTCACTATCCATAAAGGTTTCCTCCAAAAGAATAACATAAAATTTTAATCAATTATATCAGATGCTATTATCAATGTCAACAACGGCAATATATAAATTACAACTTTTTAATCGAATTATAATATTGGCATTTTGCCTTCAATATTATAAATGATGCCATTGAACTATCGCTTGATGGGTTTATCCAATTCTGATTTTTGTTATTAATCATACTTCTGCACAGCAAAAAGTCATAACCAAAGGTGTTGTTTGTGGGATTGTCTGTCAGTAAAAATTTTGGTATGTTGTGAGGAATTTCAAGTGTAGGTTTTGTGTTTCCGAAGTTTATATATATAATGTGATTTTCAGGATTTGCTTGCAGCTTTTTTATTATTTGCTCTGAGTATATACGGCAGGCGGAATGTGATAAATATTTTTCTAAGGTCTTGTCATATCCGTCAGCAAAATAATAAACAGGCTTTAAAAATCCGATGCATCGTTCCTTATCAAAGGACATAAGTTCAGGACGTGATGCTGTTATACCCAATTCCTCGTCGTGGGCTGTCAAAGAATTTTCGTGAAAACGGTATTCGTATATGGGGCGTTTATACAGAGTGTGTTTAATATTAAAAATATAATTTATCCGCATAAAGTAGTCATAATCTTCAAGAGTATAAAAACTCTCATTATATCCGCCTAAGACCTTTTCGACACCTGCACGATACATAAACGCCGCACCGATAGTGTTGTTGGCATAGGTGTTTAAATCGGCTGTTGAGTCAGGCAGAATAACATTGCCCGAAAGGGGCGGCAGCTCATACCAACCATAGCCTCTTAAAATATTTCCGTTTTCGTCAATCAGACGCATATTTCCGAATACCATATCGCAATCCCGATTGTGCATAAGTTCTGATGCAAGTGTTTCAAGGCAGACGGACAACAATCGGTTATCGGCACTTGTCCAGGTTAAAAATTCACCTCTTGCTGCCGCAAAGCCTGTGTTTAACGCATTTGGCAATTTCATATTTTTTTGATGAATAACACGCACACGTTCATCAACGTCAATATAACTGTCTGCAATACTTCCTGATAAATCGGTGGAGCCGTCGTCCACAATAATCAATTCAAAATTTGTATAAGTTTGTGACAATATTGAAATTATCGCTTCATCAAGATATTTTGCACAGTTGTAGACAGGCAGTATAACGGAAATCAGATTTTTTTCGCAGTTACTTCTCAGGTCTGCACTATTTAGAGGCAATCTTCGGTTTAATTCAGACTTCATCTTTTGAAAGGTTTTATCTTTTTTAAATAAAAACTTCATTATCTATGCTCCGTTCCGCTAACCGATGTCAGCAAATTATTTATGTTTATCCCTTAAAATCATATTTTTTATATCCTGAAAAGCATCAAGCTCACATTCCTTGTAGAATACAGGCAAGGCTTTATACTGCTTTTTTAACAGTTCTATCTCTGAATGCAGTATTTTTATTCTTTCGTTTATATAGGAGTGAGTCCATTTGTACGGAGTATAACCGTCACAGCACAAACGATATGTGGTCATTATCCCTTCGTAAATCGTTTTTTGGATATGTTCTTTTGAAAATCTTTTTTCTGCAACACAATGGCGGACATATGCATTAGGCTCAATCCCTATTTTAAAACCCAGCTTTTGAGCTTTAAAGCACAATGCCGTTTCTTCACCGCCTGCATAGTTGTTTCCGCATCTTCCGTATTCTTTTGAAAATCCGCCCAACGCATCAAGCACCGAATGTTTTACTGCAAAGCAGGCACCATACGGGAACTCATATTGCTCGCGGACCTCCCTGAAAATTTTATAGGGAACTGTGTAGCCACTCCAGACCGACTCTCTGCCCTCTAAAAATACGTCAGGTTTAGGGTCGGGAAGCTCTAAAATTATCTGACCGCCGATAATTGAAATTTTGCTATGTTCTTTAAAGGAATAATAGATTGCAGATAAGAGATTTTCGTCTGCAACAGCATCATCATCTATGTATAAGAGGTATTCACCCCTTGCGGCGGCGGCACCCGTATTGCGAGCCTTTGAAAGACCCAGAGAAGGTTCTGATACGTTTTTTACCCTGTCTGAAAAATAGTTATCGGGAATATCGGTTTTTGAGTTATTGACCAAAATTATTTCATACTTCTCAGGGCTTAGGCTTTGGTTTATTATTGATTTTACAGAGTCAACAGATTGTTCGCAACGATTGGAGGTACAAATTATTACCGAAACCAAGTCATCATATGATGAAACAGTCGCAGGCTTTTTGTTCTTTATTCTCTTATTAAAACGCCGAATAAGCAATTCGCAAAGTCCCTTTTTCACAGATAGAAAAAAGCCGATATTATCATAATCGGACAGATTTTTAAGAGAAATGTTCGCCTTGTTCTTATTCATAAATATTGACTCCTTAAAAGTATATTACTCTAAATCAATTTTGCAATCGGTATGAAAAACACCAAAATAATTTTTATCGGATATAACCTCAAAAACGGTAGCGCAATCAAAGTAGTCATAGTATTTGATGGGTACGCTTGACCTGTCCTCAAGGGAAACGCTGAGTGAGTATCTCCCGGGGCACAGGCTGCATATAAATTCAAAGGATATATTATGTTTGCCGTAATGTGTAAAGTTGATATTATAATCAATTGTTGACAAAACTAATAAATCAAGTCCGAATACGTTTTTAACCGATACGGACAAAGCTGTATTATATATATCAATTCCATCTGGAATATTAAAGCTACACGATATTTTACAGTTATCACCCGTTTGGATAAAGGCGGGAATTTCAACAGATTTAATCGAACCCACAGCAGAACCGAAATGATTTTTTGTACTGATTAAGGTACTGCCGTCGGGGCAGCCTGTCAGGCTTTCCATATAGGAAGAACTGACAGTGCGAGTATCGCCGTCTGCTTGCAGAATACCTTTTTCAAGCCATATAGTCCTGTCACAAAAACGGCGTATAATGTCAATATCGTGACTTACCATCAGTATTGTGACACCGCCCTTGCGAAGTTCCTCGATTTTGGCAAAGCACTTTTGTCTGAATTTAAAGTCACCTACCGCCAACGCCTCGTCAATAATCAAAATATCAGGTTTTAAAGCTATTGCACAGGCAAAAGCCAATCTCAAAAACATCCCGTCTGAATATGTCTTGACAGGTGCGTTTATAAAATCGCCAAGCTCTGAAAACTCATATATTTCGGGGATAATATTTTTAATCTCTTTTTTTGAAAGACCTTGAATTGCCCCATTTAAGTATATGTTAGAAATTCCGTTATATTCCGGATTAAAGCCTGTTCCAAGCTCTAAAAGGGCAGAAATTCTGCCGTTGACGGAAAATTCACCGCTGGTCGGCGAGGTTATTCCGCACAGAATTTTAAGCAATGTTGATTTTCCTGAGCCGTTTGTTCCGATAATGCCCACACATTCACCTTTGTCAATTTCAAAACTTATGTTCTGTATTGCAAACAAGCCTGCCGCATTTTTATGCAGAGGCTTGTTATTATATACTTTAGTCAAGTTATTTGCTGAAACAATCATTATTTATTTGCTTCGATTTTTTCAATACCACCCATATAAGGACGGAGAACTTCGGGAATTGTAATACTTCCGTCAGCATTCTGATAGTTTTCTAAAATAGCCGCAGTTGTTCTGCCGATTGCAACGCCTGAGCCGTTCAATGTATGAACAAGCTGTGCCTTGTCCTTAGGTGAATTTTTAAACTTAATATTTGCACGGCGAGCCTGGAAGTCCTCAAAGTTACTGCAAGAAGAAATCTCTACAAAACGATTGTAGCTTGGCATCCAAACCTCTATATCATATTTCATAGCCGCAGTAAAGCCTAAGTCGCCAATACAGATTTTAACAACTCTGTAAGGAATTTTTAAAAGCTGAAGTACAGATTCAGCGTCGTTTACGAGTTTTTCAAGCTCAGCGTAAGAGTCCTCAGGCTTTGTGAATTTGACCAATTCAACCTTATTGAACTGATGCTGACGGATTAAGCCTCTTGTATCACGGCCTGCAGAGCCTGCCTCTGCACGGAAACAAGCAGTATATGCACAATATTTGAGAGGGAGTTGGTTTCCGTCAAGTATCTCATCTCTGTGCATATTTGTAACAGGAACTTCAGCGGTCGGAACAAGGAAATATTCAGTATTTGCTACTTTAAAGGCATCCTCTTCAAACTTAGGTAACTGACCTGTACCTACCATACTGTTTCTGTGAACCATAAACGGCGGGAAAATTTCTTCATAGCCGTTTCTTGATGTGTGAGTATCAAGATAGAAGTTCATAATAGCACGTTCAAGGCGTGCACCTAAGTCTTTATAAACAGTAAAACGTGTACCCGTTATTTTAGCGGCTGTTTCGGGGTCAAGTATACCTAAATCAGCACCTAAATCCCAATGAGCTTTTGGTTCAAAATCAAACTTTGTAGGCTCCATAAAACGACGAACTTCAACATTGTCCTCGTCTGTGTCGCCATCGGGAACAGTATCGTTGGGGATATTCGGAATAGAATACATTATTGTTTGAATTTTCTCGTCAAGTTCGTGAATTTTCTCGTCTGTTTCTTTTATTGATTCAGACAAATTCTTCATTTCTTCAAATATAGCGGTTGTGTCCTCCCCTGCCTTTTTAAGTGCAGGAATTTGCTTAGAAACAGTATTCTGCTGAGCTTTTTTCTGTTCAACCTCATATGTCAGTTCACGGCGTTTAGAGTCAAGCTCTAAAAGTCCGTCAATATCTACAACTTCCTTTCTGCGTGAAAGTGCCTTCTTAACCTTTTCGGTTTCTGTTCTTATAAGTTTTAAATCAATCATTTTATATTTCCTTTCTCGTTTTTAAATCATTATCTTTATACAATATTATTGAACAGCAATTATTTCTCCGATTGAGTTATATAATTCAATAAGCGTTTCGGAAATTTCAGCAGAATTTATCTCTGCGTACTTTGCATTTGCCTCTTCCGTTTTTCCGTCATTGAATAACTGAATAATCTCATTTAAAATCGGTAATTGTTCAGCAAGCTTATCATTATTCTCTGCCTGAGGCTGAAGTGTGTCGATTTGTTGCTTTAAATTATAATTTTCATCTTTCAACGCAACAATCTCATCTTGAATTGTCATATTAGTCTGTGTTGTCTTGTCGATTTGCGTTTGAAATGTTCTTTCGCGGTCATCAGCCATAGAAGCAATTATAATTACAATTATTACCATTAAAATAAGTACAATTGCGTAAGATGCAAGTTTTTTCTCGCCTTTTTTATCTTTTCCCAAAGTTATCGCCTCTTCTTTAATTATTTTGCTGTTATGAAGCCATTAGTATTTTAATAAGTGGCTAACAAGCTCAAAAATATGTCTTAAATCAATTTTTGTAATTTTTAATATAAAAACATAGCTCATATTTATTTTTGCCAAAATAGATACTTTTTTGAAGTGTCGAAAAATGTCGAAATAGAAAATCAGCGTTTAAGTTCGAATAAAATTCTCTCTAAATCGTCTTTGCTGTAATACTCAATTTCGATTTTTCCTTTTTTGGAACCCTCGCTGATTTTTACCTTTGTGCCAAATCTTGACGACAGAGTGCTTTCAAGCTCTTTATAGTATTTTTGAGTAATAGGATTTGGTGTCTTATGTGAAGATTTATTTTGAGTTGTTGATGCAGACTTCACCAAAGCCTCAGCTTGTCTGACATTTAAATCTCCGTCAATTATTCTATGTGCAAGTTCAATTTGCTTATCGTCAGACAACGGCAGTAATGCTCTTGCGTGTCCTTGTGTCAGTTTGTCCTCCTGAACGAGCTTTTTTACCTCATCGCACAGGTTTGACAGACGCAGCGAATTTGCAACTGCACTTCTGCTCTTGCCAACCTTTTGAGCAACCTCGTCCTGTGTGAGCGAGAAACGCTCCATCAAATACCGATAGCCGTCAGACTCCTCTATTGGATTTAGGTCATCACGCTGGAGATTTTCTACAAGAGCGATTTCAGATGCTTCCTTTTCGTCAAAGTCTTTTACTATACAGGGAACTTCACGTAAACCTGCAAGCCTTGCGGCACGCCATCTTCTCTCGCCCGCTACAATCTTATAAGTTCCGTTTTTAGACGGGGTTACTATTATAGGCGACACAATGCCGTGTTCCTTAATAGAGTCTGCCAGTGCCTCCAACTTTTCTTTATCAAAGCTCTTTCGCGGCTGATTTTTGTTTGGCTCAATATCAGCAAGCGGAATAGTGTCGGAGGGTCTTTCGCTTTTGATTTCATCAATTAAGTCCTCGGCATTATCAGGAAACAATGAGCCGAGCCCTTTGCCGAGCGCAGACTTCTTAACTTTCTTTTCAGCCATTTAATCACTTTCCTTTCAAATAATCATCTAATGATCAGGAGTTTCTTTTTACAACTTCAAGTGCAAGTTTTTTATAACACTTTGCACCCTTAGAGTTTTTGTCATACGCTATAATAGGTTGACCATAGCTCGGCGCCTCAGAAAGACGTACATTACGCGGAATAAGAGTATCGTATACGGTTGAACCGAAGTATTTTTTTACTTCGTCAACAACCAAGCCCGACAGCTTTGTACGTGAGTCGTACATTGTTAAAAGAACACCCTCTATTTTCAATCCCTTATTAAGATGCTGTTTCATTGTTTTAATTGTTTTTGTAAGCTGACTCAAGCCCTCCAAAGCGTAATATTCGCATTGAATAGGAATAAGAACGCTGTCGGCACCGCAAAGACAGTTAATTGTAATAAGACCAAGGGAAGGCGGACAATCAATGATGATAAAATCAAAATCATCACGTGCTTCGTTAATCTTATTTTTTAAACAATACTCTCTTTTTTCGACGTCAACAAGCTCAACCTCTGCTCCGGCAAGGGATATAGACCCGGGACAAACCCAAAGATTGTCATAATCTGTCTTTATCGTTGCCTCTTTGATAGAGGTATCGCCGACAATGCAATCATATGTTGTAAGAGCGTCATCATCAATGGAAACGCCCAATCCTGCTGTTGTATTTCCCTGTGGGTCGGCATCAATTACAAGAACCTTTTTCTTGCGAAGTCCAAGACAAGCGCTTAAATTCACCGAAGTTGTTGTCTTACCGACACCGCCCTTTTGATTTGCTATTGCAATAACTTTTGCCATATCGCACCTCTTAAATACTTAATACATATATAATAACACAGAATAAAAGAAAATACAAGGCTTTCGGGCCTTGTATTTAGAAAAAAATAATAAATGTTTCACGTGAAACAAAATTTATGTCTGTTTTTTGTGTTTCACGTGAAACATTGTCGTTTTACAGTCCCTTCATAGTCAGACTTATTCTGTTTTTCTGAGTGTCAACTTCAAGAATCTTAACCTTAACTATATCGCCGATTGAAACAATATCCATAGGATGCTTAACATATTTATCAGCGAGCTGTGAGATATGAACCAAACCGTCCTGGTGAACACCGATATCAACAAATGCACCAAAATCTATTACATTTCTGACTGTTCCTGTGAGGACCATACCTTCTTTCAGGTCATCAATTCCCATAACATCTGTTTTTAGGATAGGCTGTTCAACTTCATCACGAGGGTCGCGGCCGGGTTTTATAAGCTCGTTTATAATGTCATTTAAAGTTGGAATACCTACTTCTGCTTCTTCTGCCAATTTCTCAATTCCGTATTTCTTTACTTTTGCCGCCAAGTCACCAAGTTTGTTGGAACTTATATCTGCGGCGGTATAATCACATCTTTCCAATATGACTTTGGCAGCATTGTAGCTTTCGGGGTGAACAGAGGTATTATCGAGAGGGTTTTTGCCGTCCTTTATTCTCAAAAAGCCTGCACATTGTTCAAAAGCTTTAGGACCAAGTTTCGGGACTTTTTTCAGTTGTGCCCTTGAGGTAAAGGCTCCGTTTTCTTCTCTGTAAGTAACAATGTTTTTGGCAAGGGCTCCCGAGATGCCTGAAATATGGGATAAAAGCGGTGCTGATGCGGTATTTAGGTCAGCACCAACGCTGTTTACGGCATCTTCCACAACACCGCCTAAGATTTCGCCAAGACGTTTTTGGTTCATATCGTGCTGGTATTGACCGACGCCAATGGCTTTTGGCTCAATTTTAACAAGCTCGGCAAGGGGATCTTGAACACGGCGTGCAATTGATATGGCACTTCTCTTTGTTACATCAAAGTCGGGAAACTCCTCAGCACCCAGCTTTGATGCTGAATATACGGACGCACCTGCCTCGTTTGTGATAATATATTTTACCTTTGTGTTGGGCAGAGATTTGAGGACTTCTGCCGCAAACATCTCTGTTTCCTTTGAGGCAGTACCGTTTCCGATTGATATCAGGTCAACATCATATTTTGCGATTAATCCTTTTATATATTCTGCGGCGGATTGTTTTTGCGCCTCAGAATGTGTGACAAATATAACACCTGTGTCCAACACCTTGCCTGTTCCGTCAACAACGCCGACCTTACAGCCTGTACGATACCCGGGGTCAAGACCTATTACAACCTTGTTTGGAATAGGCGGCTGCATAAGCAGATTTTTAAGATTAACCTTAAATACAGTCATTGCCTGCTCCTGGGCAGTATCCGTAAGTTCACCGCGTATTTCACGCTCTATTGATGGCTCAATCAAGCGTGAATACGCATCTTTAACCGCTTCTTCAACATACTGAGTGGATGCGGAAGGCTTTTTCTTCAATTCTTTTTTGAATAAATAGATTAAAATCTTGTCTGTGTCACACTCTATGTGAACAGATAAGAAACCTTCTTTTTCGCCTCTGTCTATGGCAAGAACGCGATGGGGTGCAATTGTAGAACAAGCTTCGGCAAAATCGTAGTACATACGATATACGCTGTCCTCTTCTTTTGCGGCAACGCTTTGAATAAGACCTGTTGAAAATGTAATTTCTCTGATTTTCTTTCTGTGTTCGGCATTGTCGGAGATAGCCTCTGCAATAATATCCATTGCACCTTGAATAGCCTCTCCGACAGAGGCAACCTCTTTTTCTTCATTTACATATTGTTCTGCTATTGTTTCTATGTCTGTATCTTCGGGATTTTGTGCGTATAATACATCAGCCAAAGGCTGTAATCCTTTTGCTTTTGCAATGGTAGCACGCGTCTTTCGTTTTGGTCTGAATGGTCTGTATATATCCTCTATTTCGGTTAGTTTAACACAGGCGTCAATAGCGGCGGCAAGTTCGGGCGTCAGATTACCTTGTTCCTCTATAATACGCTTTACATCAGCCTTTCTCTCCTCCATATTGCGAAGATAAGTAAGCCTCTCAGAGAGAACTCTTAAGATTTCGTCATCAAGCTCTCCCGTTGCTTCCTTTCTGTATCTTGCAATAAAGGGTATGGTGTTGCCCTCGTCAATAAGGGCAACTGTATGTTCTACTTGCCATAGCTTTAAATCAAGCTCTTTTGCAAGCTGTTCGTTAATTGTCATTTGTATCACCTCTGTGTAATAGATTATAATTAGAATATATTACCAAAAAAGTCTAACTGACTTGTTTCGGGAATGCCGTTTAATACGCCGTTTTCCTTAAGTGTTTCAATTACCGCTTTTGTTATTCCTGCACGGTTTTTGAGGTCGTCAACGGATAAGAATTTGCCTTGTTTTGCCGCCTCCATAATCGAATAAGCGGCAGACTCGCCAACGCCTGCAAAGGCGTTAAGGGGCGGCAGAATTTTGCCGTCAACCTTGCGAAACTTCACTGCGTGCGACTCGTATAAATCAACGGGCAGGAACTCAATTCCGCGTTCGTACATCTCACGGCAAAGCTCAAGAATTGTATAGAGCGATTTTTCATTAGCTGTTGTCGGAGTGTCGCTCATACTGATGCGTTGCATCTCTCTTTTGACTGTTTCAACCCCGTGAGTCATTATGGCAGCGTCAAAAAGGTCGGCTCTTACAGTAAAGTAGGCTATGTAAAATTCTACGGGATAGTATACCTTAAAGTATGCAATACGCAGAGCCATCATAACATATGCGGCGGCGTGTGCCTTAGGGAACATATACTTAATCTTTTTGCAGGATTGAATATACCAATCAGGCACATCATTTTCAATCATAGCCTTTTCGTATTCTTCGGGCATACCCTCTTTTGCGGCACGGCCTTTTCTGACAAATTCCATTATCTTAAAGGACATACTTGGGTCTAAGTTGTGTTGAATAAGATAAACCATAATATCGTCACGCAGACCAATAACTTCCGACAGGGTTGCGACATTGTTTTTAACAAGGTCCTGGGCATTGTTAAGCCAAACGTCAGTACCGTGTGACAATCCTGATATAATCAGCAGTTCAACGAACTTGGTAGGTTTTGTGTCGACTAACATACCACGCACAAAAGAGGTTCCAAACTCAGGAATACCAAAAGTACCTACGGGACTGTCTATTTGCTCGGGAGTAATGCCGAGAGCCTCTGTGCTTGAAAACAGGCTCATAACTTTTTCGTCATCAAGAGGGAGTTCAAGTGCGTTTACCCCTGTTAAATCCTCCAACATACGTATTGTAGACGGGTCGTCGTGACCGAGAATATCCAGCTTTAAAAGGTTATCGTGGATTGAGTGGAAGTCGAAGTGTGTCGTTATAATATCCGAATCCTTTTTGTCGGCAGGATGCTGAATGGGACAGAAGTCGTGAATATTCATAGTCTTAGGGCAGACTATAATACCGCCGGGGTGCTGTCCTGTGGTTCGCTTAACATCAACAATACCTTTTGAAATGCGGAGAAGCTCCTCCTCAGGTGCGGTAATTCCCTTTAATTCATAGTATTTTTTTGCAAAACCAATCGCAGTCTTGTCGGCAATTGTACTGATTGTACCTGCCTTGAACACATATTCGTCACCGAATAATTCACCGACGTATTTGTGAGCCGTCGCCTGATATTCGCCCGAGAAATTCAAGTCAATATCAGGTACCTTGTCGCCTTTAAAACCGAGGAAGGTTTCAAAAGGAATCATAAGTCCGTCCTTCTTCATTTTAGTACCGCACTCAGGACACAGCTTGTCAGGCATATCAATGCCTGTGGGATATTCGCCGTGTTCAAACCATTCACTGTGCTTGCAGTTGGGACAAATATAGTGCGGACACAAGGCGTTTACCTCAGTAATATCAGACAAAAAGGCGGCAAATGACGAGCCGACACTACCACGGGAGCCAACGAGATATCCCGCTTCGTTTGACTTCTTTACAAGCTTGTGAGCAATCATATACATAACGGAATAGCCGTATTTGGTGATACAATCAAGTTCCTTATCCATACGCTGCTGCACAATCTCGGGCAGAACCTCGCCGTATATTCTGTGTGCCTTTTCGTGACACATATTGATAAGGTCCTCTTCACAGTTTTCGATTGACGGCGGATAGGAGCCGTCTTTAACAGGCTGAATTTCCTCACACATATCAGCAATCATATTTGTATTTGAAACTACAACTTCATATGCCTTTTCCTCGCCTAAGTACGAGAATTCCTCAAGCATCTCATTGGTTGTCCAGAGATACAGCATAGGTTGGTCGTCAGCATCGGAAAAGCCTTGTGCCCCAAGCAAGACTTGCCTGTATATTGCGTCAGACTTGTCCATAAAATGCACGTCACAGGTGGCAACCGTGGGAATATTCAGACTGTCGCCCAAGGCAACTATCTGCTTGTTAATGTCAATCAGCTCCGCCTCAGATGCCACAGTGCCATTGCGAAGCATAAACGAATTGTTGCAAATCGGCTGTATCTCAAGATAATCGTAGAAGGAGGCAATCTTTTTAAGCTCCTCCTTGCTCTTTTTGCCGATTATTGAGCGGTAAAGCTCCCCTGCCTCGCAGGCAGAGCCTATTATAATTCCGTCGCGGTGCTTTTCAATTACGCTTTTGGGTAACAGCGGTTTTTTGTAAAAATATTTCAGGTTTGAATACGATATAAGCTTGTATAAATTCTTTAATCCTACATAATTTTTTGCAAGCAAAATAATATGATATCTTGGCAAGCTCCTAATCATATCGGGGTTAGAGTCAATGTTTCTTTCTTTGTATTCAGACGAAGACTTGCTGTGAATTTCCATTAGTTTAAGAAAGACCTCAGCCGTAGCCGTGGCATCGTCAACAGCGCGGTGGTGGTTTTCAAGGCTGACGTTTAAGCGGTTGCAAACAGCGTCAAGGGAATGTTTCTTTTCGTTTGGGAAAAGCTCCCTGGACATAAGCAGGGTGTCAGCGATTTTGTTATGAAATTCCAAGCCGAGAGCGGTTGCGTTAAAGCGAATAAACCCGCAATCGAAGGATGCGTTGTGTGCCACAACTGTACAGCCCTTGCAGAAGTCAAGGAATTTAGGCAAAACCTCGTCAATCTTAGGCTTATCAGCAACCATATCATCAGAAATTCCTGTTAAATCGGTAATGTTATCGGGAATATGCACTTCGGGATTGATAAGCTGAGAGAAGGTATCCGTTGCCTTGCCCTTTTCAATTTTAACAGCACCGATTTCCGTTATTTTGCAGTTGCTTGCCGACAGTCCCGTTGTTTCTATGTCGAAAACAACATAGTCTGCATTAGGGTCAAGGGAGGAAAATTCTGAGGACGAGTCACAATCGTTAATTAGATATCCCTCCATACCATATATAACTTTAAAGTCCTGACCGCTTTTCTTTATACCGGATACAGCCTTGTGTGCATCAGGAAAAGCCTGTGCAACGCCGTGGTCGGTAATCGCAATAGCTTTATGCCCCCACTTTGCGGCACGCTTTATCAAATCTCCTGCGGAGGATACTGCGTCCATAGCACTCATCTTTGTGTGTAAGTGCAACTCTACACGCTTTTCTTCTGCGGTGTCCTTTGGGATTGGCGGACTTTCCAAAAGTTCAATAGAGCGTGCTTTCAGAATAGGTTTGCGTGCAAATTTGTCAAATTCATATGTGCCCGAAACCTTGACCATCTTTCCCTCGCCGACATATTTTTTAACCGATGACAGCCTTTCAGCATCAGCAAAAATATTACAGGTGCAAGCGTATGAGTCATCGCCCACAGCAAAGGTAATTGAATTTCTCGGACCTCCGCCAAAGCGTTCATTTCCCTTTACTTCTCTGATTTCCAAGGTCAAAACCTCACCGGCAATAACATATGTTTCGGGCGATGTACCGTCGGGTGCAAGACTCAGCGAGATAATCGGTACAGCAGGTGTAGGTATGGGTCTGCCGTACAACAACCCCGATTTTATCGTGGTATTTTCCTCTGCCGCAACAGTGCGAACAGCCTTTTTCTCACTGATTTCTCTTTCAATTTTGTCGTGCTCTGCAATAAAGTTGTCCATATCTATATTTTTAAATTCCAAAGCAATATCATAGTCCTTATCAAGTTCCTTTAATATGGTAGAGCGGATAAATTCGCAAAAGTTGTTGCGTGATAAAAGCGTTTCTCCACCAACAATTTCCGATACTGTAACAACATCGTTGGCTAAAGTGCATTTTGCGTTTGCAAGAAAAGGCTGACATACCTTGCAGTTGTACAAAAAAGCGTCAATCAAGCCGTTTAGATATTCTTCGTCAGGAGTAAAATTGGGTAATGTCAAGCTGATATCTATGTCGCTTAAATGATAGACAGACATTACAGCATCTGAGTATTCAAGCAAATCAAGCCGACGCAACGGCTTGTCGCTGAGCAGAGATATATCTATTCTGTTGCCTCCAAGGTCCACCTTGCACGTAACAACTTCCGTTTTTTCAAGCTGTTGGGCGAAGCTTTCCTTAACTGTCACCCGGTCAAACAAGTCTAAAATTCCGTTTTGCATCTATAATCTTCCTTTTAATAATATACTCACATTTTATTTATCTCTTCTACAAGAGTTTCAACGATTTTATCTTCAGCAATTTTGCCGACAATCTCACCTTTTTTGAAAAGAACTGCACAGCCGTCACCGCCTGCAATACCAATATCCGCATCTGATGCCTCACCGGGTCCGTTGACAACACAACCCATAACGGCAACCTTCAGCTTTTTGCGGATATTTTTAACAGCATCATTTACTTGATTGGCAATTTTGATTAAATCAATCCTGGTTCGGCCGCAGGTAGGACACGAAACAATATTGATGCAGTCGCCGTACATATCAAGAGCTTTAAGTATCTGCATTGCCGCCTCAACCTCTTTTACGGGGTCGTCAGTCAGCGAAACACGTATGGTATCGCCAATTCCGTCTGCTAAAAGCGAGCCAATACCGATTGCCGATTTAACTATGCCTGCTTCAGTAGTTCCTGCCTCTGTAACGCCTAAATGCAAGGGATAGTCAAATTCTTCTCTCGCAAGACGATATGCTTTTATGGTGGTCTTAACGTCAGAGGACTTCATAGAAAGCACAATATCGTCAAAATCGTTTTTGTTAAGAATATCAATGTGTCGGCGTGCGCTCTCAACCATTGCACGAGCAAGGTCACCATTGCACTTTTCCAATAAGCCTTCCTCTAAAGAACCGCCGTTTACACCAATTCTAATGGGGATGTTGGCAGAACTTGCGGCTCTTGCAACTGCGGCGGCTCTGTCCTCACCGCCTAAATTGCCGGGGTTAATCCTGATTTTGCTTACTCCGTTGTCAATGCACTTTAAGGCTAAACGATAGTCAAAGTGTATGTCGGCAACTATCGGCAAAGGTGATTGCTTGACAATCTCAGCCATAGCGTCAGCTGCTTTATCATCGGGAACAGCAAGACGAACAATGTCACAGCCTGCTTCATATAAGCGATTGATTTGCGAAACGGCCATACCTATATCTGTTGTGGGAACATTAAGCATAGATTGTATCGCAACGGGTTCCCCTCCGCCTATTGCAATGTTGTTTATAAATACTTTTTTCATATAAACCACCGCCATAATAAAATTATATGCTTATTAGATTATAGCATAACAAAACACCATCTTCAAGCTATATTTGATTAATTATTTTTTTGTTACAACCAAATCTCTTCCTTAATATAATAT
>CACYTW010000010.1:4072-28849 GCA_902777435.1 uncultured Ruminococcus sp. | reverse complement strand
CAAAGCCGTCAGACCTGTCTTTTTGAGGTCTTTTAAATTTGTTCCAAGCCCTGCGGAGAACATTATAAGCACAACCCCTATCTCTGCCATTTGCGACAGAAAATCGGTTTGCTGAACCCACCCTAAAAGGCTTGGTCCGATTATAAGACCGGCTATGATTTCACCGACTACCTGAGGAACATTAATTTTTCTTGCCAAAATCCCCATCAGTTTGGCAGAAATAATGATAATTGCTAAATCTTTAAAGACATTGTATGCCTGCATAATACTAAATCCCTTCTCTTAAAAAATGTTATTGCTTATTTGCATAATAAAGGCCGCCGTATTGGCGGCCTTTGCTTGTCATAAAATTTATTTTATAATGCTTGTTGCTTTTAATGTGTTGCCCGATGCCCATAGTTCCGTCTGCCAAGCCCGACGGCAATGAGGCAAAAGCATTACAAATACTTAACATAATGGTCGCATAAATACTTTACAGCCGTATTGGCGGCATTTGTATTAACGCATAATTATTTGCCGAGGTATGTGAAGTGCATATAATCGACAGTGCCGTTTATCCAGGCGTTTCCGCCCCACAGCCATCCGTATTTTGCAAAGGTCTGAACAACAGTTCCGTCAGGCGGGAAAGAATAAATTGAGTTGTCAGGATCGTAGAATGTACCAATTGTTGTTCCGCTTGCGTATACAGTATAATTTTCGTTGTAGTTAAGGTCGATTACAGTTCCGTAATTGTGGTCTGAGTACAGACCGCTTGCCATAGAACTTCTCCAGCCGTATGCGGTTGCATCTTTGATAGGCGGTTTGTCATCAGAATTAAATATTTCATCAAATATGGCGATTACGTCATCTTTTAAAACTGTGTTTATCTTAAAGGTTAGTGTTGATGCATATTTGTCGCCGACCTCATTTATTTGCCATACGTTGACAGTAACTTCACTCATATGTGCGTCTGCCTCTTCCTTAGAGGTGTATTTAACACCATCGGGGAAAATTCGTGCTTCTTTTTCTGCGGCCTCGCCTGAGGAAAGTGTTTCTGTATAGGTCTTAAGGCGGTAATGACCATCGCTGTCAGGTATCTGGAAAGGTGTACCGCTTGGAGCGGTTTGCGAACCGCCTACCCATGGTGTAACCTCAGTTGCGGCAGAAGGATTGTCCGCATAACGCAACGCTACTGTTGCACCGCTTGGAAGAATTATTGTTTTAACCAAGGTATAAATCGAAGTATTGTTCGAATCCTTTGTTTCACGCAAGGTTGTTTTTATTTGTCCATCAAGATTTTTGCCGTATGATGCATAGCATCTGTATGCGATAATAGCGGCTTCCTCACGTGTTACATTGTCGTTTGGTCTGAATAATCCCGTGTCGCCGTCGCCTGACATAAGAAGGTTGTCTATCATAAAAGCAACGTGATTTTTCGCCCAATATGCGATTTCATCTGCGTCTTTTATATTATCAAAGACGTGTTCAGACGGAAAGTATGGACTAAGTACACCGGCAGAATCGAGAAGACTTGTGATAATTTTACAAAGCTCCTGACGTGTTAGGGTGCCTTGGGGAAGGAAGTGGCCTTCGCCGTCGCCGCTTACAAGACCTGTGTAGTATGCCATATTGGCAAATACGTCATTTGTGTCGCTGAATGGTTGCTTTGGACCTGTTGAAACATTTTCAGATGTTAATGTAGCATAGAGATTTACGGCTACATTTACAAAGTCACTTCTTGAAATATACTCCTGAAATGATTTGGTAGAGTATTCCTCAGATATAATGCTCAGTCTGGTTGCATTGTTGACAGCATCCTCTGCCCAAAAGCTTGGTTCATATGCATATGCCATAGGTACAACAGACAGTACCATTGTTGCAGCGATTATAGAACTGCACAATTGTTTAATTCCTTTAATCATTAGATTTTCACCTCAAATATTTTATATTTTTGGACAAATCACATTTATTTTAACATACTTTGCGGTTTAATTCAACTTAAGTAAATATTTGTTTACAATTTGTAATGTTTTTGAAAAATAAATTTGTTATTGATTATTAGATAAATCTGTGGTAATATGTTTATATAATATTGTGAAGATACAATTTGTTAAAGGAAGATATTAAATGAAGATTTTAGGGGTTGACTTCGGTGACAGCAGAACGGGCTACGCCATATCTGACGCACTTGGTTTTTCAGCAAATGTCTTAGATGCGTTTAAGTGTAAAAGTATAGAGGGCGTTGCAGATTATACGGCTGACCTTGCTAAAAAGCTGGGAGCAGAAAAAATTATATTGGGATATCCGAAGAATATGAACGGAACCCTCGGCCCCAGAGCAGAGAAGGCAAGTCTGCTTGCCGATATGATAAGGGAAAAAATTGATATTCCCATAGTGTTATGGGACGAGAGATTGACCACTGTTTCGGCACACAATCTTATGAACGAAACAAATGTAAGAGGAAAAAAACGTAAGGATAGCGTTGACAGTATCTCGGCGGCATATATCTTGCAGGGATATCTTGACAGTATTAGATGAAAGTTTAAGAAAGGCGGTAAGTTTATGGCTGAATTACCTGAAAATGAATTTTTAATTGACCTCTATGACGAGGAAGGAAACAAAAAAGTGTTTGAACATTTGGATACTGTTATGTATAAAGATGATGAATATGTAATATGTATTCCTTATGATGAGGATGAGGAGGAAGTTACGGAAATCGTAATTTTTAAAACAGTTGTTGATGAAAAGGGTGAGTCATCCCTGGCACAGATGTTTGAACCTGACATAATGTCTGCCGTATACGATATCTTCCGTGAACGCAATGAGGATAAGTTTGAATTTGAGGATTAATTAAAAATGAAATTGCCCGCAGTTGTATTCTGTGGGTAATTTTATTTAAAAATGTGAATAATAACCTATAATTTTTTAATACAATTTTTAAATTTTTGTTACGAATAACGCTTATTGTTTACAACTTTGGTTTTTTGATGTATACTTAAAATTGAGTAAGTGTATAAAAATGAGTTTTGTATTCAGATATTAGACAGGAAGGTTGGTTTGATGAATGTCTGAGCAAGAAATAAAAAAAGACACCAAAGCGGCTAAAACCATAAGCGTAATGGCTGTGATTATTTTTCTCGCAAAGGCAATGGGACTTTTGCGCGAAACCCTTGTTGCCGGTCTTTACGGTCAGGGAATGGAGTCTGATATGATTAATACGGCAACACAAATTCCGCTTTTGTTTTTTGATATGGTTTTAGGTGTCGCTATTCTCTCTACTTTTGTTCCTATTTTCAATAAGTACATAGAAAATTACGGTAAAGAAAAGGCAATGGACTTTGCCAATAACTTCACTACGATAGTCGGATTTATTGCTATGGCGGCGGCTGTTGTGGGAATGATATTTGCAGAGCCTCTTGTAAAGCTGATGGTTCCGGGTTATGCTGATGTTGCGGGTAAGGTTGAACAAACGGCGGCACTTTTGAGGATACTCTTTCCGTCCATTGTGTTTACCGCATCTGCATACATTGCTGTCGGCATATTGCAATCCTTTGGTGAGTTTACCATTCCATCACTTATAAGTGTTGTTTCAAACGGAGTTATGATTTTATATCTCGTTCTGTTTGGCAACAGGTTTGGACTTACGGGTGTTGCCATATCTATGCTCATTGCGTGGATAATGCAGTTGATTGTTCAGATACCGCACCTTATTAAATTTGGGTTCAGATATAAATTTCGATTTAATATTAGGGAGTCAGGCATAAAAGAGGCGGCACTCATTGCCCTGCCTGTTCTGATAAGCTCCTGGGTACAGCCCTTGTGCAACGTAATCAATATGTCATTTGGTTCATCATTAGGTGACGGAGCTGTGTCTGCTTTGAATTGGGCAAATAAGATTTATATAATTATGGTAGGTGTTTTTGCATATGCTATAACCAATTTTATATTTCCAAAGCTGTCAAGACTGAGCGTAGGCGATAATAATGATGAGTTTGCGGATATGACAAGAATGTCGGTGGGATATATTATCTTAATTATAGGAGTGGTTTCCGCTCTGTTTTTAAGTTTGTCAAGGCCCATAATAAGCGTTGTCTTTGAACACGGCGAATTTACGGCTGAGTCCGCAAAAATTACGGGAACGGCATTGTTCTATTATTCCTTTGGTATGATGGGTTATGCGGTGTGTGAGGTTTTGAATAAAAGTTTTTATGCCTTGTCAGACGGTAAAACGCCAATGTTTACCTCGCTTATCGGTATAATTGTCAATTTTATAGCGGCGGCATTTTTGATAAAAGTGTTAAAGATGGGTGTTGGCGGACTTGCGCTTGCAAGTGCTGTCAGTTCCACAACAATAGCACTCTGCCTGATGTTTATGATTAACAGACGCAGAAAGGGCGTCATTAATCCTGCCTTTGTAATCAATGTTGTAAAGATAATTATTTGTACGGCAGCGGCGTTTGCGACGGCTAAAGGTGTGGATATATTTGCTGTCAAATTGGGAACAGGCACAATTATTACACTTATAAGATTGTGTGTGTGTGCTGTGCCGGCTTGTATAGTTTATGTTTTGGCGGCATATGTCTTAAGGGTCACGGAAGTGAGAAGTGTGGCAGAGCGTTTTTTGAAGAGAGGATGATTTAACTTGAAAAACAGTATTGGGTGTTTTGAGGCGGTTTGGGTTTTTATCTGGAATATGATAACCAAAAGCTGTGTATATAAAATTCTCAAGAAAGTCTATGATTGCATATCTGATGCGTGGAAGAACAGCAGAATTGTAAGCTGGTTCAGAGTATTGCACACGGATGATGATGCTCTTGAAAAGTCGGTTGCAGGCAAGGTTTTAAGATGTCCTTTTACATTTATAGAATTTTTGCAGAAAAAAATAGGTGTAAAAGTAAATAAACTTATTGAAGAAAGTCTGTTTTTCAATATTTGCAGAGATTATCTCAATAATATACTTGCAATTAATTTAAGATTTATCGGAACACTTTTGCTCAGTATGGCGGCGGGGATTATCGCATATAAGCTGATTGCAGGCGGTGTAATCGGTATGGTGATAATTATAGCGGCGATTGTCGGAGCGGTATTAATTCCCTTTAATGTTAATGTAACAGAATATTTAAAAGGGTCAGCCCTTGTTTCGCTTATATGCCATTTGCTCGGTATAGATGCAGACTTTAATTGGTTTGATAAAAAATACACAGAGGGAAACGGCAGAATAGCCGTCGGGGCAGTTGCGGGTGTCGTAATCGGCTTTGCAAGCAGTGCCATCAATCCGTTGCTTGCACCCGTTGCACTTGTTGCAATTGCGGCGGTAATGCTTGTGCTTCAAAGACCGTCGGCAGGAGCTATGCTTTTGTTGCTTGCCGCTCCTATCGCGCCTACTATGGCTGATGCAGGGCTTGCTATACTCTGTCTGATTTCAATGGTGGTTTATGCGATTACACATAATGGGTTTAAATTTAAGTTTGACGGTATGGGATTTTTTATAATCGCCTTTATAGCGGTATACCTTGTTGCCGCTATTACTTCCTTTGCAGTAATTAAGAGCCTGAGCATCTGGATGATTTATTTCGTGTTTATGGCAATGTATTTTGTGATTATAAATACCGCAAACAGTAAAAAGCTTTTAAATAATATGCTGACCATATTCGTTTTGTCGGGATTGCTTGTCTGTGTTTACGGAATTGCACAATATGTATTCGGATGGGATACAAAACAGGCGTGGATGGACGAGGAAATGTTTGAGGATATAAAAATGAGAATATACTCAACCCTTGAAAACCCAAATGTATTGGGTGAGTATATACTCCTTGTTCTTCCTGTTTCAATCGGTCTTATGTGGACAAGGAAGAAATTTGCGTCAAAGGTTGTATATGCAGGTATCTCGGCAATTATGGGAGTGGCATTGATACTGACATTTTCAAGAGGCTGTTGGTTGGGTCTGCTTGTGGCGGCGGCGATTTTCGTCACATTTGCGGCAGGAAAGCTGTGGGGATTGGCACTTGTTGCCCTGCCCATACTGCCTTTTGTCCTGCCTGAAAGTATTGTCAACCGATTTACAAGCATCGGCAATATGGAGGACTCGTCTACTTCTTACAGAGTGTATATTTGGATGGGTACCCTTGCTATGATTAAGGACTTTTGGCTCTCGGGAATAGGAATGGGTCAGGAGGCGTTTACACAGGTATATCCCTTCTATTCTTACAACGGAATTATCGCACCTCATTCACATAATTTGTTTTTGCAAATTCTTGTTGAGTCGGGAGTTGTGGGAATAGGCGTGTTCTTGATTATAAGCGTGTTATTCTTACGCAGAATTATGACAGGCTATCAATATGGCGGAAAAGGCGATAGCCTTTCAACCATAATGACGGCTATTGCCGCAGGTTTTTGCGGTTTTCTTGTTCAAGGTATGTTTGATAACAGCTTTTACAATTACAGAGTTATGTTGATTTTCTGGTGCGTGCTTGCACTTGGAAGAGCGTGTGTTTATGTGGCAAAGCAAAGGAGTGAGAATACAGAGTGATAAAAGTTGTTGAGGTATCATCTGATTCAAATATCGGCGGAGCGGGCAAGTGCATCTTAACATTTTTGAAGAACTTTGACAGAGAGAAATTTGATGTTTCCGTTGTTGTTCCAAAGGGAAGTCTTTTGATTTCGGATATAGAGAAACTTGATGTTAAGGTATATCAGCTTGATAATCTTGCGGAGAAGTCCCTTGATTTTAAGGCGATATCAGGACTTAAAGAGCTGTTTAAACAAATAAAGCCTGATATAGTTCACACTCACGCAAGTATGTCGGCGAGGATTGCGGCAAAGCTGTGCGGAATAAAAACGGTCTATACAAGGCACAGCGTTTTTCCGCCGTCGGCATCAATTTCCAAAGGCTTGGGAAAGGTCATAAACGGCTGTATAAATAACTGTACCGCTGACAGAATTATTGCCGTAGCAGATGCCGCAAAGGATAATCTTGTTGCGACAGGTGTTTCGGCTAAGAAAATTGATGTGATTTTAAATGGCGTTGAACCTTTGGTTCCTTACGGTGAGGAAAGGATAGAACAACTGCGTAAGGAGTACGGAATAGAAGATGATGAAAAGGTTGCGATTATGGCGGCAAGGCTTAACGAAGTTAAAGGACATAAATATTTTGTTGATGCCGCAAAGATATTAAAGAGCAAAGGAATTAAGATCAAATTTTTGATTGCAGGCACAGGCGAGATGGAGAACAGTATAAAAGAGCAGATAAAACAAGCTGAACTTGAGGAAAATGTAAAGATGCTTGGCTTTTTAACAGATGTTGAACCTCTTATGAATGTTATGGACGTTCAGGTAAACTGTTCTTTCGGAACAGAGGCGACAAGCCTTGCCCTGCTGGAAGGGATGAGTCTTGGAAAGCCTGCGGTTGTCACGGACTTTGGAGGAAACCCGGGAGTTATCAAGGACGGGGTAAATGGTTTTTTAACTCCGACGCACAATGCAGAGGTGTTGGCGGACAGGCTTGAAAAGCTCTTTTGTGATGCTTGTCTGTACGAAAAAATGAGCAGAGAATGTAAGAGAGTATATAATGAAAAGTTTACGGCTTATGTCAATACGAGAGCCATAGAGGGCGTGTATATGACAATGCTCTCTATTACTGCTGAATATAGCGAAAGGAATTGATTGAAATGGAAAACAAGAAAAAAATTAAGTTTAACGGAATGGATTTATTTATTGTATTGGTGATTGTGGCAATTATTACGGCAGCAATAATGTTCTTTGTCGGCAAAAGCGGCGGGAGCGGAAGTTTTGCAACCTCGAATGTGGTGGTCAGAACAACTGTTGAATTAAAAGCCAAGGACGAAAATTATGCTGAGGCAATAAAGGTTGGCGACAAGGTAATGATTGGCGAAAAAGAGAAGATTACAACAACTGTTGAAAAGGTTGAGGTCCATCCTGCCAAAACCATAGGATATGATATAATCGACGGAAGAGTATTAAACAGCGAAGTACCAAATGAATATGATGTTTTGGTTACTGTTGTGGCTAATGGGGCAGAAACGGATAAATCTATTGAGATAGACGGCATACCGGTCAGAGTGGGACATAATGCGGTTATGTTTGGCAAGGGCTGGTCAAGTGAGGGTTATATCATAGGTGTCGATACAGATGCTAAACAGTAATGGAGGGAAATTGAGATGATAAACAGAGATGGGAAACTTTTCGGAAAAGTAAGTATAATTGATATTGTTGTTGTAGTTTTGGTTATTGTTCTCGCTTTGGGGGTATATAAAATGTTTGTCGGCGGTTCAAGTGCGGTTGTGACTTCAAGCGAAAAAGTTGAGTGTACTTTTATTATAAAGAATGTGCGTTCCTATACTGCCGATGCTCTTGCTAAAAAAGGACCTTTGTACGACAAGGTGTCCAAAGAGTATATCGGAGAAATAACAGACGTCGAAGTGGAGAACGGATTATATCAGGTAAATATGGCAAACGGAAGCTTTAGGCAGACTGTGCCTGAGGATAGATACAACGTATACGTAACCGTTGAATTTGACGGCAAGGCAAGTGATAACGGATATTATACTGCCGCAAATAAGTATTTGGGTGCAGGTACATCACTTGGAATTACAACCAAGTATGCAGAGTGCGAAAGCACAGTATATTCTATAAGCAGTGTTGAATAAGGCGGTGAAGTAAGTGTTCATAGCTGACGGCTGGAAAGACTATGAAATTTTAGATTGCTCTGATGGTGAAAAACTTGAAAGATGGGGAAACAAAATATTGGTACGTCCCGACCCGCAGATTGTATGGAAGTCAGATAAGTCTGTTGAAGAATGGAGGACAGCCGACGCAAGATATAACCGCAGTAAATCAGGCGGCGGAAGTTGGCAGACCTATAAGAAAATTCCTGAATCATGGAAAATAAAATATAAAAATCTGACATTCGGTGTTAAGCCAATGGGGTTTAAGCACACGGGAATTTTTCCCGAGCAGGCAACAAATTGGGATTGGTTTTCTGAGCTGATAAAAGCGGAAAAGGGCAGAGAGATAAATGTGCTTAATTTGTTTGCGTACACAGGGGGAGCGACTATTGCGGCTGCGGCGGCAGGGGCAAAGGTATGTCACGTTGATGCGGCAAAAGGAATGGTAGCGTGGGCAAAGGACAATGCGGTACTTTCGGGACTTAAAGAGCATCCCATACGTTATATTGTGGATGATGTAAAGAAGTTCGCTGAGAGAGAGCTTCGCAGAGGTCATAAGTATGATGCAATCATAATGGATCCGCCTTCATACGGGCGAGGACCAAACGGCGAAGTATGGAAGATAGAGGACGAGATATTTGATTTAATCAGCCTGTGTGTAAAGCTTTTGAGTGACCAACCGCTGTTCTTCCTGGTAAATTCATATACAACTGGATTATCGGGAAGCGTAATGAAAAATATCTGCAAGCTGACTGTTGCAAAGAAGTATGGCGGTGTTATTACTGCCGACGAAATAGGACTGCCTGTCAGAAACAGCGATATAGTTTTGCCTTGCGGATACAGTACACGTTGGCAGAGAGGTTAAAAACAGACATTGTGAGGGCAAAGCAAAATGGATAATATTATTAGAACTGAAAATTTATGCTTTAATTATACTGATGACGAAACAGGTGAAACAACTTGCGTGCTTAAGGATATATCCTTGGAGATAAAGCGTGGCGAGTTTATTGCCGTGCTTGGACATAACGGCTCGGGCAAGTCTACGTTCGCAAAGCATCTAAACGCAATTCTTACACCGACTTCGGGCAAGGTATGGGTTGGCGATATTGATACATCTGACGAAAAAAGATTATACGATATTCGCAAAATGGTAGGAATGGTCTTTCAAAACCCTGATAATCAGATGGTTGCGAATATAGTAGAGGATGATGTGGCATTCGCACCTGAGAATTTAGGTGTACCCAGAGAGGAAATAAGAAAAAGGGTGGATACCGCTCTTGCTGCTGTAAATATGTCTGAGTTTGCTATGCACGCACCTCATATGCTGTCAGGCGGACAAAAGCAAAGGGTGGCAATAGCAGGTGTTTTGGCTATGGAACCTGAGATTATTGTCCTTGACGAGCCGACAGCTATGCTTGACCCAAACGGCAGACGTGAGATTATTGAAACTGTAAAACGTCTTAACAAAGAAAAGAATATGACAGTTGTAATGATAACTCATTATATGGAGGAGGCGGTTGAGGCTGACCGTGTAATAGTTATTAACAATGGTAAAATAGAGATGGACGCCCCTCCCATAGAGGTGTTCCCGAAGGTGGAGAGGATGAAGTCCTTGGGACTTGATACCCCTCAGGCAACAGAGCTTGCATTTCTTTTGAAGAAAAACGGCTTTGATATAGACAGCAATGTTCTTTCTGTGGGTGAATGTGCAGATAAGATAGAGCAGCTATGGAAAAAGGTGATGACAAATGATTAAGCTTGAAAACGTAAGTTACACATATATGAAGGGCGGTCCCTTTGAAAAAAAGGCACTGGACAACATTAGCTTGGAAATAGGCAAGGGAGAGTTTATCGGACTTATCGGACATACAGGCTCGGGAAAGTCAACATTAATTCAGCTTTTAAACGGTCTTATAAAGCCCGATTGCGGCAGAATAATAATTGACGGAACTGACATAACTGACAAAAATACCAAAATGCGTGACATACGCTTTAAGGTGGGACTTGTAATGCAATATCCTGAGTATCAGTTGTTTGAAGAAACAGTACTTAAGGATATATCTTTTGGTCCGTCGAATATGGAGCTTGATAGTGATGAAGTCAAACATAGGGCGGAATTTGCGGCAAATCTTGTAGGTCTGCCAAAGGAACTTCTAAGCAAGTCGCCCTTTGATTTGTCAGGCGGACAGAAAAGGCGTGTTGCAATAGCAGGTGTGCTTGCTATGGAGCCTAAGGTTTTAATTCTTGACGAACCCACAGCAGGACTTGACCCGGCAGGCAGAGATGAAATCCTTTTTAAGATAAAGGATATGCACGAGAGAATGGGGCTTACTGTTATCCTTGTGTCGCACAGTATGGAGGATGTTGCAAAGCTGGCGGACAGAATACTTGTTATGAACAAGGGCAACAAAGAAATGTTTGATACACCTGAAAATATTTTCAGAAATGCCGACAGACTTACCGAAATCGGCTTGAATGTTCCGCAGGTTACAAAGATAGTTGATGAACTGCGACGCAGGGGTATGCCCTTGAAAGAGGGGGTTTATACAATAAACGATGGGTTGTACTGCATAAAAAAGGCTTTGAGTAAGGGGGAGGAAATATGCTGAAGGATATAACTTTGGGACAATACTTTCCCGGTGAAACAGTAATCCACAAGCTGGACCCAAGAACTAAAATTTTGGTAATGCTTGCATATATTGTGGTCACTTTTTGTGTTAAGAACTTTTACGGCTATATTGCACTTGCCGCATTTATTGTTGTGTGCGTTGCACTTTCTAAAATTCCGCCCATATTTGTTATAAAGGGCTTAAGACCGATTATGGTATTTATAATTATAACGGCATTGTTTAACTTGTTTTTGACAAGTGGTACTGTTGTTTGGGAATTTGGTGTGTTAAAAATCACATATGAGGGTATTCGGTTTGCTGTGTTTATGGTTTTGAGATTGACATTTTTGATACTCGGAACCTCTTTGCTGACGCTTACCACATCACCTATATCGTTAACTGACGGAATGGAAACTCTGATGAGTCCATTTGCGAAGATAGGACTTCCGGCACACGAGATTTCTATGATGATGTCTATCGCATTGAGATTTATTCCCACATTGATGGAGGAAACCGATAAGATTATGAAAGCACAGGCGGCAAGAGGTGCGGATTTTGACAGCGGAAATATATTAAGCAGGGCAAAGGCTATGATTCCCATACTTATACCGCTGTTTATAAGTGCCTTCAGACGTGCAGATGAGTTGGCAACCGCAATGGAGTGCAGATGCTACGGCGTAACCGAAAATCGTACAAGCCTTCACGAGCTTAAATTCCAAAAGAGAGATGTAGGAGCCACAATAGCATTTTTGGCACTGACTGCTGTTGTTATTGCAATTAATTTTATACCGTCAAAATAGTTTGTTAGAGAGGTTTTTGGTAATGAAAAATATTGCTATGAGAATTATGTATGATGGTACAAAATATCATGGCTGGCAATTCCAAAAAAACGGAATAACAATTCAGCAGGTAATTGAGGAGGCTTTGAGCGACCTCACAGGTGAGGCGATTAAGGTCACAGGCTGCAGCAGAACTGACGCAGGAGTTCACGCACTTGAATATGTGTTAAACTTTAAATCAAATACCAATATTCCTACTGAAAAATTGCCATATGCGTTAAATTACAGATTGAATAAGGATATAACCGCTCTTGAAGCCTGGGAGGCAGACGAGGAATTTAATGCAAGGTTTTCTTCAAAGGGCAAAAGATATGTATACAGAATATGGAACGGAAAAATGAGAAACCCGTTCTATATAGGATACAGTTGGTATCTGCCCTACAAGCTTGACAGAGGGAAGATGAAGTCTGCGGCTGAATATTTTAATGGTAAGCACGACTTTTCTGCATTTATGGCGGCAGGCGGAAGTCAGAAAACAACAATAAGAACCATAAGGGATTGCTCTGTGGAAACAGACGGAGATTTGATTGAGATAACAGTAGAGGCAGATGCATTTTTGTATAATATGGTGAGGATAATTACGGGAACATTGGTGGAGGTAGGCCTTGGACGTATCGAATGTGATGCTGTTCCCAACATAATTGAAAGCGGTGACAGAAGAAAGAGCGGTCTTACGGCACCGCCTGAGGGATTATTTTTGAAAAAAGTATTTTATTGAAGGAGGTAAACAGCGGTGAGGAATAAATACATAGATAAGGGTATATCTATTTATAAAGAGAAAATAAAGCCTGCTGTTGATACTCTGTTTTCTAAAACTGCGGTATTCAGAACAGGAAAAAGAAAGATAGTATATCATCCGATAAAGCTTGCGGCTGTTGTTATCGCGGCTGTGCTTGCAATCGCTTTGCTCGGCGCTTTTGTGTCTATGCTGTCAGGCTCTAAAACTACGGATGTATATGTTGAATACGGGGATATATACAAGGCAAAAACTATTGGCAGTAATGTTATGATATATAATAATAAGGGTGCAAAGGCAATTGACAGAAAGGGTAAAATAGATTGGCAGATAAACCAAAGTCTGTCAGATCCATTGGTTGAGTGTGACGGAAAATATGTATTATTTGCTGACCTTGCAGGCAATCATTTTGCAGCATCATATAAAAACGGCAAGCTGATAAATGAATATAAGCTCGGCAATGACATTATTTCTGCTAAGATTACAAGTAAGGGTTATGTCGTCTTTGCAACAGATACAGACGGCTACAAAGGTAAGGTAACTTTGTTTAATAAAAAGGGCAGAGAGATTTATGCGTGGAACAGCGGAAGCGGTTATGTTGCCGATGTTGATATAAGTGATAACGGCAGATATTTAGCTGTTGCACAAATAAATACAGATGGAGATGCGGTAAGTACGAAAATGCAGTTTATTGATACAAGCAGAGGTGAGATTATCGCAACGACAGAGCGAAATGATGAGGCGGCAGTAGAGGTTAAATTTACGTCATCAAATCAGTTGCTGTTGGTCACAGATAATCATATTACAGAATACTCAAAGAACGGCAAAGAGGGCTTTTCTATATCGCTTGAGGGTAAAGAACCGTCGTATTACAGCCTTGACAGCGATAAAATGATTGCTGTCAGCGTAATGGATAACAGAGGTAATTCTGTTTTAGAGATGTATTCTATGTCAGGAAAGTTAAAGGGGACATACACAGCCACAGGCGAAATAAGAACTTTGGCGGTATGCGACTCAAATGCGGTTGTGGCTGAGCAGAAGGGTATTGTCCGTGTGAATTCAAGAGGTAAGGTAAAAAAGGTTATTTCCGCAGAAAATGATGTAAAAAGTATAGGATATTACTCAAACGGAAAAAGAATTTTAGCGGTCGGTGCTTCGGTTGCGGAAAACATCGCCGTAAAATAACTGATGGGAGTGTTATATGAGATTTAATTATTTTGGCTTAAACAGTATAGATTACGCCATTATTTTAGTCATATTGTTGTTTGGACTTTTTGGCTGTAAAAAGGGGTTTATGAGGTCGCTTGTAGGGATAGCATCACTTGCGGCGTCAATTATAATCGCGTGGATTTTATATCCTGTGGTTTCTGATATTCTCAACGGACTTGGCTTAAAAGAGGTTATTGCAGATACTGTGTTTGGCGGCTTGGAGCCAACTGCATCGATGGGTACATATGAGTCGGGAATGCCAAAACTGATTGCGGATTACACAATGAAGGTGCAGACAGATATAAATAACGGAATTTCCGCTTATGTTGCTGATGTTGCGATAAAGATAATCTCTTTTGTGCTTGTTTTAATCATTGCTAAAATTATAATTCAAATAGGATTAAAATTCCTGAATATTTTTTCAAAATTGCCTGTTATAAGCACACTAAATCATATAGCAGGGTTTGCGTTGGGTGCTGTAAAGGGTACAATTATTGTGTATTTGATAATAGTTGTCTTGCTTGGTATAGTGCCAATGTCAAAGTATGACAATTATAAAGCTGATATAGAAAATTCGGCAATAGTTAATAGAATATATTTAAAAAATCCTGTTGAGGGAATATTTATAAAAGACAGAAATAATGAAAATGGTGAATAGTTATGGAAAAAATTAATTATACAAAAATGAAGATAAGCGAACTTCGGGAAGTGGCGAAAGAGTTAAACATTGAAGGAATAAGTAAATTGAAAAAACAAGAGTTAATTGATTTAATTTCAGAAAAAAGTAAAAATTCGGAAAAAAATGAAGCGGTGAATAAATCTGCGAATAATAAAAATAAATTTGATGAAAATAATAATGAAAATAAAAATGCAGAAAAAACCGCCGAAGAAGAAATAGAATACAGCGACCCCGTCAGAAAGACTAACCTTATGAGCGGTGTTCTTGAGATAATGGCTGAGGGCTACGGCTTTCTTAGAAGCAATAATTATCAATCGGGCGAAAACGATGTATATGTTCCCCAAAATTTAATAAGAAGGTTTAATCTGAAAACGGGAGATTTTATAGTCGGCAATACAAGAATGCAACACGAGGGCGAAAAGCACCAAGCCCTTTTATACATTCAGACGGTAAACGGTGATACGATAGATGTTGCAATCCGCAGAAAATCATTTGATGATTTAACACCTATATATCCTAACGAGAGGTTAAAACTTGAAACGGGCAATATGAATTATGCTATGAGGTTGATTGACCTTATATGCCCTGTGGGAAAGGGACAGAGAGGAATAATCGTTGCACCTCCTAAGGCGGGAAAAACAACTCTTTTAAAAAGTATCGCAAACAGCATAACTAAAAATAATCCTGATGTTGCGTTGATTGTGCTTCTGATAGACGAACGTCCTGAGGAAGTTACAGATATGCAAAGAAGTATAGACGGCGATGTTATCTTCTCAACCTTTGACGAGGAACCGCAGAACCACGCAAAGGTTGCGGAAATCGTGTTGGAGCGTGCCAAAAGATTGGTTGAACATAAAAAAGACGTGGTAATTCTTTTAGACAGTATAACAAGACTTGCCCGTGCATATAACCTTGTTATTTCGCCTACGGGCAGAACTCTGTCTGGTGGACTTGACCCGGGGGCGTTATACAGACCAAAGAGGTTTTTCGGTGCAGCGAGAAATATCGAGGAGGGCGGAAGTCTTACCGTTCTTGCAACGGCATTGATTGAAACGGGAAGCAGAATGGACGATATGATATTTGAGGAGTTCAAGGGAACGGGCAATATGGAGGTTCACCTGGACAGAAGGCTTCAGGAAAAGAGGATTTTCCCTGCAATAGATATTTCAAAGTCAGGCACAAGAAAAGAGGAACTTTTACTTACACAGGCAGAGCTTGAAACAATGTGGCGTATGCGCAGAGCGTTTTCTGATAAGGATGTGTCTGAGGTTACTGAGAACGTGATTAATCTGATGATAAGAACAAAGAGTAATGAGGAGTTTATATACAATAGCGGAAAGGTTTTTGGTGATTATGAAAAGAAAAATTATTAGGACTTTATCGTTTTTGCTGATATTGAACTTGCTGATATATTCACAAGGAATGGTTTTGGCATATGCGGCAGAAAGTAAAACGCCTGATTGGTTGCAGTATGCAGACGGAAAAGAAGAGGAAGAAATTACCGAAGAAGAAAGGCTCGAACAAGAAAAACTTGAGCAATGGAGAGAAAAAAAGAAGAATATCAAGGTGCCGATATTGTTGTATCATCACATAACAAATGACGAGCTTACGGAGGAAAATTCTATCTCTTTGATTTCGCCATATGATTTCAGACTGCATATGACGGCTATTAAAACAAACTTTACGCCCATAAGTCTTAGACAATATTACGAGTATGTTTTATGTGATGACGGAAGTGTGGATATTCCGAATAACCCGATAATCGTTACATTTGACGACGGATATTCGAGCAACTATGAACTCGGATACCCGATTTTAAAGGAACTTAACATTCCTGCCACAATATTTGTTGTAACAGATACAGTAGGTGCTGTTGCAGGCGAAGGAAAGGTAAATTATTCCCACTTTACCTGGGAGCAGGCAAGGGAGATGGAGGCAAGCGGACTTATTGAAATACAATCCCATACTGTGTCGCACGTTAAAGTTAATGAGTTGGATTTTGCGGAACAGATCAGACAGTTGAGGAAATCCAAATATGACATAGAGAAGAACTTAGGTCATAAATGTGATATGATTGCGTTCCCTTACGGACACTATGACGAGAATGTAAAGAGAATAGCTAAAAACTCGGGCTATGATGTTCAGTTGCTTGTTGATGATAAAACTCTTGAAAGTGACTATGAGGTAAATCTTCCGTCAGAAGGTCTTGAGAATTTGACAAGAATGACAATAGCAGGCAATATGGGAAACGTAAATGTGATTGAAATTATAAGAAGGACAATGAGTAAGAAGGAAATAAAATAATGACGGATTGCCGAGTATTTTAACGCAGATAAAACGTAAATTTGCCTTTCAAAATCACGGTTCGGTTTTGTACTCTCATCCCGGCAGGACGATGGGCAACTGCCATAAACGAAATTACAGCACACAAAAAAGGACCTCGCAAGAGATCCTTTTCGTTCGTAAGGAATTTTACTATTCCGCTTCATCAGGTGTGTCCATTGCTTCCTGATATTTTTCAAGAATACGGCTGTGAAGAAGCTCACGTGTTTCAGCGTTGATAGGATGAGCAATATCCTTAAACTCACCTTCGGGTGTTTTACGGCTGGGCATAGCTATAAAGAGCTTGTCCTGACCTTCGATAACCTTTATGTCGTGAACAACAAATGCGTCATCGAATGTAACGGAAACAACCGCCTTCATTCTTCCTTCTGAATTGATTTTACGGACTCTAATGTCTGTAATTGTCATTTTAAAACCCTCCTTGCTATTTTTAATAGCTTATGTAAAAATTATTATTTTATCTAAAGAATAACAAATTATTGAAAAGCACAGTTGTTTGTGCTACAATAATCATATATTTATTATTAAAGAAAGAAGGCATAATTATGAGTGAATTTTCAATATCAGACCTTCCGAAAGGTGCCAAAGTCCATATGATAGGAATTGGCGGAATAAGTATGAGCGGTATCGCAGAAATGCTTATTTACCTTGGGTATTGCGTGTCCGGCTCAGATATGCGTGAATCAGACCTGATAGACGAGCTGAGAACAAGAGGTGCAGAAATTTATATAGGTCAAAGAGCCGAAAATATAAAGTCGCCTGACTTGGTATGTTATACCGCAGCAATTGCAAAAAATAATCCCGAACTTACGGCTGCACGCTCACTCGGTATAAAGACCATTGAGAGAGCAGAGCTGTTAGGTGCCCTAATGGAGCTTTATAAATATCCCATTGCTGTTGCGGGGACTCACGGCAAGACAACGGTTACTTCAATGCTGTCCCTTGCGCTTTTAAAGGCGAATACTGACCCTACCATCCTGGTGGGCGGACAGCTTCCGCAAATTGGCGGTAACTTCCGTATAGGCAAAACCGACTATCTGCCCTTTGAGGCTTGCGAGTATGTTGAAAGTTTTTTGCATTTCAAACCTTTTTTGTCGATTATAACAAATGTGGAAGAAGACCACCTGGATTATTTTAGCGGTATTAACCATATTATATCATCATTTCAGAAATTTGCAAGCCTAACATCACCTAATGGATGCATTATTGTTTGTTCTGACGATAAAAACACCAATACAGTTGTGCAAAATGTTGAAAGAAAAGTGATAAAATATGCCATAAATGATGAAAGTGCTGATTTTATAGCTAAAAATATAGTTTATTCTGAGTCGGGATGCGGAAAATTTGATGTGTATAAAGAGGGCAATCTTTTAACAAGCGTCGAATTGAGTGTTCCTGGCACTCACAATGTGTTAAATGCACTTTCCGTTGTAGCTGCCGTTGATTTTTTGGGAGTGGATATGGAATTGGCGGTTCAAGGTCTTTTGGAGTTCGGCGGAACAAAGAGAAGATTTGAACATATCGGTGAGGTAAACGGCTGTGAGATTATTGACGATTATGCCCATCACCCCACTGAGATTGAGGCGACTATTAATACGGCTAAAAAGATGGGTAAAAATGTTTGGGTTGTGTTCCAACCCCACACATACAGCAGAACCATTACCCTTTTGGACAAATTTGCAGAGGCCCTGTCGATGGCTGACAAGGTTATGATTTGTGATATCTATCCTGCCCGAGAAAAGTATGACGGCAAAATTCATTCCTGTGACTTGGCAATTAAAATAGACGGCTCAGTCTATATGAGTGACAATAAGGCTATTGAGAGGTATTTGGCAGAGAATTTGACCGAGAATGATATGCTTATAACTATGGGAGCAGGCGACGTCTATAAAATTGGTTATAATTTATCAAAAAAAGCTGAATAATTGTGCTTATTAACAAATACATCATATTGACACACAGAAAAAAATGTGGTAAAATTTATGAATAATATATGAATTTTATGTTAATTCAAAATTATTGATTAACATAGGATTAATATAAAACATATTAGAAAGAGGTAGATAAAAATGAGAAAATTCACAAAACTTACTTGTCTTGTTTTGGCAGTTACCGTATTGGCAGTTTGCCTTGTGGGTTGCGGAAATCAGACCGGATCTTCATCAAATGCAGGTTCTGCAGACGCCATTAAAATCGGCGGTATCGGTCCAATCACCGGTGCGGCTGCAATTTACGGACAGGCTGTAAGAAACGGTGCACAGATTGCTGTTGACGAAATCAACGCAAAGGGCGATATGAAGTTTGAACTCAGATTTGAGGACGATGAAAATGACGCTGAGAAGGCGGTTAATGCGTACAACACTCTTAAGGATTGGGGTATGCAGGTTTCATTAGGTACTGTTACAACACAGCCTTGTGTTGCAGTATCCAGTGAAGTAGATGCTGACGGCATCTTTGCTCTCACTCCTTCGGCTTCTTCAACAGATGTAATCGAAGGTAAGGACAATATGTTCCAGATGTGCTTCACAGATCCTAACCAGGGTGTAGCTTCTGCTAAATATATCTCAACTCAGAACCTTGGCGATAAGATTGCTGTAATCTACAACAACTCAGATGCTTATTCAACAGGTATCTATCAGAAGTTCCAATCTGAAGCTGATAAGCTCGGTCTTAACATTGTTTGCGTAAAGACGTTTACTGATGACTCAGCAAATGACTTCACCGCTCAGCTTAATGAAATTAAGGCTGCTGATGCTGACCTCGTATTCTTGCCGATATACTACACACCTGCATCACTTATTCTTGCTCAGGCTGACAAGATGCAGTATGCTCCTAAGTTCTTCGGCGTTGATGGTATGGATGGTATCCTCACACTTGAGAACTTTGATGTATCACTCGCTGAGGGCGTAATGCTCCTCACACCATTTACTGCTGACGCAACAGACGAAAGCACAAAGAAGTTTGTTGAAACATATAAGAGCAAGCACGGCGAGGTTCCTAACCAGTTCGCAGCAGACGGCTATGACTGTGTTATGGCTATCTATGAGGCTTGCAAGAAGCAGGGCATCACAGCTGATATGAAGGCTGGTGAAATCGGCACAAAGCTTGTTGAATGCTTTACAAGCGAGGACTTCAAGATTGATGGTCTTACAGGTCTTGGTATGACTTGGGAAAAGACAGGTGAAGTTTCTAAGGAGCCTAAGGGTATGGTTATTAACAATGGTGCATACGTAGGTATGGACTAATATAAACCGAATTTAGTAAATTCTCACTCTATGCTATAAAAGGTTACGATGGCGTGCCGGTATTTAATATCGGCACGCTTACCGCTTATAAAAACATTTTTTACTTTTCATTATTTTTCAGAAAAACTCTTGTATGGGCAAGGTTTTTTCTGAAAAATAAAACATAAAATCTTAAAAATGTTCAGGGGTGTAAATATGACTTTTCTATCTAATCTGATTAACGGAATAAGTCTTGGCAGCGTTTACGCTATTATTGCACTCGGATACACTATGGTTTACGGTATTGCAAAGATGCTTAACTTTGCGCACGGTGATGTAATAATGGTTGGTGCATATATCTCTTTTTGTGCCACTACATATTTGAATTTACCGCCTGTTGTATCTGTTGTTCTCGCTATGATAGTATGTACGGTGCTTGGCGTACTTATTGAGGGGCTTGCTTACAAACCGCTCAGAAAGGCAACTTCGCTTGCGGTTTTGATTACTGCAATAGGTGTCAGCTACTTCTTGCAGAATGTTGCCCTTTTAATATGGGGCAGTAATCCAAAGACATTCAGCTCCATAATCCGCTTGGGTTCTGTGTCCTTGTTTGATAATAAATTAATTATAACGACAGAATCAATAGTTACTGTTTTAGCTTGTATCGTGATTATGATTGCGCTTACAATGTTTACCAAAAAGAGTAAGATGGGTAAGGCTATGCGTGCTGTTTCGGAGGATAAGGACGCAGCAGAGCTTATGGGTATAAATGTAAATGTTACCATATCGGTTACATTTGCAATAGGCAGTGCTCTTGCGGCAATTGCAGGTGTTCTTTTATGCTCGGCATACCCTGTTCTTCAGCCGACAACAGGCTCGATGCCCGGTATCAAGGCATTTACGGCGGCAGTATTCGGCGGTATCGGCTCTATCCCGGGTGCTATGCTTGGCGGTATTTTGTTGGGTATAATCGAAATCTTCAGTAAGTCATATATTTCTACACAGTTGGCAGATGCCATTGTGTTTGCTGTACTTATCATTGTATTGTTGGTTAAGCCTACGGGTATACTTGGTAAGAAGATTACAGAGAAGGTGTGAGGTGTACTATGAATAAGTTAAAAAATCTAAATAAATTCACACTTACTAATATTCAGTCTTACGGAATTGTTCTGTTGGCGTTTATAATTATATTTCCGCTCCAAAAGGCAGGGATGCTCAGCAATCAGATAAGCGGATTGTTGGTTCCGACCTGTACTTATGTGGTTATGGCGATTTCGCTTTCCCTGACAGTTGGCTTTTTAGGTGAACTGAGCCTTGGACACGCAGGTTTTATGAGTGTCGGTGCTTTCAGCGGTGTTGTATGTGCGGCGTGCTTGCAGAACAGTATTGCATCTGACCCGTTAAGGTTATTGATAGCTATAATTGTTGGCGGTTTGTTTGCAGGTGTTGCAGGCTTGGTTATAGGTATTCCTGTTATCAGGCTCAGGGGCGACTATCTTGCAATCGTTACACTTGCCTTTGGTGAGATAATAAAAAACATTATGAACTGCCTTTACGTAGGCTTTGACAAAAATGGTATTCACTTCAGTATGACAAGTGCAGAGGCTCTCGGTCTTATTGATGCAAAGCCGATTTTAAACGGCCCTAACGGAGCACAGGCGATTACTAAGATTTCCACATTCACTTCGGGAATAATTCTGATTGTGGTTGCATTGTTTATTGTTTTGAATTTGGTAAACAGTAAGACAGGACGTGCTGTTACGGCTATCCGCGATAACAGAATAGCCGCAGAGTCTGTGGGTATCGGTGTTACTAAGTATAAGCTCACTGCATTTATCATATCGGCAGTAATTGCAGGTATGGCAGGTGCCTTGTATGCAATGAACTTCTCAACAATCAAGCCTACAAAGTTTGATTTTAATACATCAATATTGATATTGGTGTTTGTTGTTCTCGGCGGAATGAAGAACATACCCGGGGTTATGATAGCGACAATTGTTTTGTACGCAATGCCCGAACTTTTAAGAGGTTTTGCAAATTACAGAATGTTGATATATGCAATAATATTGATTTTGGTAATGCTTGCAACAAACAGCAGCGGTGCAAAGCAGTTCTTTGAAAAGATTTCGTCCAAGATTAAAAAAGGAGAAAATACTGACGTTCAAAATGGAGGTGTTTCTAATGGATAAGTCAAGAATGGTTCCTGTTCCGAGCAATGCAATTATGCCGGAACGTGATATTGACAAAACACCTATTCTCGAAACTCATCATCTGGGTATTGACTTCGGCGGTCTGACGGCTGTTGACGAGTTGTCGCTGACGGTTGGCAAAACGGAGATTGCAGGTCTTATCGGTCCTAACGGAGCAGGCAAAACAACTGTGTTCAATCTTTTGACAAACGTATATCAGCCAACAAGAGGCACGATTATGCTTGACGGAAAGTCAACGGCAAGAAAGACAACTGCACAGGTTAACAGAATGGGTATTGCGAGAACTTTTCAGAATATAAGATTGTTTAACAATATGACAGTTCTCGACAATATAAAGGTTGGACTTCATAATTCCATAAATCAGCCCCTTGGTGCTTCGATTACACGCCTGTTTGGATATAGGACATCTGAAAAGAAGTCAAGAGAAGAGGCACTTCAACTGTTGAGCTTTTTTGGTATGGAGAATATGGCAAATATGCAGGCAGGTTCTTTGCCATATGGAGCGCAAAGACGTCTTGAAATTGCAAGAGCCCTCGCCACTCATCCGGGCATAATCTTGCTTGATGAGCCTGCGGCAGGAATGAATCCTTCCGAAACTGCTGAGCTTATGGATAATATCCGCAGAATAAGAGACGAATTTCAGATTGCGGTTATGCTTATCGAACACGATATGAGCCTTGTAATGAATATCTGTGAAGGCATATGCGTTCTTGACCACGGTAAGGTAATTGCCAAAGGCTCGCCTGAGGAAATCAAGGCAAACCCTGCGGTAATAGAGGCTTACCTCGGCAAGAAGAAGGAGGCAAACTGATATGGCTGAGATTTTAAATATAGAAAATATAAATGTATACTATGGTCAAATTCACGCACTTAAAGATGTTTCCCTTAAAGTCAATGAGGGAGAGATTGTTGCTCTTATCGGTGCCAATGGTGCAGGAAAGACCACTACACTACGCACTATATCGGGATTGCTCCGTTCAAAGACGGGAAGTATAAAACTTATGGGTAACGATATTTCTCATACAGAGGCACATAAACTCGTGTCAATGGGCGTTGCTCACGTTCCCGAGGGCAGACACGTATTTCTGCAAATGACAGTTCAGGAAAATCTTGAGATGGGTGCATATACAAATTCTGCTAATCTCAAAGAGGGAATAGCAGACGTATATGAGAGATTTCCCCGTCTTAAGCACAGAATGAATCAGATTGCAGGAACTCTGTCAGGCGGTGAACAGCAGATGCTCGCAATGGGCAGAGCATTGATGAGTAAACCGAAATTGATGATGCTTGACGAACCCTCAATGGGTCTTGCACCTATCCTTGTGCAGCAGATATTTGATATTGTCAAAGAGCTGAACAAGGCAGGAACGACCATTTTATTGGTTGAGCAAAATGCGGAGATGGCACTTGAGATTGCGGACAGGGCCTACGTTCTGGAAACAGGAAAAATTAAATTGAGCGGAACGGGCAAAGAACTTGCCCAAAGCGATGAAATAAAGAAGGCATATCTTGGCGGTTAAGAAATGGGCGACGTATGTCGCTCATTTCTTTGATAGGAGGAAATTATATGTCAGACGAATTATATAACGGCAGACCCGAAAACACAGACGGCAGATTGGAAAAGGAGATAAGGGTATATGATATGCTCGACAGCCTGGGTATCAAATATTGCCGAATAGACCACGCACCTGCGGACAAAATGGAGGCGTGCGGAGAGATAGACAAGAAATTAGGCGTTGTGATTTGTAAGAATTTATTTCTGTGCAACAGACAAAAGACAAGATTTTATCTGTTGATGATGCCTGCGGACAAGCCGTACAGAACACGCATATTTTCTAAGCTGGCAGGCAGCTCAAGGCTGTCCTTCGGACCGCCTGAGGAGATGGAACAGTTCTTAGATGTAACACCCGGCTCTGTCAGCATTTTAGGTCTTATGAATGACAAAGATAATGTTGTCAATTTATATATTGACCAAGAGGTTATAGATGCCGAGTTTTTAGGCTGTCACCCTTGCATTAATACATCAAGCCTGAGATTTAAAACAAAGGATATTCTGGAAAAGTTTTTACCTGCTGTAAATCACAGTTATACGGCAGTTGAGATGCCCTATGACGAAGATTGAGTTTTGAGTGATTTATATTTGGAGTATATGTTCCTATAACTCAATGAAATCTCAAAAAGATTTTATGATTGATATGTAATCATTTACAAAAAATGATAGTGTAATCTAAAAAGCCTCCCTTTACTACATAGGAGCCTTTTTAT
>CACYTW010000010.1:0-4060 GCA_902777435.1 uncultured Ruminococcus sp. | reverse complement strand
TTTTATTGATTTTAAACCTTAAAAAGCACAGGCTTTTAAAAAAATTAATAGGTATTAGTTAAAAGTGTCGGGCTTTATAAAAATAAAGTAATAGCTCTGTGTTAAAATGCTTGCAAAAAAGAGAAATATATGATATACTTATATATTGAATAAGTGTGGTCGAGAGGTTAGGTATATGTTAAAGAGTATGACAGGCTTTGGAAGAGCCGAACAGTTAATTGAAGGGTACCTTATTAAAATTCAGATAAAATCAGTTAATCACAGATATAGCGACTTTACCATAAAGGTGCCGAGATATTATTCTTTTCTTGAGGATAAAATCAGAAACGCCGCAATGCAGTCTATTTCAAGAGGTAAGGTAGAAATCTTAGTCAGCATTGAGCAAAAGGAAAGTGATGATAAAGAAATCACTTTAAACAGAGCTGTGGCAGAGCAGTATGTTAAGGCTATCAAGAGCTTGGCGGACTTTGATGTTAAAGACGATTTGTCTATGTCTGCTATGATTGGACTTTCTGATATATTTGATGTTGAATATAAAGAGATTGATGAAGAAAAGATTACAGAGATGGTTATAACCGTCTTTAATGCCGCCCTTAAAGAATTTGTCGCTATGAGAGAGGAAGAGGGCAAAAGGCTGGAAGAAAATATCAACCAACATTTGTCTGCATTGCTGGCTGAGGTTGATGAGATTGAAAAGAAATCTCCTGCTTGCGTTGTGGAATACAGGGACAAGCTGAGAGCAAAGTTAGAGGAAATCTTAAAGGATCGCACCGTTGATGAAACGCGTGTTATTACCGAGGCGGCGATATTTGCGGATAAGATTTCTGTTGATGAAGAAACTGTCAGACTTAAAAGCCACGTATGTGCCTTTAAAAATACAATGTCTGCAAATGAGCCTGTCGGTAAAAAACTTGACTTTATAGTTCAGGAAATGAACAGAGAAGCGAACACAACAGGGTCAAAATGTAATGATGCCGAAGTTGCATCACACGTTGTTGAACTTAAATCTATTATAGAAAAGATACGTGAACAAATACAAAATATAGAATAATTGGGAACAGAGGTGTTATAAATGAAACTTATAAATGTTGGTTTTGGAAACATTGTTTCAGGCGATAGAGTTATTGCTATTGTAAGTCCTGACTCTGCACCGATTAAAAGAATTGTTCAGGAGTCAAAGGAAAAAGGCTTGCTTATTGATGCAACCTGCGGAAGACGTACCCGTGCTGTAATTATAACCGACAGCGACCACGTTATTCTTTCGGCAATACAGACGGAAACAATCGCAGGCAGAGCAGAGCCTAAAGATGAGGTAATCATCAGAGAGGAAGAGGCTGATGATGAAGAATAATAGAGGAAAACTTGTTGTTATCTCAGGTCCGTCAGGTGTCGGTAAGGGAACAGTTATCAGAAGATTACTCAGTGAAAGCGATAAACTTGCACTTTCTGTTTCCGCCACCACACGCGCTCCGAGAGAGGAAGATACCGAGGGTGAAACATATTATTTTAAAACTGTTGATGAATTTAAAGCAATGATTGAAAGCGAGAAGTTTCTCGAATGGGCAGTATATAACAATAATTACTACGGTACACCTGTTGATGCTGTTGAAGATTTGCTTGATAAGGGCATAAGCGTTATACTTGAGATTGAAGTTCAGGGTGCTATGAATGTCAAAAAGAAACGCCCTGACGGATTGTTTATATTTATTGCTCCGCCCAGTTTTGAAACATTAAAGCAAAGGCTTATCGGCAGAGGAAGTGAGTCAGAGGAGGAGATTAACAACAGAGTTAGTCTTGCCAAGGCTGAATTTGATATGAAGGACGAATATGATTACATTGTTGTAAATGACGAACTTGATGATGCAGTCAAGGAAGTTAAAGATATAATAGAAGGGAATTGATTAGATATGATGATTTATCCGCCAATCGCAGAACTTGTTAAGAAGGCAGGAAGCCGTTACACCTTAGTTATTGAGGCCGCTCGCAGAGCGCGTCAGATTTCTCAAGGCTCTGCACCGCTTGTTCAGACGGACTCCCATAAGGAGGTTACCATTGCGGCTAACGAAATTTACGAGGGTAAGGTAAATGTGGTTGTGCCAAGTCAGATACAGAAGAGTATTGAAAACGATTAATTTTTGGGAATAAATTTAGAGCGGTACGGCACAGCCGTACCGCTTTAAATAAAGAGGAAAAGATATGGTTGCAAAGGTTATGCTTACAAGTGCAGGTTTTGCACTGAGCAAGGAGTTCGACTACAATGTGCCGAACAATCTGCAGGATAAGGCTCAGATAGGTATGAGGGTGATTGTGCCATTTGGTGTGAGAAACGCCTCCCAAGAGGGAATTATTATGCATCTGACCGAAAAAAGTGAATATGACAAGCTGAAGGATATCAAAGGTTTTTCGGATGATGAACCTGTTTGCACAAAAAAACAGCTTGAACTTTGCACTTGGATACAGAAAAAATATCTGTGTTCGTTTTCGCAAGCATATAAATTGATACGGCCGCCAAGAATGAGTAGCAAAATACATCAATGGCTGATTATACAGCGTGTGGCAGAAGATGCAGATGGGTTGACATCTATTCAAAAACGAATAGTTGACGAGCTTGAAGAAAGAGGCGGAACCGCCGAATATGCCGAGATAAAAGAATGTATAGGCGGACGAGGATTAAAAAGTGCGGCGTACGCACTTGCTGATATTGGCGTTATACAGATATGCGAAAGCATTTCAGAGGCAGTAGGTGTGCGTTATATCAGAAAGGCAAGGCTTGAGTGTACCATAGATGAAGGGTACGAGATGGCGGATATCCTTTTGAATAAAAGGGCACACATTCAAGCCAATATGTTGCTTGCGTTGGCAGATTGTGGCGATATGAGCTGTGCCGACCTTGTAAATATGGTTGACGGCAATTACTCCGCATTAAATTCGCTGTGCGGTAAGGGACTTGTTTCAATATATAAGGAGCAGTACGTTAGGGAAGCCTATGATGAGAATAAGTATCAGGTATCCAAGGCGTATGTGCCGACCGAGGAGCAAAAGCCTGTAATAGATTATATTGATAACCTGTTAGATAATAAGACTCACGAAAAAATACTATTGAGGGGCGTTACGGGCAGCGGAAAGACAGAGGTGTTTCTGCAATCCATAGAGCATTGTATAAAGAACGGCAGGCAGGCGATTATGTTGGTGCCTGAGATTTCCCTGACACCGCAGATGGTTGAGAGATTTGTGGGTAGATTTGGCAATTCCGTTGCGGTAATGCACAGCGGTCTGTCTATGGGTGAGAGGTTTGACCAATGGAATAAAATACAGCGTGGTGAGGTCAGCGTGGTTGTAGGTGCAAGAAGTGCCATATTTGTTCCCTTTGATAATATAGGGATAATAATTCTTGATGAACAGCACGAAAGCAGTTATAAATCTGATATAGCACCAAGATATCACGCGGCAGATGTGGCATTTAAGCGTGGCGAGGACAGCGGAGCGCCTGTTCTTATGGCATCTGCAACACCTGATGTATCTTCGTATTATAAGGCATTAAACGGAGAATACACTCTGTTTGAGATGAATAAAAGATACAACGAGAATGAAATGCCCAAGGCGAGAATTGTTGATATGCGGAGCGAGCTTTTTGATTTGCACAACAATTCGCCCATAAGCATAAGATTGCAAGAGGAAATCAGATTAAACCTAAGCAGAAAAGAAAAAACCGTATTGTTTTTAAACAGACGCGGATTTAACACCTTTGTTTCCTGTCGGGAATGCGGAGAGGTAATCGAGTGCGAAAATTGCAGTATTGCAATGACATATCACAAAAAGACAAATAAGCTTGTCTGTCATTATTGCGGAATGACAATAGACAATGTTACAGAGTGTCCGTCCTGCGGTTCTAAGTATGTTAAGTTTTTCGGTACGGGAACTCAGAGAATAGAGGACGAGTTAAAACAACTGTTCCCCGAGGCGAGAATACTCAGAATGGACTTTGATACAACATCGGGTAAGGGTGGTCACGAGGCAATACTTGACAAGTTCAGAAACGGCGAGGCAGACATATTGCTCG
>CACYTW010000009.1:2780-30160 GCA_902777435.1 uncultured Ruminococcus sp. | reverse complement strand
CTGACTTTTTCTTTTTAGCAGCTACCTTTGCGGCAATCATCGGAACTTCGGGGTATTCTTCACTTACTGTTCCATCGTGCGGATTTAATACAACCGCATGGAACTCACATCCGCCCTCTGATACGGCAACCATACCGTGTGGGATAAGGCTGTTATAGAAAATAGAGTCTCCTTCATGGAGTACATCCACATGATTTCCAACCTGAACTTTGAGTGAACCTTTAACGATAACGTCGAATTCCTGACCATTGTGAGAATTGAGCTGCATTGGAGCATTTTGTTCTTCTTCAAGATACGGGAATTTAACAAGGAACGGCTCTGCAAGTTTTTCTCTGAACTTAGGAGCAAGGTTATTATACTCTACACCGTGCTTCTTTACGATTTTAAGACCTTCGCCTTTTCTTGTGATGGCGAAAGATGTAAGGGTTGTGCTTGTTCCTTCAAGCAAATCTACAACTTCAACACCGCAAGCTTTTGCACACTTGTAGATGAATGTAAAACTGAAATCTGTTTCACCCATCTCTAAAACCTTGTAGTCCTCAACTGATACACCTGTAAGCTTTGCAAGCTCTTCCTGTGTGTATCCTTTTGCTTCGCGCAGGTCTTTGATTCTGCCTGCTACTTCTTTCAAACTGTAATCCATTGTTTTTGTCTCCTTTCAATTTTTGACAAATTTGATATTTGGTTACAAATCTGAATAAAACAAAAAACTCGCCTCAAAGATAACTTTGAGACGAGTTATAATAACCCGCGGTACCACTCAAATTACGGAAATATAAAAAATCCCCGTCACTTACCGAGCTCTAACAAGCCCTTTGCCTTTACGCAGCATTACGGAAGGAGTCTACTCACATTTTGTTTTCGGTCCTCCGACTCAGAGGTGATAAGTCATTGGAAAGTCTCACCATTGCCTCGCACCAACCGGCAACTCTCTCCAGGCTCCACAATCCGACCGTCCTCGTCATAGTCGTTTTTTGTGATATTCAAATTTTGATATGTATTATAACTCCATTTTTTCGGTTTGTCAATAGTTTTTGAATAAAAAAATTTATTTTATTTGTTTTTTATAACTCTTAAACTGATTTTATTAACTATTTTCATGAAAACGAACAGAATTCGTTAATGTTTTGAAACCTATATTTTTATGTCTGATATTATTTTCTCAATTTTCTGCAATATTGTGTACAGAGCTTGTCAGTACATTCCGAACAGCGAAGTGCCATATTACTGTTTTCCCAAAATCTTTCAGGATATGTGAATACACATATTTCCCATATAATCCATATCAAAAAAGAAAAGGTGACAAGTGTCCAAGAATAAAAACTATTAACTGTTACTATCGGCAAAAACATCATCAGGTGATCCCAATTAAATATTCTGCAGGTGGTACAACATTTATTTCTCATTATAAGCCTGAAAGGACACCAAATAAGCACACATATCAAGTCACATACATAAAAGAATGTTGCCAAAAGTATCATCATACCTGTATCTATTGCTCCGGTCAAATGTAATATGCTTATTGCCACCGTCAACAAAATCCATATCATCATAACCTTGTATGCAGATAGCGTTGTATCTTTTATGTATTTCTTTAAGTTTTTATGGTTAATCTTTTCTTTTATAGGTCGGAATAATGACTCAAATACCTTTTGAGAACCTATGGATATATGCGCTTTAACCGGAATAAGCTGCAGAGCCATATCCCACATCCAGATTATCCACAAAATATGTAGAGGAGAAAATTCATTAAAGAAAATCCATCCGTTAGCTATATTAAATTTTTCTCTATCAAAAATATAAATAAAAATTGCAATGAGGAATACGATTATCCTACCAATAAGTCTTAAAAAATATATTCTTCTTGTTTTTGATATACGCACTTTGTTGTTTCCCATTAAATGCCCTCTATTTGTATTGCTTTCTTATAAGTTCAATCATAATTGATGTGTTAAGATTAACAGCATCTTCCGGATAAATCTCTTTTATATAACCATTCCAAAACTTTTCTTTAATCATTGTTGTTATTTCGTCATCAGATTTTCCTTGTTTAATGAATTCAAGAATTTCACTTGCCGATTCCTCAGATGCTCTTTTCATATTTGTCAGGAAATACATAGTTTGCTCTTCATTCAAAATGCCATAATGAGGAGCAAGAATATATTTAATATCGAGTTTTTCTATTCGCTCTATTGACTTTATTGTATCTTCATAGCTCACAAGATATGATGGGACAATGGTTTTCCCGCCATCATACACACCAAGGGTTTCGTTTGAAAGAAAAAGTCTTTTTTTCTTACAATAAAAACCTATACAGCATCGTGTATGTCCGGGAAGATTGATAACCTCAAATTCAACATCTCCGACTTTAATAACATCTCCATCATCAACGGCTATATCAACTTTAAGCTCGTCACCAAGGAATTCATAATCTTTAACACCGCAAGCTTCGGCAAACTTAGCATCCAATCTTTTCATAGTCTTTTTTGCGCCATCTCGCTCAAAAATTCCAACTGCATATTTTCCTGCAACAACTTTTGCTTCGGGATAATGTCTTAAAATATATGCACTTCCAAGAGCATGGTCGTAATGAGAATGTGTTAAAAATATGTAATCAAGCTTTCTGTCCTTTAATACTGCCTTTATATTCTCGGCAACCTTATATCCTGTAAATCCAAATCCTGTGTCGTATAAAATACTCGTTTTACCATCATCTATTAAAAACGCCGCATCGCCTTTTTCGCAGCGAACATCTGTAACTGTTATATTTGTCACATTATTACCTTCCTTGTATTTTAATCTTCTATCGAATCATTATATCACGTTTTTTGCACTTTCTCAATGGTTAATATGTATCAATTTATACTCTATAAGAAATTTATAGCACTAATCCTAACGAAATACATTTATAATTTCCTTTTTCTTTTTTATGGCATACTCATAAGCAACTGCCGTTCCGCTTTTAGGTTGATAGTCCGTCAAATCTCTACGACTATTTTTACGCCTCGGGGGAAGATAATTATCATCGTAGTACACAATGCAATAATTTGATTGATTTATCATTTCCTGATTTCGTTCTACATAAGATGCTTTACCCGCTTTTTCCATATGTTCGGGGAAGTATGTGTCTTCATAATGCTGAAGCAGACTATCTTCATACCAATCGGGAATGTGTTGAAATGCTGATCTAACATATATTCGTTTTATGTGTGGATATTTCTCTTTTAGTTCGGTAACGACTTTATGGCATAAATCATCAAATTCACTTTTGCTGCCAAAATAAAAAATTTTAACATCTTTTTCTGTAATAAGAACTTCAATCTCTTTTGTAAGCCTTTCAATCAGTTCGGGCATTTTATCAATTTTTCTATGTCCGAAAAAACAACAAGTATGTAACTTTAAATCTTCCATAACATCACCATAAAAATATTATAGATATATAGTATATCCATTTAGAACATTATAGCACATATTTTCGATAAAATAAATGCATAATATATTTATTTTGGAGTGATTTTATGGCTATTAAGAGTGTATCAATAAGAATTGAGGAAGAAATGTTAAATAAAATTGCCTATGTTGCTGATTATGAAGGCAGAAGTGTTAACAGTCATGTACTTGTTTTAATCAGAGAAAACATCAAGGCATTTGAAGATGCAAACGGAACAATAGAGGGTGATATAAATCCCGATGTAAATGTAAAACCTACTCGCAAGTAATAAGGTGTAGCTATGACGGCTACACCTTTTGCATTGTTTGAAATTATTTACTTTCTAAAATAAGTTTTCTTGCAAGTATAAACAAGCTATTATCCACAGATGGAATATCTCTGTATATTGGGTCTTTCATATATTCCACATCGGGATTGAAATCAGGTTTTACTGATTGATAAATCTTATTTCGTGCATTGAACTCTGCTTCTGCATAAGTGATTTTGCCGGATTTATAATCTTCAATAACGGGAGTGATAATAACTCTGACTTTCTCAATATTATATTTGTAAAAATCAGGTCGCAAGTACATATCTCGGTACTGCCATATTGCACAGTTCGCTATATCGACAAGTTCGCCGTAGCTATACCCATTTGTTTGTCCTTTGAGAAAAGCATCGAAGAATATGCGATTTGATTTTGCTCTTGCATCAGCATATCCCAATCCGTTCTGTACTTCGGTTAAAATATCTCCTATCAAACTTTCAACGACCACGATTGCTTCATTTGTAGCTTTGCATGGTGTAGACTCTCTCGGCACCTCTGCAGCATTTACAGAAAAAGAACTTATTAAAATTGATACGATTGATATGATGGATATGATTGATTTTTTCATTTCGAAATACCTCCGTTATAATTTAATATCCTTCAGAATAAAACTGTTATCAAATAACAAACTGTCACACATCATCAGCACACCAAGCCTGAAACCTATTTTGAAATTCTCAACACCGCTTGTAGCGCTTATTTCATCGCTTGCATTTATAAGCTCATTAAAGAGCTTTAAATTTTCACCGTTTAATTCTTTCGTCAGTTTACTTTCAATGTCAGAAAAGGTCTTTAAAGCTTTTTCATATGGTAACTTTTTTCTGTTTCTATTTTCATTTGGATTGATATTGCCATAATATAATTCATCAAGAAAGCTCATTTTCGCACCTCCATCGAATATACAAAATCTCGTAGTACAAATTCTTCTGCCGAGTGGCGAATGTTATTCATAGTACCCACCCAAGCCATTTGGTCTTTTGCCTTTAATTCTTCTGTAATGCCTTGCTTGACCGTTATATCCTTTGTAAGTCTATCAACCATTTCTTTTGCAGAAGCGTCAATTTCTTCAAGATATGCAAGCCAAGTTCCGTCAAGCATTTTCATTGAGTAGAAAGCGGGGCGATTTTCTTTGATAAATATTGAGTGCAATCTGCCATACTTCCCAATGTTGTAAACCTTGTCATCAGGTACAGTCAGGTTTGGAATGTAGTAATCACCGTTTCTTACATACTCAATTCCGTTTTCAATAAATCTTTCTTTCATTGCGTAAACGCCTCCTTTAAATTTGGTAGCTTCATTTTATCAGAAGGCATTTAATTTGACGAATGTGCGGATGAAAATATATAAAAAAGAGATAAAACCGGTTAAAGTTTTATCTCCTGAGATTTCGATATTAGCGTTTTTTAAGTTTACTATTAAAATTCGGATAATCAAGATATAATAGAAATCCGAACCCTTCACCGATTGGTACAAGGTTCGGATTTCTACTGTTTGGTGCGCCTGAAAGGACTTGAACCTTCACGTCGGGGACACTAGATCCTAAGTCTAGCGCGTCTGCCAATTCCGCCACAGGCGCATATTTTATTGAATAAACAATGATGTTATTATAGCAATTTATGCGTGTGATGTCAAGGTTTTTTGTTTACAATTTAATTAAAAATAAAAAAATGGATAAAAATGAAATAAAAGTATTGATTAATTAATACTTTATATGTATAATAAACTTAGCATTATAAAATAGGAGATGTTAGGATATGAATATTTTGGTTACAGGCGGAGCGGGATACATAGGAAGTCACACGTGTGTACAGCTTTTAGATGCCGGTTACGATATTGCTGTTTTGGATAATCTTGACAACAGCTGTGAGGAGTCTTTAAATCGTGTTAAGCAGATTACGGGTAAAGATTTCAAGTTTTATGAAGTGGATTTACTTGACTATGAGGCGACGGACAAAGTTTTTGCAGAGAACAAGTTTGATGCCGTTATTCATTTTGCCGGGCTTAAAGCGGTTGGTGAGAGTTGCCGTATACCTCTTAGATATTATCATAATAATATAACGGGAACTTTAAATCTTCTTGATATAATGAATAATCATAACGTAAAGAAAATCGTTTTTAGTTCTTCGGCAACAGTGTACGGGGATCCGCATACAGTTCCGATTAAGGAAGATTTTCCGCTTTCCTGCACCAACCCTTATGGACAGACAAAGTTGGACATAGAATATATTTTAAAGGATTTAAGTAAGTCTGACCCTGAGTGGGGAGTTATTCTTTTGAGATACTTTAATCCTGTGGGAGCACACGAGAGCGGTATGATTGGTGAGGACCCAAATGGCATACCGAACAACTTAATTCCGTACATTTCTCAGGTTGCTATCGGCAAGCTTGAATGCCTTTCTGTATTCGGTGATGATTACGATACAAAAGATGGTACAGGCGTACGTGATTATATTCACGTTGTAGACTTGGCTGATGGTCACATAAAGGCACTTGAAAAGATTAAGGATAATACAGGTGTATTTATCTACAATCTTGGAACAGGCGTAGGTTACAGTGTTCTTGATATGGTAAAGGCATTTTCTAAGGCGTGCGGAAAGGACGTTAAGTATAAGATTGTAGACAGACGTCCCGGAGATATCGCAAGCTGTTACGCAGATCCTGCAAAAGCAAAGGCGGAGCTTGGCTTTGAGGCAACACACAATCTTGATGATATGTGCAGAGATACTTGGAATTGGCAGACTAAAAATCCAAATGGTTATAAAGGATAATAACAATAATCCCCAAAGGCAGATGCTTTTGGGGATTATTTTAAAGATACTGTCTTATATCAACTGCAAGTTTTTCTTCCATATTGATTAATTTTTTTGCAACATCTTTTGCTCTTTCCTCGGCGGCTGTATATTGATTCAGATATTTGTTTAGGGTTTTAACGCCCATATTACATCCGTCTGTTATTAAATCAGCAATAGTGTTATCACTGTCCTTCATCGAAATCATTATATTTGACTTCATCCACGACATTGTTTTTGCCATAGGCGACGGCTCCTTTGCCTCGTCTTGGTAATTGTTTAGCATCTCGTGGGTTTCGCTGCCTAATTGTTGATGTTCCTCCTTACTGCTGTTCAGAAGAGAACGGAAAGCAACACTATCAACTTTGTCAATAACATCATCAATAGTTGTAACGCCCATTTTTATCCCTAAATTGCACTGCTGAAGAAGGTCTATGGTATCGCTGTTTATCATTTTGCTCAACTCCTTTGAAGTTATTTTGCAAGTAAAACGATAAATTTATGCACTTTTTTTGAATTTGGCAACAAAAAAAGACCTGCAAAGCAAGTCCTTAATCGCATAATAGTAATAAAGATTAAACAGCACGGTTTACCTTACCTGATCTCAAACATCTTGTGCAAGCATATACCTTAGTCGGAGTGCCGTCAACAATAGCTTTAACTCGCTTTACGTTAGGCTTCCAAGCTTTGTTCGCTCTACGATGTGAGTGAGAAACTTTAATACCAAATGTAACACCTTTTCCGCAAATATCGCACTTTGCCATACAGATACACCTCCTTAAAAATCTACATATGTCATTCAACCTGATTATTATAACAGAAAGAATTGCATTTTGCAAGCATTTTTTTAAAAAAAATTAATTTATTTTAAAAGAAGAATAATGCACCAACGCCGTATGTAACACAAGACATAATAATTGATGCACAAAACAGTCCCAAAAGAATTGCGGGAATTGCGATTTTTAGTCTGATCTCAAGCATTGCGGCAATTAAAGAGCCTGTCCAGGCACCTGTTCCGGGGAGCGGAATTGCGACAAACAAAAACAGTCCCCAAAAAGTATATCGCTGAACCAGCTTAGATTTATTCATTGCACGTTCCTCAAATCTGAGAACAAGATTATCCAATTTTTCGTTCTTGGTCCTCAGCCATTCGAAAATTCTTCTGATAAAAAGAATTACGAATGGTACAGGAATGATATTGCCTATTATCGATATAAAGAATACCAATAATAACGGCAAGCCGTTAGCGACTCCAAATGGGATAGCTCCGCGGAGTTCTATGATCGGAACCATTGAAATTACGAATGTAGATATTATTTTTCCGATAAAAGTATTTAAAAACATAAATATATCCCTTGTTTTCTATTTTTTATTTAATAATTTAATTATATCAGATGAAAAGCGTTTGTCAATCCCTAAAATGCATAATCCGCATAAACCTCCCGTCAAAACGGCGGCAATAAGTAAAATTGGCAGATAAGTCAATACGGCAGTGCTGTGTGTTATCAAAGCCGCACATAGCAACTGCGTAATATTGTGTGTCAATGCGCCTGAAATACTTATCTCAACAATGAACTTGCGTCCTGTTAATTTAAGGAGCAATATCTCTATAATAAGCGAAAATATTCCTCCTGTTAAGCTGTAAAGGAGAATTGACGGATTGCCTGCAAACATACTGCCGAGCAAAATTCTGCCTATAAGGATAAAAAAGGTTTCCTTTGGCGGGAGATATAATAATGCGAACAATGTGACAATATTTGCAAGCCCCAACTTAATCCCCGGTATAGGGAGCAACACCGGCAGTTGTGCCTCTACTGTAAATATAGTCAGAGCAATCCCGCATAGAATAGCGGAAAATGCAATTCTTTTTGTTTTTGATGTTGATTTAAGTTCTTTGGTTTCTATTTTATTGAACCTCCTTTAAAATATATAATTTATCTGCTTACTGCGTCTGCCGTATTATCGTTATTGTCTGTTATTTTTATTATAATGCTGTTTGGTAGGCAGACAATGGGAAGTATACTATGGGATATTGCACCTTGCCTGACGCATAACTTATCGGGACAGTTTGCGGACTTCATTGATATCTTATTTTTTTCTACCAAAACAGTATTTGAGTGTTCTCCGTTTTCGATTGGTATTTCGTATGGTTCGGTCACCTTTGATAAATCTATGGAGTACAATAGTTTATATCCGCAATATATTTCTGCTGTATTCTGCTTACTTTTGTTTATATTTAAAATAACAGGCACAGAGAGTACAATTACAATCAATAACAATATTGAGATAAAAGTGAGATGCTTCATAATAATTCTCTCCGTTTTATAGTGATTTTGAATGAAATTTTATATATTTTTGAACAATCATAAACAAATGATAACGAAATTTAAAAAAATTGTCAAGTTTTTAATTCAAACGCTTGTTTTTTGTCGCCACAAATGGTATACTGTAAAAGTGGTAATCTTTTTACAAAGGATATGAGTATAAATGAACTATACAATGCTTACGGACTTTTACGAATTGACAATGGCAAACGGCTATTTTAAAGAAGGAATGAAAGATAAAATAGCTTATTTTGATATGTTCTTTCGCAAGGTTCCGGACGGAGCAGGCTTTGCTGTTATGGCGGGGGTAGAGCAGTTAATTGAATATTTAAGCAATCTTAAATTTGAGCCTGAGGATATTGAGTATTTACGCACTAAAAATATGTTTGATGAGGATTTTTTGGACTACTTGGCAAATTTTAAGTTTGAATGTGATGTATGGGCAATTCCTGAGGGAACGCCGATTTTTCCTAATGAGCCGATAGTAACTGTCAGAGGTCCTATTATTCAGGCACAGTTTGTTGAAACGATGATATTGCTTACGGTGAACCATCAGAGTTTGATTGCAACTAAGAGCAATCGTATTGTCCGTGCTGCAAACGGTAGACCCGTTATGGAGTTTGGCTCTCGCCGCGCCCAAGGATATGATGGTGCAATTTATGGTGCAAGGGCGGCTTACATTGGCGGAGTGTGTGGTACTGCCTGCACGATTTCGGACAGAATGTTTGAAGTTCCTGCTCTTGGCACTATGGCTCACAGTTGGGTGCAGTCCTTCGATAATGAGTATGATGCGTTTCGGGCATATGCTGAAACATATCCTGAAAATTGTACATTGTTGATTGATACCTATAATGTTTTAAAAAGCGGACTTCCCAATGCGATTAAAGTCTTTGATGAGGTTTTAAAGCCTATGGGGATTACAAATTGCGGTATCAGGATTGATAGTGGTGATATTACGTATCTCACTAAAAAATGCCGTAAAATTCTTGATGAAGCAGGCTGGACAACCGCTAAAATTGTTATTTCCAATTCCCTTGACGAATATATTATCAGAGATATATTAAGACAGGGTGCCTGCATAGATTCATTTGGCGTAGGAGAAAGACTTATCACCTCTAAGTCAGAGCCTGTCTTTGGCGGTGTATATAAGCTGGTTGCTATGGAAGATGAAAACGGTATTGTTCCTAAAATTAAGATAAGCGAAAATGTTTCTAAAATTACAACGCCGTATTTCAAGAAACCGTACAGGCTATTTTCAAAGGAAACAGGCAAGGCTTTGGCTGATGTGTTGACAACGTATGATGAGGTTATAGACTCTGATGGCGAGTATGAGATTTTTGACCCGAACAATACTTGGAAGAGAAAGACCATCACGGATTTTGTCGCAAAGGAATTACAGGTGCCTATATTTAAAAAGGGAAAATGTGTGTATGAGTCGCCTTCTCTTGAGGAAATAAAAAAATATTGTGAAAGCAGTATAGACAATATTTGGGATGAGGTTAAGAGATTTGAAAACCCACACGAATATTATGTTGATATGTCGCAGAAGCTATGGGATATAAGGTACGAGCTTTTGTCAAATCACAGTGCAAATAAAAAGTAAAGTTTAATTATATAAAAAGTATTAAAAACAGAAAGGTTTGGTGTACAAAGATGGGGTCAGTTGATTCTTTAAAAGAGAACAGACTTGGTAGATTAGGTGTAATCGGTATGGACGGATGTGAGGAGTTGGTTTGTAAAGTTAATGAGCATCTAAAGAAATTTAATGAGGATATTATTGACGACACATTTGAGTCATTTGTAATACCTATAAATTGTCCGAGATTTAGTACCGGTGAAGCTAAGGCTATGATCCTTCATTCTATTAGAACATACGATATATACATAATAATGGACGCATTTAACTATGGCGTTACCTATGAAATGTATGGCGAGAAAAGACCTATGAGCCCTGACGATCACTATCAGGATTTAAAGCGTGTTATCTCAGCAATGGGCGGAAAGGCAAGACGTATCACAGTTATTATGCCTATGCTGTATGAAGGCCGTCAGCACAAGAGAGTTGCGAGAGAATCCCTTGACTGTGCATTGATGCTTGAAGAACTTGAAAGTATGGGTGTTACCAATATTATTACATTTGATGCCCACGACCCAAGGGTGCAAAACGCAATTCCCCTTTGCGGATTTGAAAACGTATATCCTACTTATCAAATGATAAAGGCGTGCCTTAGATACGATAAGGAAGTAATTTTAGACAAAGATAACACAATGTTTATATCCCCTGATGAGGGTGCTATGGGCAGATGTATGTACTATTCCTCAGTGCTTGGCACAAATTTGGGTACGTTCTATAAAAGACGTGACTATTCTACTGTTATAAACGGTAAGAACCCCATTGTTGCACACGAGTTCTTAGGCAACGATGTTGCAGGTAAAAACGTTGTTGTGGTTGACGATATGATATCTTCGGGTGAGTCAATGATTGATGTTGCAACAGAGCTTAAGAAAAGAAATGCTAAGAAGGTTATTGTTTTCTCAACCTTTGGTTTGTTCACAGAGGGGATAGAAAAGTTTAACGAAGCATACAACACAGGTCTTATTAATGCGGTATTTACCACCAATCTTGTATATCGCAGACCTGAACTTAAAGAGGCTGAATGGTATCACGAGGTTGATATGTCAAAGTACATTGCCCTTATAATCAAAAGACTTAATGATGACTCATCAATAAGCGACCTTTTAACACCTGTATCCAGAATTGAAAGAATACTTGAAAAATACAGAAATGAGGCTCAGTAAGAGTCGGAAAGGCTTGGTAAATGTCTGAAAATCAAAGCAAGCGAATTATCTCTGATGAGGAAATGGCTCAGCAGAGAGAATATATTTATAAAATAAGAAAAAATATAGAAAATCGTTCTGTGCATCCTCTTGCATTCGTTGAAACATATGGCTGTCAGCAAAACAGTAGTGACAGCGAAAAGATAAAAGGTATGCTGTATGATATGGGATTCGATTTCTGTGATAAGGCAAGCGAGGCTGACTTTATATTATACAATACCTGTGCCGTACGTGAGAATGCTGAACTTCGTGTGTTTGGGAATTTAGGTGCATTAAAAAACATAAAACGCAAGAGAGAAGATGTCATAATCGCTGTTTGCGGCTGTATGATGCAACAGGAGCATATTGCCAATAAAATCAAGTCGAGATACAAGCACGTTGACTTGGTTTTCGGTACTCACGCTCTGTATCGCTTCCCACAGCTTTTATATAACGTATTAGGGGGCAAGAGGGAATTTGATATAAAAAATGAGGACGGCTCGGTCTTTGAGGATATCAGCTATAAGAGAGATGATATTCCCCTTGCAAAAATTCCAATTATGTATGGGTGTAACAACTTCTGCACATACTGCATTGTTCCGTATGTACGTGGCAGAGAACGCAGCAGAAGTGCAGAACATATTTTGGATGAAGTCAGAGATGTTGCAAAGATGGGGTATAAAGAGGTTATGCTCCTGGGTCAAAACGTCAACTCATATGGCAATGATTTGACGGACGGTCTGAATTTCACTCAGCTTCTGCGTGAGGTTTGCAAGGTTGACGGAATTGAAAGAGTAAGATTTATGACTTCGCACCCAAAAGACATATCGGACGAGCTTATTACAGCTATGGCGGAAGAGGAAAAGATATGCAATCAACTGCATTTGCCTGTTCAATCGGGATCTGACAGAATTTTAAAGCTGATGAACAGAAAATATACATCAGGGCAGTATCTTGATATAATTAAAAAGGTGAAAACGGCTATTCCCGATATTGTTTTAACAACGGATATAATTGTTGGTTTCCCCGGGGAAACAAATGAAGATTTTGAGCGTACAATCAATATTTTAAAAGAGGTTGAGTACGACACTATATTTTCTTTTATATATTCAAAAAGGGTGGGTACGCCTGCCGCAGAGATGGAGGATTGCTTAACCCAAGAGGAAAAGCATAAAAACTTTGACAAAATGTTAGAGGTTCAGAATGAAATCTCTGCAAGAAAGAATAAGGAATATGAAGGAACTGTCCAAAAGATTTTGGTTGAAGGTGTAAGCAAGAATAACGAAAACACTTTAACAGGCAGAACAGAAGGCGGCAAGGTTGTGAACTTTGCGGGAGATATGTCGCTTTTGGGACAGATGGTAAATGTAAAAATCACCAAGGCACAGACCTGGTCTTTGTTTGGTGAAATTATATAATAGGTTAAATGCCGTATGTCGCGGCGGAATGGAGATTTGAGTAATGTCAAAAGAACAAATATTTGAAAAGGCAAAAGAACTTGCTGATTTAATCGCTATGAGCGACGAAAAAAAGGCTGCCGCAGAGGCGAGCAGACATCTTATGGAGGATGAAGAAGCATCAGCGTTAATCAGCGGTTATAACGAAACAAGAGAGAAGAAGTTAGCTGAATTTGAAGGCAAGGAGCCTACCAAAGAAGAGATAGAGGAAGTTAACGATTTTCTTCAGGGTGAGTTCAACAAGATTATGGAAAACGAAGTTATTAAAGAGTATGTTAAGGCATCAAGAATTTTTGAAATGACTTTGACATCTATGGATAACATCATTAAGCAGGGCGTTGCAGTTGACGACGGACACAGCGGTTGCTCAGGTTCTTGCAGTACCTGTGGCGGATGCCATCATTAATATTGTATAGGCGGATATATATCCGCCTTTTATGAAATGGAGGAGTTTTTGTGCCGGACATAATTGACAGAAAAGCCCTGACGCCTATGATGGGACAGTATTTTGTAGTAAAGGACCAATATCCCGACTGTATACTGATGTATCGTTTAGGTGACTTTTATGAAATGTTTTTTGAGGACGCTGAAATTGCGTCAAGAGTTTTGGATATTACGTTGACGGGACGTGCCTGCGGACTTCCTGAAAAGGCACCTATGTGCGGTATACCTTTTCACGCTGCAAACAGCTATATATCTAAGTTGGTTTTGGCAGGATATTCTGTTGCCATATGTGAGCAGGATGAAGAACAAAAACTTGATGAAAACGGAGTGGTAAAACGTGAAGTTTGCAGGGTTATTACTCCCGGAACGATTATGGACTCTGCGGCACTGAATTCAGACAGAAATAATTATATGTGCTCTGTCTGTGTGGGTGCTGATGGCTGTGCGGCGGCATTTGCAGATATTACTACGGGTGAATGCTCTGTTACCGATTTTGAGGGAAGTGAGTTTAAGACTCAGCTCTTTAACGAACTTGTTAAATATTCGCCGTCGGAAACCATAATCAATCTCGAAGGCTATGAGAACGTAGATTTAGTTGAAGAAATCCGCGAAAAATCACACGGCTTTGTAAGGAATTATTACGATTGGGCATATGATTTAGACGAGGCAAAGGACAAGGTATTAAGTCAATTCGGCGAAACGGAGAGCGTTTTGCCTGAGGATAAAACATACTGTATCAGGGCGGTTGGTGCCTTGTTGACCTTTTTGGAAGAAACACAGAAAACCGAAATTAAGAATATAATGGGTATTGATGTAAATCGTGATGCCGAAAAGATGCAGGTGGATATGTATAGCCTGAGAAATCTTGAAATTCTTGAAACAGTCAGGGACAGAAAGGCAAAGGGGTCACTTATCAATACCATAGATATGACCTGTACTGCAATGGGGGCAAGGCTTTTAAGAAAGAGCTTGACCGCACCTCTTTGTAATTGTGCGGCTATAACCAACAGACACCTTGCCGTTGCGGAGCTTGTTTCCGACCCGATTATGCGTGAGGAAATGAGGGAGTCGCTGAAAGGTGTACGTGATATAGAAAGACTTATAAACCGCATTGTATATAAAAATGCGAACTGCGGTGACCTCAAAAGCTTAAAGGACTCTATTGCACAGCTCCCTGAACTGTTAAACTGTCTTAAAGGGACAAGTGCGAGGCTTTTGACAAACTGTGCCGAAAAAATGGATGCCCTTGAAGACGTAAGAGAACTTATTGAAACATATATAGATGATGATGCACCTGCAACATTGAGAAACGGCAAAATGATTAAAGAGGGTGCAAATGAAGAACTTGACCGAGTGAGAAACCTTGTGAAAAACGGACAAAGCGTGTTAAAAGACGTGCTTGAAAAGGAAAAAGAGAAAACGGGCATCAAGATAATGAAGCTTGGGTTTAACAAGGTTTTTGGTTATTATATAGAGGTCAGCAATTCATATCTTGATTTGGTGCCCGATTATTACATCAGAAAGCAGACCTTGACGGGCGGTGAGAGATACGTTACTCCCGAACTTAAGGAAATGGAGGAGGAAATACTTACCGCAAGCGAAAAAAGCGTTGATATGGAGTATGAAATTTTCTGTCAGGTGAGAGAGAGAACCGCAGCCGCCTTTGAAAGAATTTGCAAAACAGCCGAGGTTGTTGCAATCGTTGATATGATATGCTCATTTGCCGCAGTTGCCGACAGATATAATTATGTTATGCCGACAGTCAATATGTCTGATAAAATCGTAATCAAGGGCGGCAGACACCCTGTTGTAGAAAAGCTTTTAAAGGGCGGTTCGTTTATTGCAAATGATACAATTCTGGATAACCGTGAAAATCAGATTTCGATTATAACAGGACCGAATATGGCGGGTAAGTCTACATATATGCGACAGACAGCCATAATCGTACTGATGGCACAGGCAGGCAGTTTTGTTCCTGCAGACAGTGCGGAAATCGGAATTGTTGATAAGATTTTTACACGTGTGGGTGCCTCAGATGATTTGTCATCGGGGCAGAGTACCTTTATGGTCGAGATGAATGAAGTTTCGTACATTCTTGATAACGCCACAAACAAGAGCCTTGTTATACTTGACGAGATAGGCAGAGGAACAAGCACATATGACGGCTTAGGCATTGCCTGGGCGGTTGTTGAATATATTGCAGATACAAAAAAATGCGGTGCAAAGACTATGTTTGCAACCCATTATCACGAGTTGACACAGCTTGAGGGGAAAATACCAAATGTAAAGAATTACTGTATAGCGGTCAAAAAACACGGAGGAACAATAAGCTTTTTGAGAAAGATAATCAGGGGCGGAGCGGACGAGAGCTACGGCGTGGACGTAGCGGCTCTTGCCGGTGTGAAAAAGTCTGTTGTAAACCGTGCCAGAGAAATTGTCGCATCCCTTGAAGCCGACGACGGAAGTGAGGTCAGCAGTGCAAAGATTAATACTGCAAAAGTAAATAGCGTTGATGCCGACCAAATAGGTTTTTTGAGCGGGGCAGGCAATGAGATTTGTGATGAGTTAAAAGCAATGGACTTAAACGCTATGACGCCTATGCAGGCACTTACTGCATTATATGACCTGCAGGCTAAAGCCAAAAATAATTAAATGAAATGAGGTGATGCAAATGCCGAATATTCAGGTATTGCCACAGGATATTACCGATAAAATTGCGGCGGGGGAGGTTGCTGAAAGACCGTCTTCCGTTGTTAAGGAATTGATGGAAAATTCAATAGATGCCGGTGCGACCTCAATTGAGATTGAAATTCGCAAAGGTGGCATAGAATATATCAGAATATGTGATAACGGCTGCGGAATAGAGCCAAATCAAGTTGAAACAGCATTTTTGCGTCACGCTACAAGTAAACTGAAAACCATTGATGATTTATACAGAATTGGTACAATGGGATTTAGAGGTGAGGCGTTATCGAGTATTTGTGCGGTTGCTGATGTTGATGTGATAACAAAAACAGAGAAAAACGAAGAAGGATTTTTTGTTCAGTTCAGCAGAGGCAAGGTGTGTAGTAAAGAGGAGATTGCCTGCGGAACAGGTACGACAATGATTGTCAAAAACCTTTTTGAAAACATACCTGCACGAATGAAGTTTTTGAAGAAGAATTCCACAGAGGCAGGCTATGTTGCCGATGTTGTCAGCCGCATTGCACTTGCACACCCCGAGATTTCGTTCACTTATATTTGTGACGATAAAGAAGTTTTTTCGACCTCAGGTGACGGAGTGTTGAAAAATGTAATACTTAAGATTTACGGTGTCGACCACGCAAAAGCTGTTATACCCCTTGACTATACAGAGGATAACGTAAGGGTGAGCGGTGTTATCGGAAAGCCTGAAATATCAAGGGGTAACAGAACCCGTCAGACCTTGTTGGTCAACAGCAGATACATTAAAAATAATGTTATATCCAAAATTGAGGGCGAGGCATACAGAAATTCCATAATGGTTGGAAAGTTCCCCTTTTTCGTTATTAATTTAAGTATTGCCCTCGATTGTGTTGACGTAAATGTTCACCCTGCAAAGACAGAGATAAAATTCTCAAACGAGAACAGAATATATGAGATTGTATATCACGCTGTCAGCAATGCTTTAATGGGTGGCGAAAGCTCTCGCAAGGCTGAAAATAATACCGAAGTCGAAAGCGATGAGAAGAAATATGTTCAAGAGAAGATAGTGGCAGAGATGCCTGTTGCAAAAACTTTGCACGAGCCTGTTAAACCCGAAGATACGATTGAATATCACATTCATTCAAGTGGTACAGACAAAAGAGAAAAGGTAGATAAAAAAATCGTAAAAGAATACCTTGACAATGTTATACCCACAAAAGAGGAAAAGGAAAAGTTAAATGATATCTTTATCGGTGTCAGCTTTTTAGATGATGATGTAAAGAACAGTAAAACGGCGGAGGCTGAAAAAGATGTTGCGGAGCAGACGAATACCGTAACAGACACAGCAACGGAAAGAAAAGAAGTTGTCAGAGATTTACCAAAGCCGATTGCACAGATTTTTGATACATATGTATTGTGTCAAAGTGATGATGTTTTATATATAATTGACCAACACGCCGCACACGAAAGATATAGGTTTGAAGGGCTGAAGAAGTCATACTATGAGCGGGAAAAATTTTCACAGCTATTACTTGCACCGATGATTATACAGCTTGACTATTCAGAGGCAGATGCGGTGCTGAGAAACTTAGATGCTTTTAGCCATTTTGGTTTCGATATAGAGGATTTTGGTTCAGGCAGTATAATAGTCAATGCAACACCCGTTATAACAAGCGAAGCTGAGATTAGAGATTTAATTCTTGAAATAAGTGACGCTGTGGCTGATATGAACAAAACATCATTGGCAGAATTTGAGGAACGCACTCTTGATATGATAGCTTGCAAATATGCTATAAAAGCCAACAAAAAGTTAAACTTTGCAGAGATGCAGGATATAATTGAAAAGGTTGTAAGTTTGGAGGATAAGGGGATAAAAACTTGTCCTCACGGCAGACCGATAAAGGTTGAAATATCAAAAGCCGAGATAGAAAAAATGTTTAAACGCAGGATTTGATTATATGAGCGATAGTGAAAAAAAACAGAAAATTGTATGTGTTGTTGGTCCTACCGCGTCAGGTAAGACCTCTTTTGCAATAGAATATGCCGAAAAACATAATGGTGAGATTATTTCCTGCGACTCTATGCAGATATACAAGTATATGGATATAGGAACAGCCAAGGCAACAAAGGAGGAGCAAGCAAGGATACCGCACCATATGATTGACTTTTTAGACCCGAATATTGATTACAGCGTTGCAGACTTTGTAAGCAATGTAAGAGACTGTATTGACGAGATATCAAGCAGAAATAAGTTACCAATTCTGTGCGGCGGTACGGGCTTATATATTGACAGTATAATAAACAATATACAATTTTCGGAGGAGAAAATAGACGACAATTACAGAGCTGAGCTGTGGGAGTTATACGAAAAGAACGGAGCGGAATATCTGCATAAACTTCTTGAAGAAGCAGACCCGACAGAAGCGAAAAAAGTGCATCAGAATAATGTCAAAAGGGTTATACGTGCCCTTGAAATATGCAAGACAAGCGGAATGACAAAGACAGAGGCGGACAAGGAGGCTGTTAAAGAGCCGATTTATGATGCTGAAATTTACGGACTTATGATGGAACGCGAAAAGTTGTACCAACGCATAAATATGCGTGTGGACATTATGATGGAAAAGGGCTTGTTAGAGGAAGTAAAGCGTCTGATTGATATGGGGGTGAGGAGAAACTCAACCGCTATGCAGGCAATCGGTTATAAAGAGATTATAGAATATTTAGACGGAAACTGCACACTTGATGAGGCGGTTGACAAAATCAAACAGGAGTCACGCAGATATGCCAAACGGCAAATGACCTGGTTTAAAAGAAATAAGGCAATAAAGTGGATAGAGGTATAGCAAAAAGGAGCGAATTTAATCGCTCCTTTTTGCTATTTACCTGAAAATTTATTAAGCAATATCATTGACAATATAATTACTGCTGTCACGATAAAAATTCCTAACATACCCTTTGCCATAATGGGCAGAGTAGATATCATTGCGTTTATATCCATAATTTTACCCCCTAACCCAATAAGTTGAGTATCAAACCGCCTGCGATAACAGATGCAATCTGACCTGACACGTTTACGCCGATTGAATGCATAAGCAAGAAGTTTTGATTGTCCTCTTGAAGCCCAAGCTTATGAACAACTCGTGCAGACATTGGGAAGGCGGAAATTCCTGCGGCACCAATCATCGGATTGATTTTTTTGCTTGCAGGTAAAAACAGATTTAAAATCTTTGCAAATACAACTCCGCCTGCGGTATCAAAGATAAACGCCACAAGACCTAAACCTATTATCATAAGGGTTTCGGCTGTTAAAAAGTATTCTGCTTGCATTTTTGACGCAATGGTAATTCCCAAAAACAGAGTGATAAGGTTAGCAAGAACATTCTGTGCTGTGTCGGAAAGTGAGTTAAGCACTCCGCATTCACGGATGAGATTGCCAAACATTAAAAAGCCAATCAATGCAACGCTTCTCGGCGATACGACACCCGTAATTGCCGTTATGATTATAGGGAACAGAATTTTCGTACGCTTTGAAATGTTTTTCTGTTCATAGGGCATTCTTATCATACGCTCTTTTTTGGTGGTCAGAGCTTTGATAACAGGCGGCTGTATAAGCGGCACAAGTGCCATATACGAGTAAGCCGCAACCATAATCGCACCAATGTACTTAGAGTTAAAGAAGTTTGCAACAAATATAGATGTAGGGCCGTCAGCAGCACCGATAATTGCTATTGATGCCGCGTCCTTTAAATCAAAGCCCAGCAATGCGGCAAGGCTTAAAGTGAAGAAAATACCAAACTGGGCGGCGGCACCGAAAATCATAAGTTTTGGGTTTGAAAGCAAGGGACCAAAGTCAATCATTGCACCTATTCCCACAAAAAGCAACAGAGGGAATAGTTCATTGGCTATTCCTGCGTCAAAAAGTACGTCAATAACGCCGATTTCGGCAATGCCGTCATATATTTGGGTGACAGCACCCGACATAGGTAGATTTACCAAGATGGCACCAAAGCCCATTGGCAACAAGAGGGATGGCTCCATATCTTTTGCAATTGCAAGATAAATCAGCAGACCGCCGATTATCCACATAACGCCTTGCTGCCACGTTATGTTTAACACGTTTGAAAATAATTCTGCCATAAAAAACTCCATTCCGCTCCGTATTATTTCAACAGAGCCATAATTTAAATGTGTATTATATAATTTAACTTTTTCTTATGTAATAAAAAAGACTTTTACCGAGAAGAAAAATCTCAGTAAAAGTCTCGCCATTTAATTCTTAAGCGGGTTTATTGCCGTATTGACGCCAAAGAAACGAAAAATTCGCAAGCTACTCCCTTTTAACGTGAACTGATTTTAAATTGTTTCAATCTTTATAAGATTTGTGTTTCCTGAATTGCCGTTTGTTATTCCGCCTGTCATAACAACGCTGTCACCTTTTGACAAAGGTAAATTGTTTTTTGCGGCGGCAAGTGCGTGATAGAAAAGCACATCAGTTGAGTTGAATTGCTCTGACAGGACAGGCAAAACGCCCCAGGATAATGCAAGCTTATACCATACAGTTTTATTTGTTGCCATACCGACAATATCTGTCGGAGCACGGAAACGAGATATCATTCTGACTGTCATACCCGAAATTGATGAAACCACTATGGCTTTAGCACCTATGTCTATCGCCATACCGCAGGTAGCGTGAGAAATGGCATCAAGACGATTTTTAATTTTGAAATCATTGTTTCTGAATCGCTTTGAATAGTGAATATGCTTCTCTGTTTCAATAACGATATCAGACATTGTTTTGACTGTTTCAAGAGGATACTTGCCGGCGGCGGTTTCACCTGAAAGCATAACCGCACTCGTGCCGTCATATACTGCGTTGGCAACGTCAGAAATTTCTGCCCTGGTAGGTCTTGGGTTGTGTATCATAGACTCAAGCATTTCGGTTGCAGTTATAACACGCTTGCCTAAAAGACGGCATTTGGTGATAATGTATTTTTGAATAGCAGGAAGCTCGGCAAATGGTATCTCAACGCCCATATCACCTCTGCCAATCATTATTCCGTCACATTCCTGACAAATTTCTTCAATGTTGTCTACACCTGTGCGATTCTCTATTTTAGCAATTATGTCAATGTTTTCTCCGCCGTTTGCTTTTATAAAGTTGTTTAAGTCAATTAAGTCCTGCTTACGTGATACAAATGATGCGGCAATAAAGTCGACATTGTTTTTTATTCCGAAAAGAATATCCTCTTTATCTTGTTCGCTGAGGTAAACCTGATTTAAAACTTTGTTGGGAAAGCTCATACTCTTTCTGTCAGATAACTCACCGCCTGCGATAACAACACATTCAACCTCTGTGTTATCTATTGCAACAACCTCAAATATAACAAGACCATTATTGACCAATATTCTGTCACCGATTGAAAGGTCATCAACAAGGTTTTTGTAGTTTACACTGACAATTGTTTCGTCGCCTTCTATATCACGTGTTGTAAAGGTGAATTTAGCACCGTCTTTTACAACAACCTTAGAGTCTTTAAATGTTTTGATACGATATTCAGGGCCTTTGGTGTCAAGCATAATGGCAATCGGCATATTAAGCTCTTCCCTGACCTTTTTTATCATATCAATTTTTTTCTGATGTTCTGCGTGTGTGCCGTGGGAAAAGTTAAGCCTGGCAACATTGAGTCCTGCCCTGCACATTGCTGAAAAGATTTTTTCGTCACTGCTTGAAGGACCTATTGTGCATACAATTTTCGTCTTTCTCATTTCACTTCTCCTTATTTTTATATTATTAGTATAAAGCATATTGTCGGTAAGGTCAAGAAAAATATGCCCAATTTTTATATTTTTGGATAAATTTATTTGTTATTTGTTGACTTATTGTCAGTAAGTCTGAATTCACTTCCCGAATTGTGGATATTATCTTTGGAATGATAGTCATATTCTTTATAAAATTCGGTTTCAACGGGCATATTTTTAAGACTCAATTTTTTTTCTATATGGGTTTTAATCGCTGCGTACAAAACGGCGAAAAGCGGAACACCGATAATCATACCGAATACGCCCATAAGACCGCCGAACAAGGTAATTGCAAAAAGTACCCAAAGAGCCGATAAGCCGGTGGAGTTCCCTAAAATCTTAGGACCGAGTATATTGCCGTCAAACTGTTGCAGAATAAGAATAAAAATGATAAATACCAAGCACTTTATGGGACTAATCATAATCAACAGCAAGGCACAAGGTACGGCACCGATAATCGGACCGAAGAACGGAATTATATTTGTAACACCGATTATCACACTTATGAGCAACGGATAAGGTATTCTGAGAATTGCACAGCATATAAAACAAATTATGCCGATAATCAGAGAGTCCAATATTTTACCTGACAGAAAACCGCCGAAGGTTTTGTTGGCAAAACGTACGTTGTTGATTATTGCATTGGCTCTGTCCTCACTGAAAAGTGAGTAGGTAATCTTTTTGGATTGAGCGCACAATGTCTTTTTACTGTTTAAAACATAGACAGCAACTATTATTCCTATGATTAAATCAAACATAGTAGACACAACGCTGACCACTCCGCCTAAAATATTCGGCGATATATCAGCCGCTACGCTTTGTACATATGGAAGAAGGGTATCAGTCAGCCAGCCTGAAACATTTTCCCAATTCTGATTGATTACATTCATAATTTCAGGGTTAGACTGCATAAAGTTATTCAGCCACACGCCTGTCTTTGCCATATATGAGGGAAAACGCTCTACAATGCTTTGTATACTTGTAACAAGCTGAGGAATAATCAGCATCAACAAAAGGTATACCGCAAGAAAGAATACCATCATTGTAAGGATAAGGCTTGATATTTTTACTATTTTTTGGCCTTTGTCGGTTATCGGTTTTTTATCTTTTCTCCATACGGGGTCTGACAGTTTCCTCTCAAAAAAGTTCATTATCGGGTTTAGCAGATATGCGACAACTAAGCCATACAGAAAAGGCGAGAGAATTGCATATGCCTTTTCAAACAAGATAGATATATCAGACTTCTTAAAAAGTAAATAATAGAACAAGATGCCGCCGCAGATGGCAAGCAACATTAACAGAAGCTGAGATAAGTTCTTTGAAATTTTCTTTTTTTGTATCACAGAGAAGACCCCCTTTTAATAATCAGTATAACATATAAACATAAAAAATGGTAGGGTTTTTGTCATAAAAAAGATTATTTTTTTAAAAAATTTTTTAAAGTGTCAGTATTTTGGTGACGAAAATGTGTGGGAAATAATGTAAACGTGATATAATTTTTAAATAACAGAATAGGAGTGAAGAAAATGGAGATGACATTAGAACGTGTAGGCACAACTTTGGTGGCAAAGCTTGACGGAGAACTTGACCAAAGCTGTGCGGCGGATATACGGGAAAAAATCGACAAAGAAATTAATATGCACAGTATAATTAATCTTGTTATGGATTTTGACGGAGTTGATTTTATGGACAGTTCCGGTATAGGTATGTTGATTGGCAGGTATAAGCTTATAAAAGCAAGGGGAGGAAAGATGCTGATAATAAGGACTTCGCCTCAGGTGGATAAAATTATAGAACTGTCGGGACTTAAGGGATTGATTGAGTTCGGATAATACATCTATATAATTTATAACATAACAGATAATTTAGCCGTAAGCGGCGGTAAGGAGATATGAAAATGGAAAATTACATAAAGATTGAGTTCCCGAGTAAAAGTTGTAATGAGGCTTTTGCAAGAGCGGCGGCAGGTGCTTTTGCCGCACAGTTGGATATTACCGTTGAGGAGCTTGCAGATATAAAAACCTCTGTGTCAGAGGCGGTAACCAATGCTATAATACACGGATATTCGGGAATGAGAGGTATAGTGGAAATGAGGTGTAAAATCTCAGGTCAGACAGTAGAGATTGTTGTTTCGGACAAGGGGTGCGGAATTGCCGATGTTCCCCTTGCTATGCAGCCCTTATATTCTGATTCCAAGGATGAGGAAAGGAGCGGAATGGGGTTTACTGTGATGCAGAGCTTTATGGATACACTCAAGGTGGAGTCAGAGGTTGGCGTGGGAACGACAGTTACAATGACTAAAAAAGTAGGTGCCTCTTTTGAAAATTAAAGATTTCACATCTGAAAATGAGGCTTTGTTACAAAAGGTGACAGAAGGTGATGAAAACGCAAGAGAGGAACTTATTGTCAGAAATATGGGACTTGTTCACAGCGTAGTCAAGCGTTTTATGGGCAGAGGTTATGATGTTGAAGACTTAATACAGATAGGGAGTATAGGACTTATAAAGGCGGCAGAGAAATTTGACACATCATATGATGTTAAATTTTCGACCTATGCAGTACCTATGATTATAGGTGAAATTAAAAGGTATCTTAGAGATGACGGAATGATAAAGGTCGGCAGAGGTCTAAAGGAAACAGCAATCAAGGCTATGAATGTTAAAGAGCGTCTTACCGCCGCCAAGGGAAATGAACCTACTATTGCCGAAATAGCTGCTGAAATCGGGATTTCTGCGTCAGATTTAGCGGTTGCGTTAGAGTCGCAGGTCAGACCTCAATCTATATATGCATCAACTGATGACGGAATATCAGAGATAAACCCTCTGATTGATAAAATCGAGAGCAAGCAAGATGAAATCGGGGATATGGTCAACAAGGTTGCTTTGAGACAGATGATTGGCGAACTTAAAGACAGAGATAAAAAAATTGTTTATATGAGGTACTTTCAAATGAAAACACAGGCTCAAACAGCAGAAATGCTCGGCATATCACAGGTGCAGGTATCCCGTCTGGAAAAGAAAATTCTCTCTGATATGAGAAAGAAGTTGTGTGATGAATAAATCTGATAAAACAACAGATAATATCCGTATATAAAATTAAGCTGTAATATTCAGCGGAACGGAGATTAATATAATGCAATATTCTAAAAAAGAGTATTTAGACTACTTAAACCAAAAGTCGCCCAACAGTACCATAGTAAAAGATATGATTTGTGCGTTTTTGGTCGGCGGTATTATTTGTGTTATCGGACAAGCATTTTATGATTTGTATAACAAGGCATTTGGTATAGACGAAGAAACTGCAAGAACGGCAGTAAGTGTGACAATGGTGTTTTTGGGAGCGTTTTTAACAGGAATAAACGTATACGGAAAGATTGCAAAATATGCAGGTGCGGGTACTCTTGTGCCGATTACGGGTTTTGCAAACGCGATTGTCTCGCCTGCTATGGAATTTAAAAAGGAGGGGCTTGTGTTAGGACTTGCGGCAAAGATGTTTGTTATTGCAGGTCCTGTCTTAGTATATGGAATAACCGCATCAGCCTTTGTGGGAGTGATATATTACATTATAGGATTAATGGGGGGAAGTATATGAACAACAAGCTTGGCAAACAGACGGTTAAGATAAATGATGTAGGCATAATAAGTTCGGCGGCAATAGTGGGAGAAAAAGAGGGAGAAGGACCATTGGCTGACAGCTTTGACATAGTTCTGCCCGATAATGAATGGAACGAAAAAACTTGGGAAAAAACTGAAAGCAAGATGCAACGTGAGGCGGTTAAACTATCGTTGACAAAGATTGGACTTACGACAGAGGACGTGGATAGGATATTTTCGGGAGATTTGCTAAATCAATGTATAGGAGCGGCCTTTGGACTAAGAGATTTGGATATACCGTATTATGGAATATACGGAGCGTGTTCTACGATGGTAGAGGGAATATCACTTGCGGCACAGATAATTGATGGCGGTTTTGCCGATATTGCGGCGGCTGTTACATCAAGTCACTTTTGCACGGCGGAACGCCAATACAGAAACCCATTGGAATACGGCGGTCAGCGAACTCCCAGCGCACAATGGACGGTTACGGGTGCAGGCTCTGCAATTTTAAAGAAGGGTGAAGGTGATGTAAAGGTTACTCATATAACGGCAGGAAAAATAGTTGATATGGGTGTAAAAGATGCCAATAATATGGGCGGTGCTATGGCGCCTGCGGCATACAGTACCCTAAAGGTGCATTTTAAGGAACTGAATATTTCGCCATCTGAATATGATTTGATTGTGACGGGAGATTTGGGAAAGATAGGCGCTGAGGTATTAGTTGAACTATTGCAAAAGGATGGTATAGATATTTCGTCCAATTATAAGGATTGCGGATGTATGATTTATAATATAGAGGAACAAGATGTTCACGCGGGGGCAAGCGGATGCGGGTGTATCGGCTCTGTCTTATGCGGACACTTACTTCCGTTGATGAAGAAAAAGGAGATAAAGAGTTTACTTGCGGTAGGAACGGGTGCATTGCTGAGTCCGACTTCCACGCTTCAGGGGGAAACTGTACCGACTATTGCACACGCTGTCAGTTTGAAAACAAGAGAATAAAGGAGGACGGCTATGACTTATTTGAATGCGTTTTGGGTTGGAGGCTTGATTTGTGTTGCTGCACAAATATTAATAGATAAAACAAAACTGACACCGGGAAGAATACTTGTAGCTTTTGTGGTTATCGGTGTTATATTGGGCGGTTTGGGAATATATGATAAGCTGGTCGAATTTGCAGGGGCAGGTGCAACTGTTCCCATTGTAGGCTTTGGCAATGTTCTTGCAAAGGGCGCGATAAAAGCTGTCGGCGAAAAGGGATTGCTTGGTGCATTGTTAGGCGGTGCGCAAGCCGCCGCAGGCGGAATAAGTGCGTCAATAGTATTTGGCTTTTTGATTGCTCTTATTTTTAATCCCAAAAGTAAATAGGCGTAATAAAAGGACCTCAGTAATTGAGGCCCTTTTGGTTTATCTGTATTTTGTAATACTATTTTGAGGCTGCTGCCGATTGTTCAGCACTTACTTCATCCATAGCAGCAATAGCGTCGTTCATAACATCAGAAACCGAAATCTTAGCAAGCTTAGATTTGCTGATTTTTATGTCCTTTTCAGCTTGTGCTCTCATATAGCCTGAAAGCTCATATGTGCCGGGGATTCTCTTGATAATATGAAAACCATAGCTTGATTTTACAATATCACTGATTTCATCAAATTGAAGTGCAAAGGATGCTTCTTCAAATGCTATATCCATATCTCCCTTTGCAAAGGTGTATCCCTCTGCAGGTTCGCCTGT